>JACMLW010000227.1 GCA_014379385.1 Phycisphaerales bacterium
GTGCTCCAGCGGCCGGTCCGACCGGGGCACATGCTCCGGCGCCCGAGGCTCGAGCCGCCCCCTCAGCCGGCGGATCGCGAGCCGGCCAAGGTGGACGCGGTGCGCAAGGCGGTGGTGGTGGTCGTTCGGGCGGTCGTGGACAACACGGTGGAGAGCCGACTGGCCGTGCCGAATCGGGTGGAAGTGGTGGAGGCGGCGGGCGCGGCTCGCGCGCCGGGAAGCCCGAGGCAAGATCCGAGCCGCGCCCCGCGAAACCCGCGCCGATTCCGGCTGCCGAGAAGCCACCCGCCCCGAAGGCTCCGCGCACGTTGTACGCATTCAGGCGGAAACTGGCGCCCAGCGAGATTGGGAAGGTCAAGGGAAGGGCCGAATAGCACCGCCCGGTTGGGCTGGATGAATAGGAACGAGGGTCATTCGTTGCGCGCGCGCCGCCTCATCATCCTGGGTTCCACCGGCTCGATCGGCACGCAGACGCTCGAGGTCGTCGCGCACCTCCGCGCGCTGGCCGATCGCGGCGAAGATGTGCCTTGCTACGAGGTCGTTGGCCTCGCCGCGGGGAGGTCGGCGGACCTTCTCGGGCGGCAGGCGGCTCGCTTCGGCGTGCGCGAGGTCGCGATGGCCTCGCACGATGGTTTGAGTTCAAGCAGCGCGCTCTCGCGATGCACCGTTCGGAGCGGTCGGGACGCGGCCGAGCGGCTCGTGCGCGAGGTGGAGTGCGACGTTGTGCTCGCTGCCATGGTGGGTGTCGCGGGGCTCCCCGCAACGCTCGCCGCGGTCGAGCTCGGGCGCGACGTGGCGCTCGCGAACAAAGAAACGCTTGTCGCGGCGGGGGAGCTCGTGGTGCCCGCGGCTCGGCGGTCGGGCTCTCGACTGCTGCCAGTGGATAGCGAACACTCCGGCGTATGGCAGTGCCTGCAGGGGCTCGAATGCGCTGGCGCGTCCCCGAAGGGCGACGCGGCATCATCGCTGGTCCCGCCGTTCGATGTGTCGCGCCGTGTACGCCGGGTGATGCTGACGGCAAGCGGCGGCCCATTCCGCGAGTGGCCCAGCGACCGGGTGCGCCGGGCAACGCCCGCCGAGGCTCTGAACCATCCGACGTGGAAAATGGGACGAAAGGTGACAATCGACTCGGCGTCGCTCACCAACAAGGCGCTCGAGGTGATCGAGGCGCACTGGCTGTTCGGCCTCCCGGCCGACCAGATCGGCGTGCTCGTGCATCCGCAGTCGATCGTCCATTCGCTGGTTGAGTTCAACGACGGCAGCGTCATTGCGCAGCTCGGCGCGCCCGACATGCGCTGTCCGATCAACTACGCGCTCACCTGGCCGCGCCGTCCTGAGGGCTGCTGCCGACGACTGGATTGGTCCGCGTTCTCGCGGCTTGACTTTGCCCCGCCCGATCTCGAGCGCTTCCCGGCGCTCGGGCTGGGGTTCGAGGTTTGCCGGCGGGGCGGCACCAGCGGCGCCGTCTTCAACGCCGCCAACGAGGTAGCCGTCGAGGCCTTTCTTGCTGCGGACGGCGCCATGCCGTTCGGGCGCATCGCCGAGACAACATGCGCGGTCATGGAGGAGCACACCTACCGGCCCCTCTCGTGCATGGGCGATGTTCTGGAGGCCGACGCGAGCGCCCGCGCCCTGTCGCGACGGCGGCTGGGGAGCTAGTCCCGTCATGCCCGCAGCGCTCCACGCGAAGCTCCAGAGACTCTCGGCCCTGCTCTCGAGCGGCGAGTTCGAGTCCGCCCGCGTGCATCTACTGGAGGTTCTGCGCCATCATCCAAAGAGCGCGGACGCCAACTGCCTTTTGAGCGCGGTCCTCTTTCACCAGGCCAAGCACGAGCAGTCGCGCTACTACATCGAGCGGGCGCTCGAGCTCGCCCCCGGCGAGCCCAACTACCTCGTCAATCTCGGCAAGCTCGAGATGGTGCGGGGCGACGCCGCGGCGGCCATCCGCTGCTTCGAGGGGTCGCTCGGGGGCGATCCCTCGAACCCCGGAGCGCTCATCGAACTGACGGCGGCGCTCGATGCCCAGCACCGGTACCAGGACATGGCCGAGGTGGCGCGCCGCGGGGTGGACCTGCACCCGCTCGAGCCGCGACTGGTGGCGCACCTCGCGGTGGCCTTGGTGGCGCTCGGACGCGCCGACGAGGCGGTCGCGGCCTTGGAGCAGGCGCGCAAGGTTATCCATGGCGAGCACACGCTCCTGACCACGCTGTGTACGGCCAGCAACTACGACCCGGGCATGACTCCCGAGCGCTCGCGCGAGATGCACGCCGACTACGGGCGGTTGCTCACAGCGCTCCTGCCGCCGCTCCCACCGCCGACCCAGCCGCACAAGAGTGAGGCGGGGCGCCGCATTCGGGTCGGCTTCCTCTCGCCTGATTTTGTGCGCCACTCGGTGGCGTTCTTCATCGAGCCCATTCTCGAGCACCTGAATCGCGACGGCTTCGAGATCACGTGCTATCACGTTGGGACCGGCAGCGATGATGTAACTGCGCGCCTCAAGGTGCTCGCCGGGCGCTGGCGAGACGAGCCGTTCACGCACGAGGTGCTGCTCGCAAGCAAGGTCCGCGCCGACCGGATCGACGTGCTCATCGATCTCTGTGGGCACATGCGCAACCAGCGGCTCCCCGTGATGCACCAGCGTCCGGCCCCGCTCCAGATCACATACTGCGGATACCCCAACACCACCGGCGTCAAGGCGATCGACTGGCGACTCGTGGATTCTCTCTCGGACCCCGCCGGCGCCGAGGCCTGGCACACCGAGCGGCTCGCGCGCCTCGATCCCTGCTTTCTCTGCTACAGACCACCTCGGGCGGAGCACGACGGCGAGCTGCCGGAGGTCGCCCCGCCACCCTGCCTGTCGGCCGGGCACACCACTTTCGGGTCTTTCAACGCGCTGCCGAAGCTCAACACGCCGCTGATTCTCGCTTGGTCGGGGGTTCTTCGGGCCGTGCCCGGCTCGCGCCTCCTCATCAAAAACGCGGGACTCAAGGATGCGCGCGTGCGGATAGACATTGAGTCCCGCTTTGCGGCCTCGGGCATCGAGGCCTCACGCCTCGAACTCGTCTACTTCACCCCGTCGGCACGCGATCACCTGGCCATGTACGGGCGGGTCGATGTTGCTCTCGATACCTTTCCCTACCACGGCACCACCACCACCTGCGAGGCGATGCTCATGGGGGTGCCCGTCGTCACGATGTCGGGCACCATGCACGCGGGGCGGGTGGGGGTGAGCTTGCTCAACGCGGTCGGTTTGCCTGAGTTGATCGCGCGGGACGTTGATGACTTCGTCTCGATCGCTGCGACGCTCGCCGCCGATCACGAGCGACTCTCGCGGCTCCGCTCCGGCATGCGCGGCCGCCTACTCAACTCCCCGCTCTGCGATGCACCCGCATTCGCGGCACGCTTCGGCGATCTGCTCCGCGACCTCTGGCGCCGACGCTGTGGGCCTCCGGTCGGGGCACGATCGGCCTGAGCGATCATTCCGGCCCGCGCTGCCGCTCGGTGGCATGGCCGGCGTCGCGCAGCGTCTTCTCGCGGCGCGCCAGCTCCAGGTCGTGCTCGACCATCATCGCGGCGAGCTGCTCGACCGTCGTCGTCGGTTCCCACCCCAGCATTCGCCTGGCCTTGGCCGCATCACCCCGCAGCAGGTCAACCTCCGAGGGTCGGCGGTAGCGAGCATCCTCGGCGACGAAGTCGCGGTAGTCGAGGCCCACGTGCGCGAACGCGAGCTCGCAGAACTCGCGCACGGCGAGCGTGCGCCCGGTCGCCACCACGTAGTCGTCGGGCGCCGACTGCTGGAGCATGAGCCACATCGCCCTGACGTAGTCGCCCGCGAACCCCCAGTCGCGTTTCGCCTCGAGGTTGCCGAGATAAACCCTCGGCTGCAGTCCCAGCTTGATCCGCCCCACCGCGCGGGTGATCTTGCGTGTCACAAACGTTTCCCCTCGCCGCGGCGACTCGTGGTTGAACAGGATCCCGCACGACGCGTGTATCCCATACGCCTCGCGGTAGTTCACCGTCGCGTGGTGCGCCATGACCTTCGCGACGGCGTACGGCGATCGCGGGTAGAACGGAGTCGTTTCACACTGCGGTGTCTCGCGCACCTTTCCGTACTGCTCCGACGAACTCGCCTGGTAGTAGCGCACCCGCGCCGCCGGGTCGGAGTCGCGCCCGGTGATGACCTCGTAATCCCTCACCGCCTCGAGCAGCTTGAGGGCGCCCATCGCCACCGACTCGGCCGTATACACCGGCATGTCGAACGACACGCGCACGTGCGACTGCGCCGCAAGGTTGTATACCTCGTCGGGCTCGATCTGACGCACCAGCTTCGCAAGCGATCCGGCGTCCGTCAGGTCGGCGTAGTGCAGTGTCATCTGCCCCGCGGCCTGCGCCAGCCGTAAGTGCGGGTCCACATACAGGTGATCGATTCGCCCAGTGTTGAACGACGATGACCGCCGCAGAATCCCGTGGATGCTGTACCCCTTCCCGATCAGCAGCTCCAAGAGGTACGACCCGTCCTGGCCAGTAATTCCGGTGATCAGCGCACATCGTGCGCGCACCGCTTGCGCCGGGACGTCCGTGGGCTGTGGCGCATGTGTGGGGGCGGGGGTCACTGGGCTACATCGTAATGATCGTGACGACGGCGAGCAGCACCGCCAGAGTCACCGGGCCGGCGACACACGCCGCCATAATGGCCTTTCGGGCTCGTGGCCCCGCCTCAGCCGGCGGGCGCGTGCGGGCGGCGACCAATGCCAGCATCATCAGAAGGAAGGGCTCGCTGTAGCGCTGCCACGCCTCGTGATTCGGCAGCTGCGCCGCGATGAATCCGGCCAAAGCCGCCGACAGAATCAGCCCGTCGCGCCTCGAAATCGCGGCACCCCAGAGAACAACACAAACAGCTCCCGCCGCCGACCCAGCCACAATGAGCGGCGATCGCTCCGCGAATGTCGGGAACTTCGCGGCTACGTTCCACAGCCCCGACCAGCGACCCGCCTGCATGTTGTACGACGTCTCCGGAAGCAGGCCAACAGCGAGCCCGACCAAGCCGGCCGCCCCCGCTCCAAGCCGCCAACTCCGTTCGCGCAGCACGCGCTGAATCCCGGCTCCGGCCCATGCCGCGAAAAAAAGAGAGAAGATGGCAATCAGCGTGAGTATGAACGCCGGTGCCGCGACATTCCCCCCCTGGTGCTGCAGATGGAACGAGGGCGGAGTCAACCCGCGCCATAACCAGATGAATCCCGCGACCGCTACGAACGCGGGCAGTGTCCCCAGCCCCACCAACGCGACCCGTCTGAACCGCCCCGCGCTTGGTTCCAACAAACCGCCTGGTGCAGTTCGGGTTCCGAACCATCCGGCAACCCACAGCGGGGCGGCGGCCCACACATGCGTCTGTCTGACCAGTACCAGCCCCACCAGCACCATGCCGCCGCCGATTGCAAGCCCGCGCACCGAACGCGCCCGGAGCGCGATTATCAAAACGCCCAAAACACCCAACCAACTCATGTTGTCAGGCAGCACCCACGCCGCACTCGCGAGCACGTACATCGAGCAGCAGAACGGGGTGAGCAGCGACGTGGCGCCGCCGGCTCCCGGGCACCTCCCGCGCCGGTTGGCAACATCCCATGCCAAGAGCCCGATAAGTGGCAAGGTGAATGCCAGCCCGGCCAGGCGCAGCGTCAACTCTCCGGATCCAACCGCTCGCGTCACCACCGCCATCACAAGATGAAACCCGGGTGTCGTCGCCGAGAGGTAATCCGCCACGTTTGGGCGCGGCAGCTGCGAGGCAAAGGTCTCAATAACAGGCAGGTGGAACTGGTTCTGATCCGCAGGGGCGCGACCGCCCGTTGGCCAGAACGCGATGCAGATCGCGCCGACCGCGGCGAACGTTAGCACGAACAGCAGTGGCCGAGCTGCGGGTCGGGTTTCGGGTGGCATGGTGGGATCGGGGCTGTAGATGGGGAAACTTATCGGTCCGTTGCCACGGGAAAATGTGGGGAGACGCCAGCGAGGCCTACTGAGGGCGGAGGCCCAGCTTGCGTGGGTCTCGACAACTGCCGATAGGGAGGACGGTTTCGGCGTGGCAACTGGGAAGACTCTGTGTGGCACCCGGAATTTGCGTGCTTTTAGAGCGGTTCTGACTAGGCTAAGAATCCGGTTCCGTGGTTTTTAGGGCCCAAGGCTAGACGCCCAGCCCTTTGCGCTCTCGGCTTTGTGCTCCATGTTTATGACGGCCTGCCTGTGATGGGAGGCCACGCCCATGATCCACGTCGCGGCCCAACCCCTTTCACTGTCGCAACCGGTGCTCAACCACCAGGCGCCGGCGGTCCGTGCCGTGGCGAAAACGGTTTGCGTGAGCGTGATCGTCCCGACGTATCGGGAGGCCCAGAGCCTCCCGCATCTTCTCGCGCGGCTAGACCGGGTCCGGCAGGAGCATCGGTTCGAGCTGGATGTCCACATCATGGACGATTTCAGCGATGACGGGAGCCGCGAAGTGGTCGAGGCGGCTGGGCTTCCCTGGGTTCATTTCCATGAGCGTCAGGGAACACGGGGCCTGAGTCCCGCCGTACTCGACGGCCTGACGCTTGCACTATCGCCGGTCTTAGTGGTCATGGACGCCGATCTCAGCCACCCCCCGGAGGTGATTGCGCCGATGGTGGCCGCGCTGGATGAGGGCGCCGAGTTCGTTGTCGGCTCTCGGTACATCCGCGGCGGCTCGACGGATACCGAGTGGACGCTCTATCGCCGGCTCAACAGCCGGATCGCCACCCTGCTGGCACGCCCGCTGACTCGGCTGCACGACCCGATGTCCGGGTTTTTCGCGTTCCGGCGGAGCCTGCTCGACTCCGCGGGCCATCTGAACCCCATCGGCTACAAGATCGGGCTCGAGCTTCTCGTCAAGTGCGACGCACAGCATGTGGCCGAGGTGCCCATCCACTTCGCCGACCGTGTGCATGGCGAGAGCAAGCTGACCCTCGCGCAGCAACTCCGCTATATCCAGCACCTCAGGCGGCTCTACCTGTTCCGGTATGCCGAAGCGACCCACGTGGCCCAGTTCCTCGTGGTGGGAGCCAGCGGGGTGGTGGTCAACCTCGGGGTGCTCACGATCGCGCTGGGCCTTGGCGCTGAACGATTCCTCGCGCTCGCGCTCGGCATCCTGGTGAGCGTCATTGGGAACTTCCTGCTCCACCGACGATTCACGTTCTCTTACGCTCGGCGGGGCCCCAGACTCGGGCAGTTCGCCGGGTACTGCGTCGCGTGCCTGCTCACTGCGGGGGCGAGCTTCCTCACGTCGATCGCGATGTCGGGCGCGGTTCCGGATTGGCCGCTGCAGGTCGCCGCCCTGGCGGGGATCGCAGTCGGAACGGGGCTTAACTACCTTCTCGGGCGCTTCGTGGTGTTCCGCAAATGAGGTTTGCCAAGGTGGCGGGCGATCCGGCCGGACGCAACGCCGACAAGCGGCTTGCGCTCTGGGGGCTGGTGGTCGTCGTGCTGGTTGGTCTGGGCCTCAGGCTCTACCGGCTCGATCACGCGAAGTTCTGGTTTGACGAGTACGCCACGTACGTATTCGCCTCCGAGCCGCTCTCTCGCATCTGGGGGCCCGATGCTCGTGTCGAGACCAACCCGCCCCTCTACTACGCGATGCAGCACCTGTGGCTGGCGTTCGGGGACTCGCGCTTCGCGATGCGCACGCTCCCGGCGCTCGGCGGCGTGTGCTCGATAATGGCCGCGTTCGGTCTCGGGCGAGCGCTGCTGGGATGGCGCGAGGGCCTGGCGACGGCGGCAATCGTCGCGGCGGCGCCGACGCACATTCACTTCAGCCGCGAGGCCCGCTGTTACCCATGGCTGGTGGCGGTGGGCACGTTGGCGCTGATCGCGCTCGTGCAGGCCGCGAGGGTGCATCTCAAGGGATCCGCCGCCTCAGCGGCGGGGACGCGCAGCGCTTCGCACACCAACGAACCGACAGCGCCGCGAACGGCGCTTGTCGCGTGGCTCACGATGTACAGCGCGGCGGCCATCATCGCGGTCTACCTGCACAACACGGCGGTTCTGCTGCCGGCGCTCGCATCGGTCTTTGTTGGATGGCTCCTGGTCAGGCGGAAGGCCCCGCGCCGACTTCTCGCTGGGTGGGTGATCGCAAACGGGGCCATCGTGGCCGCCGGTGCGTGGTGGTTCGTAACTGTCGCGCGGCAGGCCCAGGGCACGCTGAGCAACTTCACATGGATGCCGCGACCGACGCCCGAGGTTGTGTACTCGCGCCTGCTCATGGCGTACGACGCGCACTGGTCTGTGAAGCTGCTGATGCTGGCGCTCGCGCTGTACGGGGCGTGGATACTCCGCGGGCGCTCGGGCCTGCTTGTTCTGCTAGGGGTGTTCGTCGTCGGGCAGCCGCTGGCGATGTACCTGCTCAGCCTTTGGCGCCCGATGTTCGTGACGCGGGTGCTCCTCTGGCCGACGGTGTGCTTCTTTGTGCTGATGGCGGCGGGGCTGGCGACTATCAAGTCCCCGGCGCGGTTCGCGGGCGCCGTCGTGCTGCTGATGGCGGCGCAGCTCGCCGTGGTGGCGCCGACCTACCCGCTGGAGCGTGCCGAGAGCGGCGTCGCCGCGTTGGTGGAGCACCTGCGGACAGCGGCGACGCCGGGCGACCTGCTGATCCTCTACCCCCACGAGGAGATCGACTTTGAGCACCAGTACGAGGCCCGCGATCATCCGCTGAACATCGAAACGGTCGGTGTCCGGCCCGATGATCGCTCCTATCAACTGGATGTGTGGTGCAGGGCGAGACGTATCTCCAAGGGCGAAGCGATCGGCGCCTTGGAAACCGGCCGCCGGGTGTGGGTCATGACGGCGCGCGACGAGACGGACCCGTTCCTACGGCGGCTGGACCGAGCCGCGCGACGCGAATCACCTGTATGGTCAAGTGGCCGGGTGACGCTTCGGTGGTTTGATCGGAATGACGCCGCGGCGATCGGCTCTGTCTTACCGCCGCTCATCAGGTAGACTCATTCTCCGGGAGTCCGCATGAACCGCCACTTGGTACTGCAACGCGGTCGGGAACTCGCGGTGTCGGCCGTCGCGGCGTTTGCGTCTTTCACGGCATCCGCCGCGGGGCGGCAGCCGGTCATCCAGCGGGATGACTACGCCGACTGCCTCGCGGGCATGTGGCTCGGCGAGTGCATCGCCAACTGGACGGGCCTTCGCACCGAAGGGCAGCGCCAAGGACCGCCCTTCTACACCGACGACGACTGGCTCACGCCGGTCTTCCCGGGCGGCCCGCTCATCGATTTCGTTATCCAGGATCCGTGGGGCGCCGACGACGACACCGACATCGAGTATGTCTACCTCCACCTGCTCGCCTCGCGCCAGCCGGTCTCGGGCGCGCCCCTTACGCCGTACGAGATCACCGCCGGTTGGCAGGCCCACATCAACCGCATGATCTGGGTGTCCAATCTTCAGGCCCGCACACTCATGTCCCGTGGCGTCCCTCCTCCCGCTTGCGGGACCGGCATGGCGAACCATCATCGCCTCATGATCGACGCCCAACTCACCACCGAACTCTTCGGCGCGCTCAACCCCTCCATGCCCTTCGCGGCATTGCAAGCCGCGGCCATGCCTATCCGGACGACCGCCGCGAGCTACGCCGCGCACGCCTCGCAGCTTTACGTTGTCATGTACTCGCTCACGAGCCAAGTGCCCGTCGCCTTGTCACCGCGCGACAAGAACATCTGGCTTGTCCAGCGTGCGCGCCGGTATCTTCCCGATACCTCCAAGGCCGCCGATATCGCCGACTTCGTCCTCGCCGAATACCTCGATAATCCCGACCCCGACAACTGGGAGTTCACGCGAGATCGTGTCTACGACCGCTATCAGCTCAACGATGAACTCAACGGGTTTGTCTATCGCGGCTGGTATGAATCAGGCGTGAATCTCGCGACCGGACTCATCGCGCTGCTCTACGGCGAGGGCGACTATCGCCGGACCGTGCAGATCGGCACGCTCAGCGGGTGGGATTCCGACAACGGCACCGCCACGATGGGCGGCTTGCTCGGCCTGCTGCACGGCTCGCAGTACGTCCGCGACGCTTTCCCCGGCGTCACACTCTCCGATCGCTTCAACATTTACCGCACACGTGACAACCTGCCTGACTATCTCCCCGCCGATCCGGCCGCGGAGGACACCTTCACGCTCATGGCCCAGCGCACGCTTCCGATTGTGGAGCGAGCCTTTATCGAGCACGGCGGTCTTGTCTCAGGCGATGGCCTGCGTTGGCTTGCGCCGCCGGAGCGTGTCGCCACACCGGCGCTCAGCCCATATCACGATGAAGACGCCCGCAGCGCCAACCTCGCTGTGAAGCGCCAAGGCGGCACCATCACAGTCACCACGGGGATCGTTTCAGCACCCCCGCCCGGGCGGGGCGTCGCCGCCCGAGTCTTCGCCGCGAACGGTCAGGAACTCGATGTCTCAGGGGTCGAGCCGGAGGATTACGCCCGCTGGTACTACTCAACGCAGGGCCGCACGCCATCTGTGCCGCCCGGCACGACACAGACTATCCAGGTGACGTACGACCGTGAAATCATCGCCCACACGCTGTGTTTCACCGAGGGCGACCACTTCGCTTCGGGCCCCGCCGGCGGTTGGTTCGGCTCGGTCCTGTGCGAGGTGCAAGTGGGGGCCGGCGGTGAGTGGATCGCCCCCAGCGGAGTGCTCTCCGCCGCACTCGATCCCGAAGTGCCCTTCCAGGTTATTGAGTTCACACTCGATACGCCGCTCAGCATCACAGGCCTTCGGCTTAGCGGCCCGATGGGCGGAGAGCCTGGGGGCGAGGGATTCATCACCTGCGCGGAGCTTGATGCACTATCAGTCCCGCTCGCATCCCTGCCGCGGCCGGCGTTCGATTCCGATGGTTCCGGCCATCTCGGCATCGACGACCTCGTTGTGTTTCAAGAGTCGCCCATCGACTTGAATGGCGACGGCCTGGCCGATGCCGCCGATGAGCGATTGCTCGAACACGCGGTGCGGTGGGACGAGGTATCACTGATGCTGCCGCGCAACTGATGCGATCGTCAATCCATCCCGATCAGAACTACGGCGACCGGTTACCCGATGACCGGCGACAGCCCTGCCCCCGGCCTCACCAGCGACACCTTCGTGTACGCCACCTGGAAACCCATCCGCCTCACGTTCCGCTCCGTCGCTACCCCCGGCCGCGCGCCGATCGTTGCGATCCTCGCCCCACGATCCGCGGCCATCGCCACCCGCTGCGCGATCATCGCGCTCTGAATCCCCCGTCCGCGAAACTCGGGTAGCACGCTCAGATAGAACAGCGCCGCGATCTCGCCCCGCACCTCCAAGTATCCACCCCCGACGCACCGTTCATTCGCAAACGCACCCAGCGCGGTGCATCGCGGGTGGCGAGCACAGCGCTCCGCAAGGTCTACGTCTTCCTCCCGAGCAACAATCCCGGTCGGACAGAAGCCCGTGGCTACGGCGTGCGCAAACGCCCTCACCAGCGCGCCGTCAGCCGCGTCGATCTCGCGTACCTCTAAGCCGGGTGGTATCGGCGCGGCGAACTCACCGCCGGGCTTCGCCGCGGAATCGGAAATATCCCGATACAGCACGTTGTCGAACATCCGGACCACGAACGCTCGTCTGGCGAGCGACGCGATCAATGTCGGATCGACGTACGGGCAAATCTCAACCCGCGGCTCAAGCTCGTGCCCCTCGTACCACGCGAGGATCTCGTCCACTTCTTCCGCTGAGACCGGCCCCGACAACCCAATGGCCGTTGCTGTGTTTAGCCACGTCCCCGGCGCTCCGCGGCACATGACACCGCCGGCAACCGGTCGCGCCTCGTCCGCGATCTCGGCGATCCCGGTCGCCTGCCTTGTCTCTTCAAGCCGGGCGATCTCAATAAGTTTCCATGGCCGATCCACGGGCTAAGCCTACGAACCGGCCCCGTCCCTACGCAAACCGCAGGATCGAGTGGCTTGAGCCGGATCGCTGCCCGGGTGCTGACCCGTGAATCGCTTCTTTCTGATTGACACCTCGGCCGCTTTCTATTACATAAGGAGATCGAGCCTCGTAATCCAGGGCTTCCGAAAGTGTTCTCAGTGCGCAGCAGTTTTGCCGCGCCGAGCGATGATCACGTTTCGCATAGGAGGAACCATGAACCGTTTCCAGTTTGCCGCCGCGTCGTTTTCGTTGGCGGCTGCGCCAGCGCTGATGGCCCAAGGGTTTATGACCGGGTTCGAGACGCCGACCTACACCGGCTCGGCGGCGGGAACGGGGATAGCGGGTCAGGATTCGTGGTTCATCCCGGCGGTCGCGGGCAGTATCGACGGCTTGGTCATGACCTACGCGGGCAACGCGTTCGGGCTCCCGGTGAACCCGTCCGGCGGTGGGGAGCAGCTCCTTGTGAGCCGCTCCAACGGGGGCACGGCCTTCGCTCGTTCTCAGCGCGAGGGAATGACATTCGACACCGTCAGCGAGTTCTGCTACGACGTGGCCGGCGCGTTCAACGGAACGCCTCCCTCGGCCCAGAATCTCGGTAGTTTCTCCCTCCAGCCGCTCCCAAATCCTGCGATCCCCACGAGCAAGGGCCTCATCCAACTCAACACCTGGGTCGACGTCAACAACCCTACGTCCTGGAGCGTGAGCTACCTCGCCTATGACGCGGGGGGCGTCCTGTTTGCCGGCAGCGGACAGTTCGCTGGCCCCGAATGGCAAAATCTGCCCCTGAATCACTGGTTCCGAGTCTGCACCACCATCGATTTTTCGTTGAACATGGTCACGTCTGTGAGCATTACCGATCTGACGACCAACATCACTGCCTCCGCGGCTCCGATTAACTGGTTCCTCGGCGGCGGTCAGAACTCGACACTCCCGGTCCCGACAGGCGTGCGATTCTTTGCGGGCGGTGCCGCGGGCAACATCATGGCCTGGGACAACGCCAACTTCGGCGTCGAGTTGCCGCCGCCATGCCCCGCTGATTTCAACGACTCCGGCTCGGTGACCAGCGCGGACATCACGTCGTTCCTGTCGGCGTGGTTTGCCGACGTGCTCAACGGCACTACGGTCGCGGATTTCAACGAGTCCGGCGGCACCACCTCCGCCGACATCACGGCCTTCCTCGCGGCCTGGTTCGAGGCGATCGCGAACGGGTGCTGAGCGCGGCGGCCAACTGATCGTTTCGGCAACGCATTGTCCCGCTGGACTGTTTATTCGGCTCACGGGCGTTCGCCGGGCGGCTTTCGGCATTGAGCAAGGTCGGGGGAAGAACTGTCAAGTCCGCGCCCCCTCAGCGCGCCCGGTTTACACTGAGCGTGCGGGGGATGGGGCTGAAGTGGGAACAGCATGGCCGCGGCGACACCGGAACAAGGAGGTTCGGTCGGGCAAGCATCGTTGGGGAGCGGTGGAGGTGGCACGCCCCTTTCGCGGGACCGCCAGTTTGCCCACCTTCATCTGCACACGGAATACTCACTCCTCGACGGTGGGAATCGCGTTGATAAACTGATTTCGCGCGTGAAAGAACTGGGCATGACTGCGGTCGGAATCACCGACCACGGCAACATGCACGGGGCCGTCGCCTTCTATCAGACTTGCAAGGACAAGGGCATCAAGCCCATCCTCGGCGTTGAGGCCTACGTCGCGCCCGGGGACCGCAAGGACCGCACCTACACCGGTGTCTCCGATGGCGGGTACCACCTCGTCCTGCTCGCCGAGAACATCGCGGGCTGGAACAATCTTCTTTATCTCTGCTCCGAGGCATACCTCACCGGGTTTTACTTCAAACCGCGAATCGATCGCGACCTGCTCGAGAGACATGCGGACGGGTTGATCGCCATCAACGGCCACCTCGGCAGCGAGCTCGGCGAGTACCTGCTCAGCTACGAGCAGTCCGGCGAGGAGAAGTGGTGGTTCAAGGCCCTCGACGCCGCGGCGTGGCATGCCAAGACGTTCAAGGGTCCGCAGCCGCGCTTCTACATCGAGCTCCAACGGCACATCGCGGAACAGAACTCGATCAACAAGCATCTCATCCGGCTGGCCCGCGAGCTGGCCCTCCCGCTCGTAAGCGACAACGACGCGCACTTTCTCCGGCGCGAGGACCACGACGCCCACGACACGCTCATCTGCATCTCGATGGGCAAGGGCAAGCATGACACCGATCGCCTGAAGTACCCGCTGGAGCTCTACGTAAAGTCACCCGCGGAGATGCGCGAGGTGTTCGAGGCCGAGGGCGAAGCCGGCCGCGAGGCCTGCGACAACACTGTTCGCATCGCCGAGCGGTGCAATGTTGAGCTCCCGATCGGCGCGAGCCACGCCCCGATGGTGAGGGTGAGGAGGAAGCAGACAGGGGACAGGGGACAGGGGACAGCCAAGCGGACACAAAAAGCTAGCGGGGAGTGGTCCGACCTGCCGCGCCACGACGATCCCGCCTTCGGCGGCGACCTCACAGTGTGGTACAAGGCCTACTGCGACCAGTTCGAAGCCGTCCCATTCCGCGTGCCCGACGATGCCGACGCCGATGAAGCGACCCGCCTCAAGGCCGAAGCCAAGGCCGAGTGCGACGCCGCGCTGCGGATGCTCTCCGAAGGCGGCCTCATCTGGCGGTATGGGCCAGAAGAAGCCGGCAAACCGGCAGATCAGAATGGCAGCAGGGCCGAGACGACGCCCGTTCAACCCGCTCGCGATGAGATCCGCGCCCGTCTCGATCGCGAGCTCAAGATCCTCTGCGACAAGGGCATCAGCGCCTACTTCCTCATCGTCTGGGACTTCGTCAACTGGGGCCGCCAGCAGGGCATCCCCGCCATCGCCCGCGGCTCGGGCGTCGGCACCATGGTCGGCTACGTCATGGGCCTCTCCAACGCCTGCCCCGTGCGCTACGGCCTGCTCTTCGAGCGCTTCACCGACCCCGATCGCTCCGAATACCCCGATATCGATATCGATCTCTGCCAGGACGGCCGCGCCCGCGTCATCGACTACGTGCGCACCAAGTACGGGCACGTCGCTCAGATCATTACCTTCGGGACGCTCAAGGCCCGCGCGGCCATCCGCGACGTCTCGCGTGTGCTCGGCATCTCGCTGCCCGTCGCCGACCGCGTCGCGAAGATGATCCCCGAGCAGCTCAATATCACGCTCGACGAGGCACTCGAGCAGGAGCCCGATCTGCGCGCGTTGTACGAGGGCAAGCCCGCGGCCCTCGAGAAGATCAACAAAGATCTCCCCACCGAGCAGAGCGCGCAAGCCGAGCAGCTCCACGCGCTCATCGATAACGCCCGCACCATCGAGGGCCAGGCTCGCCACGCCAGCGTGCACGCCGCGGGCGTCATCGTCGCCACGCGTCCGCTCTACGAGGTGGTCCCGCTCTACAAGGCCAGCGGCGCCGGTGAGAACGAGGTCGTCACGCAGTGGGATGGCCCCACCTGCGAGAAGATGGGCCTTCTGAAGATGGACTTCCTGGGCCTGCGCACCCTCAGTGTTGTCGAGCGCTGCAAGCAGATGATCCGTGAAGGCATCGCCGAAGTCGCCATTTGGGCTGCGGTGGGCCGCGCCAGCGAGCCCGCCGGTCGCGCCACTTCCAGATCCCCCCACCCGCTCGATCTGGATCGCCTGACCTTCGACGACCAGCGCGTCTTCGAGCTCTTCCGTCGCGGCGACACCACCGGTGTCTTCCAGTTTGAGTCCCCCGGCATGCGCCGCCTTCTTATGGAGATGAAGCCCGACCGTCTCGAAGACCTCATCGCCGCCAACGCTCTCTTCCGCCCGGGGCCCATGGACCTCATCCCCGACTACAACCGCCGCAAGCACGGCGAGGACGCGGTGCCGAAGGTCCACGAGATCGTCGATCGCTACACCGACGAGACCTACGGCGTCATGGACTACCAGGAGCAGGTCATGCAGATCGTGCACGGCCTGGGCGGCATCAAGCTGCGCGACGCCTATTCGCTCATCAAGAATATCTCCAAGAAGAAGCACGACAAGATCGAGAAGGAGCGGCCCAAGTTCGTCGAGGGCGCGCAGAATCAGGGCCTCTCCAAGCCCGCCGCCGAAGACCTCTTCGAGCTCATTCTGAAGTTCGCGGGGTACGGCTTCAACAAGAGCCACTCCACGGGGTACGCCATCGTCGCGTACCAGACGGCGTACCTCAAGACGTTCTTCCCCAACCAGTACATGGCCGCGTTCCTCACATACGAGAGCCAGGCGAGCAAGGTCAGCGAGTGGATCCCATATCTGGAGGACTGCAAGAAGACGCGGTTTCCCAGTTGGAATCACGCCCCGGCCAAGGTCGGCGTCGAGGTGCGCCCGCCCGATGTGAACCTATCGCACGCCGACTTCGCGGTCGTCTTCGAGCCAGGCGAAGAGCGCGCCGCGCATCGCGGCCACGTCCGCTTCGGTCTCAAGGGCATCAAGGGCGTCGGCGAGAAGGCGATCGAATCAATCGTGCGCGAGCGAGACACTGTGGAGAAGGCGCACACCTTCACATCGATCTTTGATTTCTGCGAGCGAGTGATGAGCCGCGCCGCTACCGGCTCCGGCGGCGCCATCCTGAACAAGACGACCATGGAAGCGCTCATCAAATCGGGCGCGATGGACTCGCTCCACGGGCGCGAATGTCGCGCCGCCATGATCGCAACGGTTGAGCCCGCCATGTCCGCGGCACAAAAGATCGCCGCGGACATGGCCGCGGGCCAGGGCGGACTGTTTGGAATGGGAGGGCTTGGCGCGCCAGAGCCGATCTCCACATCCGCGGCGGCCGCGCCCACAGGCCTCGCCCGCGCCACGCCGTGGCCCGAACTCGAAACGCTCACGCGTGAGAAGGAGGCCCTCGGGTTCTACGTCTCCAGCCACCCGCTCGAGAAGTGGTCGAACTGGTCGGGCGTCTTCGCTACCGGCACCACCGCTGCCGCGGCCACCATGCGGCAGGACACGCGCATCGTCCTGCCCGCCCTCGTGCAATCGGTGCGCACGCTGGTGGTCAAGAACGGCCGTTCCGCTGGGCAGAAGATGGGCATCTTGAGTGTTGAAGACATGCACGGCCCGATGGAGGCGGTGCTCTTCGCCGATTGCTTCTCGCAGTTCGAGCACCTGCTCACCCCCGATGCGCTCGTGTTCGTGCTCGGCCGCATCGATCTTTCGCGCAGTGGGGGGGGCGGAGGTGCGGCCCGCGGCGGGCGCAACGTCGATTCCGACGGCGCAACCCACGGAGCAGCAACGGGCGCCGGCGGGAGCGACCCCAAACCCCAGATCGTCGTTGAGCGCGTGGTTCCCATCGACGGGTTGCCCTTGTCCCCGGGTCGTCTGCGCCTCTTTGTGGATGGACAGCGCCTCAACGGGAGCGGAGCGGCCGCGCTCGAACGCGCGGCCGCGATTCTCAGGCAGTCCGCCGACCCCATGCGCACCGGCGACGGCGACGCCACTCCCTTCCCCGTCGAGATGCTCATCGATACCGGCGAGCAGTTCGTCATGCTCAACACCGACAAGGCGTGGCGCGTCCGGCTCTCTCCCGAACTCGCGGCCGAGCTCTCCGACACGCTGGGCAGCGGCTCGGTGCGCGTCGTCGGCGGCATCGCGGTTGAGATTCCCGGCTCCGGCAAGGTCGATCGTTCCAAGTGGATCAAGCCGTGTGCGAAGCCGAACGGTGCGAAGGTCGGAGCGAAGTAGCAGCACGCCTCGGTGCTTGCCCATGTTCCCAGAAAGACAGAGCGGCTTCTGCCCGGTGTTTGGCTTCCGGGCGGCATCGATAGGGTGAGTGCGCGGCGAGCTGCGGCACGCTTTGTGACCGCGCGCACCGCTTAGGAGAGTGATCATGTGTGTTTCGATCCGTGCGGCCGCCTGCGTCGCCGCGGCCGGTCTGTGTGCCCCGGTGCTCGCCCAGCCCCAAGACTTTCAGGATCCCATCTCCAGCACCGGCTTCTTCGGCAACGGCAACCCCATCGGGGCCAACCTGGCAACGACAGAGACGGTGGGCTTGCTCGCGGCATCGCTGCGCGCCCGTGGCGATTGGTCGTTCATGCTCGCGCGCGAGAACGGCGAGTTCGGCGCGCCGACCTCGGCCTTTCGCGTCTTCGAGTGCGGCCCCATCCCCGTTCGTTTGCAGGACATGACCTTCACAGCGCACGCGAAGTGGGTGAACGGAGGTGGCACGAACACAATACCGGAGACGCGGTTTGACGTGAATGCCGCCATCCGTGAGCGAGTCGGAGCCCTCCCGAGTTTCAACGACCCGATCATCCTCGGGCTCGGGTCGATCAACAACCCGTTGATCGGCAATGGCCTGACAGTTTACAACGAGGCCTTTGGCGGGCCCGGCCTCGGCCCGGTTCTCGCGGCGGGACGAACGTATTACGTCGAGATGCTCGTGCGGACCCGGATCACGGTCACCGGGTTCACCGAGTTCACGCCGAGCATCACGGTGACCAACGAGTTCGGCGGAGATCTCAGCCAGGGCGTGTACGACGGATTCGAGGTTATCTTTGGCTATCGAACGGTCCCGGCGCCGTCTGTCGCGGCGATGCTGCTCCCTCTTGGGCTCGTTGCATCACGACGCAGGCGTTAGGAAGAGGCGCGACGACGGGATCGGGCACCATTCGCGTTCATCACAGATTCCACAATGCCGCAGAGCAAACCCAGCGTAGTGGACCGAAGTCCAGATCAATCGGCGCACCCTCTGTGACGTCTCTGTGCTCTCTGTGTCCTCTGTGGTGAAGGTGATCAACGTACCCGGACGCAACAGCCTCACCCCTCCCACCTCGTCTTGAGCCCGTGCTCCACCTTCAAGAGGTCCAGCACCTTGCCGACCATGAAGTCGACAAGGTCTTCCACGCGCTGCGGTTTCAGATAGAACCCCGGGTTCGTTGGGCAGATGATCCCGCCCGCCAGCGTCAGCGTCCGCATGTTCTCGATATCGATCAGGTTCAGCGGCGACTCGCGATGGCACAAGACCAGCGGCCGCCGCTCCTTCAGCGTCACCATCGCGGCACGCACCAGCAGGTTCGAGCCCGATCCCGTCGCCATCCCCCCAAGGCTGGCGCTCGAGCACGGCAGCACCACCATCCCATCGTGCAGGAATGACCCCGATGCGATCACCGCTCCCACGTCCTTGTTCGGATGGATGATGAGCCGCTGCGCCGCCGCGGCGTCCGTAATGTCGCCGCACATGGTCGCGAACTCAACGTGCGTGACGCCCGCTTCATCAAAGAGCAGCCGGCGCCCGTAATCTGTCACGACCAGATGCACCTCGTGCCCTAGCACCAGGAACTGCTCGAGCAGCCGCAGCGCGTACGCGGCGCCCGATGCCCCCGAAATCCCCAGCACGAACCGTCGCGGGCGACCTCCTCGTGATGCACCGGCCGGTTCGCTCATGCTTCGATCCTAGCTGGCACCCCTACCCGTTCAGCAGATTGCGGCGAACGCATCCGGCCGATAATGACAGCCTCAGGAGGCCCGGAGGGGCTGGATACAGTTCGGGCCTCGCCCCGTCCGACGGGATCGAGGACTTGTTCACGGAGCTTGCTATGGCATTGGCGTTTTCTCGACCCCGCACGATTCTCTCAGTTGCCCTTACCGTCGCCGTGGCAGGGAGCGCGCTGTCCCTTTCCGGCTGTGTCGGCTACACCGCCACGCCCGCCTCGCAGGACGAATCGATTTTCAGCAGCCCCAACGCGCCGGCTACGCACGACCTCATGGCCGTCAGCCTGCGATGGGTCATCCGCCGCTACCCGCCCAGCGGCGGCGACGGTCGGTACACCATTTGGGACGACCAGTTGCCGACCGAGACCACTGACGACCTCGTTGTCAGCGACCGGGTTATCCTGAATCTTCCCCGGGGCGTCCGCCGCAGCGTCTACCGCCGCATCCTTGAGCGCGTCAGCCCGCTCGCCCACCCCGTCACGGTCGAAACCATCGCAGAAGGCCTTCCCATCTACCACGTTGGGCGTGTCTTCATCACCGGTGACGAGGCCAAGGTCGATATCTTCAAGCCCGTCACCGCCATCGGCAACCGCTCGCCCTCCGGCGAGCAACTCTACCAGGCCGTCACCGTCCGGCTCCGCGGCGGGTTCAAGCCCTGGCACGTTACCTCCCATCACGTCTGGACCGTCGGCGCCCTACCCGTGCCGCCACTTGCTTACATGTCGGTTGACGACAACGCGTTCTCCGCGCCGCTCCCGGCCCCCGTCGAAGCCGCGCCGAGCGAGGCCGCGCCAGAAGCCGGCGCCGTCGAGACATTCCCCGAGGCGTCGAGTATCAGCGAGCCACCGCCGCGGCGGTCGGCACCGCCGCCACAGCCCGCGCCGATCCCGCTCCCGGACTCCGATGCGGATTCAACGGGCGACGGCCAGCGCTGAGTTAGAACGGCGCGCCCTCGTCGTTCTCTTCCCATTTGGCCGGGCCGCCTCCATCGCGGAAGTTGTTGACGGGACCGGTCTTCTTGCCGGACGTAAACCCGCCGGGACCGGGCGCGCCGCCCGACGCCGGCGGCCGGGACGCGGGATCGCCAAACGCACCGCCCCCGCCCTGTCTTTGGTGCGAGCTTGAAGGGCCAGCCTGCCTCATCGGATTCGCCGGGGCCGGTGGCGCTCCGTACCCGCCGCCGCCATACCCACCGCCTCCGCCCCCCCCGCCCGCGTACCCGCCGTCCCCCCTCGCGTGGCGCGTTGAGTTCTTGAAGCGGGTGGTGTCGCGGTCCCACGTCAGCTTCACCACGTCGGTCGGGCCGTTGCGCTGCTTGGCGATGATGATCTCGGCGACGCCGATCTTCTCCTCGTTCTCCGGGTCGTTCGCCCAGTTCGAGTCGCCCACGTGGTAGTACTCCTCGCGGTGCAGCAGCGCCACCACGTCGGCGTCCTGTTCAATCGAGCCCGACTCGCGCAGGTCGCTCATCCGAGGCCGGTTGTCCCCGCGTGTTTCCGGCCCGCGGTTGAGCTGCGAGAGGCAGATGATCGGGATGTCCAGTTCGCGCGCCAGCGCCTTCACGCCGCGGCTGATCGCCGAGACCTCGACCTGGCGGCTCTCGCGGGCCGCGTTCGGCGCCGTCATCAGCTGCGGGTAATCGACGAACAGGCACTTGAGCTTGTACTGTTGCTTCATGCGGCGGGCGCGGGTGCGCAGCCCGAGCACGGTGAGGCCCGGCGTGTCATCGATGTAGATTTGAGCCTCGCGCAGTTTGTCGCAGGCGCGCTGCGCCGAGTCGAGCTTGTGCTGCGCCAGCCGGCCCGAGCGCATCTCATGGCTCGAGATCCCCGAGTACGAGCTCAGCAGACGCTGCGCGATCGCGCTCTTGGACATCTCCAGGCTGAAGAACCCGACCGCCTGCGGCTCTCCGTGCTTGTGGCCGTAGGGAGTCCCCCCCATCGCGATCTGCTCGGCCAGATTGAGCGCGAGCGCCGTCTTGCCCATGGAGGGGCGTGCGGCCACGATGATCAGCTCGCCGTTCTGCAGCCCGCTCGTCAGCTCGTCGAGGTCGGTGTACCCGGTGCGGATGCCGCTCACCGCGTGCTCATCGCGCTCCAGCAGCCGCTCGTACTCGATCTGCAGGAGCGCCTCGAGCCGCTCAGGGTCCGAATCCTGCGACTCCTCCGCGATCTTGAAGATCATCTCCTCGGCGCCGTCGAGGATCTCCCCGGCGCCGTCCGGCCCCAGCTCCCCCGCGTGGTAGGCGTCGTACGCGATCTGTCCCGCCGCCGCGATCAGCTGCCGCAGCTTGTACTTCTGCGCCACGATCCGCGCAAAGTGCGGCGCCGCGGCCACCGCCGGCGTCTCGCGCGCCAGCTTCATCAGGTAGTCCGGGCCGCCGACGTCGGTCAACACCTCCTTGTCGCGCAGCGATTCGCCGAGCATGACGAGGTTGCCCGCCTGGTGCCGGTCGTAGAGCTGCACCAGCGACTCGTAGATCGCGCCGTGCGCCGCTACGTAGAACGCATCGGCGCTCTTGACGACGCTCAGCACCTCGCCCGTCACCTTGGGGTCGAGGATCATCGCGCCCAGCAAAGCCATCTCCGCCTCGGGCGAGTGGGGGGGCAGCTTGTCGAAGAGCTTCCCGAGCTCGATGTTAACCTCGCGGAATCGCTTTGGAGGGCCGCCGCGCCCCTTCCCGTTCGAGCCGTGGGAGGGGGAGAGGCCGTTCGAGTTTCCGTTAGTTCCAAAGGTGCTCATCCGTGAGCTCCAGTGTTGCACGACCGGCGCTCCGCGCCGACTATTGACAGCTTCCCCCACGCACAACCGTACACTGCGCCCCGATGCCCAATCTTGACCAGTCCGACGCGATGGACATCGAGCAACACCTACCCGACGACCTCCCGGCCGACCCCATGCCGCTGGTCGAACGGTGGCTCGCCGACGCCACCACCCGGCGCGTGCAGCCCAACCCCAACGCGATGGCCCTCGCAACCGTTAGCCCCGCCGGTGAGCCCGAGGCGCGAATTGTTCTCCTCAAAAAAATCGTCCCCAACCCCGGGTTTGTGGTTTTTTATACAAACTATCGGGGAACAAAGGGTCTTTCGCTTGCCGCAAACCCGATCGCCGCGGCGGCCCTTCACTGGGACGCTCTTGACCGCCAAGTGCGGTTCCAAGGTCCGGTAACTCGCTCTCCTGTCGGTGAGAGCGATGCCTATTTCGCCTCGCGCCCGTGGCTCAGCCGTATCGGGGCCTGGGCGAGCGACCAGAGCTGCCCGATCGAATCACGCCGCGCCCTCGCAGAGAAACTCGATGCCACCCTCCGGCGCTTTGGCATTGATCCGTCTAATCCGCCCCCGGACAGTGCGGCCATCAAAATACCGCGACCGCCATATTGGGGTGGATTCCGAATTTGGGTGCGCCGGCTTGAACTGTGGGTTGGCGGCACCGGTCGGCTGCACGATCGCGCCGCGTGGACCCGTGAACTGATCGCAAATCCGGAATCCGTAGATGGGTACCGCGAGTCCCCGTGGGTCGCGACACGTTTGCAACCTTGAGCACCGCGACTCCACGGCTTCAGCGCGGTCGCGCCCCAAGTCCGATCCGTGATCACCCGATGAAATAGGCAGCGCAGCTCCGCCGCGGCTCGGGTTGCCAACTTCCATGAAAGTTCGAAAGGACATCGCGGCGGCCGAAGTAGTCGCCCTGTACGACAGGGTCGATGCAGCGCTCTTTGGCGTCGGTGTCGAGACCCAGCCCGCAGTGGCCGCTCGAATCGTCGAGTTGCTCCAGCGCCCCAATGCGCATCTCCGCGAGTACGGCGACGCCATCAAGGCCGATTGCGCCCTCACCGGCCGCCTGCTCCGCCTCGCCAACTCCGCCCATTTCGCGCAGCGAAGCCCCGTCACCAACATCGAACGGGCCTTCGTGCTGCTCGGGATGGAACGCGTGAAGTCCATCTCCATGGGCTTCTATATCGCCCGATCGACGACGGGACCGTCTCAGCGCGCCCTCTCACGCTGCGTCTGGGGCCAATCCCTCTTCCGTGCCTGTCTTGCGTCCAAGCTCGCCGCTACACAGAGCCCCAACGTCTGCCCCGAGGCCTTCATTGTCGGTCTGATGCTCGACGCGGGCATCCCGCTCATGGGCCGCATCTTCGGCCCGAACTACGAATCGATAGCCATGGCGCTCTCCCCGCACGAACTCTATCAAACCGAGCTGAACACCCTCGAGTTCACGCACGTTGACGTTGCCGCCGTGCTCGCCCGCCGCTGGCGGCTCCCCTCGCTGCTCTCCAAAGCGATCACCTGGCACCACTCGCGACCGCCGAGTGTCGGGCCCGGACAGCCCGGGCCGACGCTCCAGCGCATCGCCTCGTACGTAGGCTCGCTCAGCCTCGACGTTCGCAACTGCCCCATCGTGCTCTCACCGCTGCCGGCCCCGGCGCGCAGCGAAGTCGCCACGACCTCCGAGGTCAAGTCGCTCGTGAACGAGGCCGCGGCCGAGTTCCTCGCGATCTCGGCGCTCTTCACCGACGTCGCCGACCCGATCGGCACCCCCGATGAGATCCACGCCCTTCTCCAGCCGCGATTGATCGAGACGCTCGACCAACTGCTCGAGAGCGGCGCCGGGGGCCCGCTTGCCGCAAGCCCGGCGGGCTCTGTCTCCGCCCGTGTCGCGGGCGTTGAGGTTCAGCTCGAGACCGCGTCCAGCGGCGGGGTCACCGCCTTCATAACAGGGGAAGCTGGTGCGAAGCTCCTCTCCTGCACGGTGAGCCCGGGTGAAGAGGACGCTTCATCGATTATGAGAGTCCTCGGTCTTGAGGACGCCACCCCCGACGAGATCGACGGCCTGATGGCCCGCATCCGTGACCTCGCCGCCTGAGGCCAGCGCGCTCGTATCGTGCAGCTCAGAGCCTGCGCGGCTAGGCGTCAACTCACCACCCGCCTCTCCCTTGGCTTCCGAGTCTCGCCCGACCCGTGTTGTCTCTCCGCGGCGAGCGTAAAGTCGCGTCGCGCGCCAGTGGCGCTCCGTGGGGATCTCTTCGCAATGCCCACCTCCGTCATCGTTGCCTGTCTGTTCATTATCCTGGCCCGCATCGCCGACGTCACGCTCGGCACGCTGCGCACCGTCGCCGTCATCAACGGCCGGCGCTCGGTGGCGTGGGGGCTCGGCTTCTTCGAGGTCCTCGTCTGGCTCGTCGCCGCCTCGCAGGTCATCGGCACCATCGATCGCGACCACTGGTACTACGCCATCGCCTACGCGCTGGGCTTCGCCACCGGCAACTTCGTCGGCATGACGATCGAGCAGCACCTCGCTCGCGGCGAGCAGATGGTCCGTATCTTCAGCCGCAGGGGCCCCGAGATGGCCGCGCTCATTCGAGGCGAGGGGCACGGTGTCACCGAGATCGACGGGCGCGGGAAGGACGGCCCGGTGACCATGCTCTTCATCTCCGCCAGACGCAAGGAGGTCCGCGGCCTGCTCCTTCGGGCGCGCGAGCTCGACCCCACGTGCTTCTACCTCGTGGATGACGTGCGCATCAAGTCGCTGCAGGTCGGCGGCGAGTCGGGTCGCGGGAAATAGCGATCATCCGATGCAACTACTGGGCGGACGCCGCGATCGGCGCCGGCTCGGCCGGGTCGGCGCGCATGAAGAGCGCCTCGCCCTTGGCGATCTTCGAGCCGGGTTTGACCGAGTACGAGCCTCCCCAGCGAGTGAGTTCCGCCAGCGGCACGCCCCGAGCCGGCGCGCACTCCCAGCGGGCGAGCAGTTCTCCCATCTTGCCGGGCATCGCCGGGAGCGCCAGCAACGCCGCGATTCGGATCGCCTCGGCGCAGCTCCAGAGGATCGCGGCGAGTTCAGTCTTTTTCGCCGGCTCGGCCTCCACCTGCTTGGCGAGCTTGAAAGGCTGGGTCGCATTGATGTACTGGTCAACGAGCGAAACCAGGCGGACAGATTGGCGCAGTCCGTTATCCAGTTCAAGTCGACTAACGTGTTGATCGAGTATGCTCACACGTTTCGACGCCTCTTGTTCGAGGGTCGTTGATATGCCTTCGCCAAGACTGAGCCGGGCCGGCTCGACCGGCATCACCGGTACCTCTCCCCCAAAGTACTTCTCGATCATGTTCCCCACGCGGCTGGCGCAGTTGCCAATCCCGTTCGCAAGCTCCGCGTTGTACACCTCGACGAACTTCGCGTGCGCAAAGTCCGCATCGTTCGCGCCCAGAGGCCCCTGCGTGATCAGGAACCACCGCACCGCGTCCAGTCCGTACCGATGGATATACGCCTGCATCACGTCAAGGTCGATGAAGTTCCCCAGGCTCTTGCTCATCTTCCGCCCCTCGCGGATCCACCACGAGTGCCCGTAGACCGTTCGGGGCAGCTCCTCGCCGAGCGCCATGAGCAGGCACGGCCAGATCACCGCGTGGAACCACAGGATGTCCTTGCCGATCACGTGAACACTCGCGGGCCAGAAGCGCCGGCGCTCGGGAGTGTCCACAATGCTCAGGTAGTTGAAGAGCGCATCGATCCACACGTAGATCCGGTGCCCCGGATCGTCCGGCATCAGGATCCCCCAGCGGGTTGCTTCATCGTCGGTCACGGCGCGACTGATGGGGATTGCCTGCAGCTTCTCACGCAAACGCCCCAGCACCTCGTTGCGGCGCGCCTCGGGGAGGATGAACGAAGGGTTTGCCTCGATGTGCCTGAGCAACCGCTCCTGGTAATCGCCCAGCCTGAAGAAGTAGTTCTTCTCGCTCCGCTTCACCAGCGGTCGCCCGCTCACCGAGCTGTGGTACCCCTGCTCCTTCGCCGCGGTCTCGGTGACGTACTCCTCCTGCCCGGGGTCGTACCACCCCTCGTAGTCGCCAAGGTACACATCACCCGTCTTGAGCAGCTTGCGGATGTACGCCGTCACCTTCTCGATGTGGCGCGGCTGGGTCGTCCGCACAAAGTCGTCGTTGCTCACGCCGACGATCTCGAAGGCCCGCTCGAACTCGGCCGCGTTCCGGTCGGCCCATTCCAGCGGCGTCATCCGGTGCTCGCGCGCCGAGACCACGACCTTGTCGGCGTGCTCGTCGGTGCCGGTGAGGAAGAAGACACCGCCGTGCCCCCCCGCGACGCCCTCGCCACGCGCGCCCTCCCCGCCGCCAGCCGGCTCACCCCTTATCAGCCGCTGGAACCGGGCCGCCGCGTCCGCGATCAGCGTCGAATAACAGTGCCCGATATGGGGCCGATCGTTCACGTAATAGATCGGGGTGGTGATATAGAACGGCTCTGGCGGCATGATGCCCGATTGTAGGAGGAAGCGGGCGATTGCCCGGCGAACCCCGGCGCTCCGCCGGCCATATACCCTTGGGCACACAGGAGAGCACCATGGTTACGCCGCGCACCCGTCTGGCCGCCTTTGCACTTTCTCTCGCCGCGGGGTTGGCGGCCTCGGCCCCCGCAATGGCACAGAACGCGCTCGGCGACGGCACCGCCCTCGAGCGCAACCTCCAAAAGGGCTCACGCGGCAAGAACAATCCCACGCGCGACATCGCCGCCCAGATCCGCTACCAGAACGCCATCATCACCGGCAACGCCCCCGGAGGCGCCTCGTTCCGTGGCGATGTCGGCTACACCGCCGCCGACGAGTTCCGTGGCCACCTTGGCAGCAACGACCTCTTTGACTTCCGGCGCGAGTCTGTGTTCTCCTCCGCGCCCTCTGTCGGTCTCCGCGGCACCGACGCCCTCCAGTACCAGTTCGATGTCGCCACCGGACAGGGCTCCCCTGCACAGCTCCGCGGCGGTTTGGCGCTCCCGCGCGCCGGGACCGGCGCCAGCGGCGCCAGTATCGCCGACTTCCGCACAACGTCCGAGTTCGTTTCCACCCAGTCGGTCCGGCCCTCGATCCTCACGTACGTCGCCGGTCAGGACGGCTCGTCCGGCGTCATCACCGCGTCGCCGCTCATGGGTCTGCGGCTCTCGCCGATGGCGCGCCCGGAGAGCGAGCCCAGGTCAATGTCATCGGGGATCGGCCTTGGGCCCGACCTAAAGGTTCCTGATCCGGCCATGCGCGGCGGCTTCGTCAATCCCGCTGCCCCGCCCGAGAAGCCCGACGCGGCCGACAAGGGCCAGCCCCTAGGTGGCGAGCGCGTCGATCTCTCCGCGCCCACCGGCCTGGTCGATCCTCAGGGTAACCGGCTGCCCCCTCGTCCTGAGGGGAACGACCAGTCGCTCCCCGCGGGCGTGGAGAGTGGTGGAGCGCCCGCCGTCTCAACGCCGAGCTCGCGGATGGAGGAACTCCGTGAACTGCTCGAGGGCAATCGAGAGGAGAAAGCGTCCGAGCCCCTCGTGCCACGAAAGCCGGTAGATCAGCTCCCTTCCGAGGCCGACCCCGAGAAGGCCAAGGCCCGGCGCGCAGCCAACGCCAAGCGTCTGATGGAGATGACCAATCCCGAGGCCGCGGGGATCGACGCGGCGACGATCGAAGAACTCGAGCGATCCCGCCCCAACGCCCCCACCAAGCTGCTCCCGCCAACTTCGGCCGAGCGCACCCTCTATGCCGAGCACATGACGGCGGGTCAGGAACTCCTTGGCGCCCAGCGGTTCTTTGACGCCGAGGCGCGGTTCATGCAGGCGCTCGGCGCGGTGCCGCGCGATGTGAACGCGTCCATCGGGCGCGTCCACGCGCAGCTCGGCGCGGGGTTGTTCGTTTCGGCCGCGATGAATCTGCGAGCCGTGTTCAGTGCGCACCCCCCGGCCATCGCCAACCGGTACGACTTCACGCTCCTCCCGAGCGCCGAGCGTTCCGGCGTGATCATCGCCCAGCTTGGCGAGCGAGTGAAGCCCGAGGATTCGCTGATGCGTCGCGAGGGCGGGTTGCTCCTGGCATACCTCGGCTACCAGACCAGCGAGCGAGCACTGATCAAGAAGGGACTGGAGACCATGGCGCAGGAAATCAATCCTGATGACCGCTCGCAGGTCGCCATGCTCATGCTTCTGCGCCAACTCTGGCTCGAGAAGCCGATCGCAGGTCCCAAGCCCGCCACGCCCGACGAGCCCGTGACGGAACTGCCGGTACCGCAGCCCGAGTCTATTAATCCAAGTAAATAACCCCAGAACCGGGGGATCTCGAGTGTGTTCGTGCGGCCGCGGCCAGTATAGCCATGTTGGCGACGAGATTCGTTTTCGCCCGACGCTTCCTATGTAAGGTGTATGTTGATATTATCGTGCCACCCGCGGTCTCTTGCCTGCTTGGCCGGCCCCACCTGTCCCCCGCATTGTCATGCCACACGGAATCCGCGACATGCCGGCCGACCTTTCGTCCGAGCCCGCTGTTCGCGAGCTCGTCGAGATGGCGTTGAGCCTCACCGTCGGGGCTCCCACGCTCCCTCCGTTGCCGGAGCACGCGGCCACGCTGCGCGACTTCATCACCGATGCCTCGCTCGCGGCCCTTTGCGATGAGCTCTCTCGCGCGACCGGCGCCCCCATCTGGCTCGAAGACCGGAACGGCGAGGCCATCGTGCCCCGGCGCGCCCACGACGGGCACCGCTCAACCGCTGCGTGGGAGTTTATTGCGCACGAAGCGGCCCACAAGAGGGCCGCGCAGCTCGCGGGGCGCACCTACGACCCCGTCGCCGAGCTCTTTGCCGTTCCCCTGCGCGTTTCGACGGGCACGCTGGGTCACCTCATCATGGCCGGCGGAGAGAACGGTGGGTATGGGGAGAGTGACAGTGGGGGGGGGGGGCGGCGGGTCTTGGTGGGGGGCTGGGAGTGGTTGAGCCGGCTGACTCGGCTCTGGACGACCAGCGTCGCCACCGCGTCACGAATCGGTCGCTCGAGATCGCGCTCACGCGTCTCGCCTCGGCCATCTCCGAAGGGTGCGAGGCGCAAGTGGCGCTGCGGCGGCGAGTGCTCGAGCTGGGCGCGCTGCACCGACTCAGTTCGCTCCTCGTGCAGACCGAGGACGTGAACCGTCTGCTCAACGTTGCCCTCGATCTTGCGATCGAGGTGCTCGGCGTGGACGCCGGCTCCATCGCCGTGATCGAGGAAGACCGCGACGAACTCGTGGTGATGGGCTCGCGGAACTTGAGCGAGACTTGGGTGGTGCAGTCGGCGCTCCTCTCGCACGGCGGCGCCCTCCGCAAGAACGCGCTCGCCGGCGAGATTGTGTGGGTCAACGATCTGGCCGAGGACGAGCGGACGATCAACCCGGAGGGCGCCCGCGAGGAGAAGCTGTGCAGCCTCCTCTCCACAGGCCTGATGGACCAGGGCCGCCCCATCGGGCTCATCCGCCTCTACACCCGCTCGCCGCGCGAGTTCACACCCGCCGAGCACGGCCTGCTCCGCTCCATTGCTGATCAGTCCGCCGCGGCCGTCATGAACGCCCGCCTCAAAAAACTGCGCGAGGAGAACGAGAGGGTCGCGCGCCAGGTCAGCCTCGCGGCCGATGTCCAGCGGCGCATGCTGCCGCGATCAATGCCCGAAAGCATGGTGTTCGATATCGCCGCGCGATACATCCCTTCCTTCGAGCTCGGCGGTGATTTCTACGACTTCATCCCGCTCGGCGGCCATCTCGGGATCGCGGTGGGCGACGTCGTCGGCAAGGGCGTCGCCGCGGCGCTGCTCATGTCCGCCGTGCGAGCCAGTCTTCGCGCCCACGCCCAGGATCTGTACGACCTCGATGAGGTGTGCTCGCGCGTGAACGCCGCCCTCGCCGCCGACACCCGCGACTACGAGTTCGCCACGCTCTGGTACGCCGTCATAGACCCCGTCACGCTCCGCCTTACCTACTGCAACGCCGGCCACAACCCCTCGATGCACTTTCGCGTCCGCAAGGACCGCCCCGTGGGCGAGCAGGACATCGCCGAGCTCGCCGAGGGCGGCATGGCCCTGGGCATCGACAAGCTCCATCGCTACGACCGCGGCACCGCCTACCTCGCCCCCGGCGATGTGCTCTTCGCGTACACCGATGGCCTTACCGACGCGATGGATTTTTCCGGCCAGCGCTTCGGCAAGGCTCGGCTGCGCGCCACCCTGCTCGAGGCGATGAACGCGCAGCGAAATGGGGGGGCGGAGGTCACCGCCGCTTCGATCATCGAGCGTGTGTTCTGGCACCTCCGCCAGTTCTGCGGGCTCGCGCCCCGCAGCGACGATATTTCAGTGGTGGTGATGCGCGTCCGCGGCTGAGGCGCGATGCAACTGCAAACGGCCGCTCACGCCGCGTACGGGCGGTGCGGCCCGTCCTCGGGCACCAGTTCGAGCCGGAAGTGCTCATCGATATCGGTCTTGAGGCCGGTGAGCTTCTCTTGCATGGCGTCCAGCGTCCGTTCGAGGCTGCGCGTCAGGTCAAGGGTGGCGATCACGCCGCTCTCTTCGCCGTCGTTGTGCAAGCGGAACATCGGGCGCTCCGGTCGCTCGCTGAGCTGCTTGTGCAGCCGCGAGACGGCCTCCACTGGGAACTTCAAGGGGTCACCCCCGCTCCATCCGGTCGCGATCTCGGCAACGCAATCTCGGCGCAACTTCAGCTTGACCATGTCCGGGGCTCCCTCTCCCGGTCGCGCGTAGAGCGTGCCGGTTCCTTCAAGGTCGGATCAACCGGCCATTGGGTGAAGTGCTATCGGCTGCCGGGTTCGCGCGGTGCCCTCCTTCCACGCAAGACCCGCCCGACTTTCCTGACTTGCCGCGCTTCTCGGACCGGTGAACGTCCGGAATGCCCGCCTGGTCAGGGTGCGCCCTGCGGAGGCGGCGGGGGCGCGGCGGCGGAGACAGGCAGGGCCGCCGATAAGTCGGCCGCTGCCGCCGGGTACTTCCGCCCGATCTTCGGCTCCGTCCTTGTCCGCAGCCGCACGATGTTCGCGCGGTGTGTCCACAGCACCAGCACGCCGAGCAGCGCGGTCACCGCCACATAAGGCCAGCCCCACCCCGGCCCCCACCACCACCGCGTCTGATTCTCGGGCTTCACCAGCCCCGCGACCTCCATCACCCGCGTGGTGATCAGCGCCCACACCGGCAGGCTCACCCCAGCCGCGCACGACGAGGCGCTCACGTACCGCGTTGCGAGGATCATCACCAGCCAAACCACCAGAGCGCCCGCGGCGATGACCGTGAGCACCGGGAACACGCCCAGCATCGCGCCCAACCCCGTCGCCACGCCCTTGCCGCCCTTGAACCCCAGCCACACCGGGAAAACATGCCCCAGCACCGCGCTCACCGCGCCCGCCTGCCAGAACAGCAACTCGTCCCAACCTCCCTCGCCCCGAGAGTTGATGAGCCCGCTCCACCACCCGATCGCCAGCGCCGGCAACATCCCCTTCATGACGTCCAGCATGAAGCAGAGCGCCGCCACGCGCCGCCCCAGCACGCGCCCCACATTCGTCGCGCCGATATTTCCCGACCCGTGCTGTCGAATGTCCACGCCCCGGGCAAAGCCGATCATCAGCCCGAACGGGATCGACCCCACCAAGTAGGCACCTGCGCACGCCAACGCCCACTGCGCAGTTGTCACGCGCCCCCCCCGGCTCTGCCGGACTTGAGATGGGCCGCGGGCGGCAGCACCCTCAGCCGATCGATCAGCGCCGCCACCAGCGATTCCCAAACCCGCTCCTCATCCACGCTCGCATCCACCACGATGTATCGCCCCGGATCATCCGCCGCCTGCCGCAGATACCCATCGCGCACCTTCCGGTGAAACGCCGCACCCTTCGCCTCCATCCGGTCCAGCAGCGGGCTCAGCCGCTTCGCCGCGGCCATCTCGTCAAGGTCGAACACCACCACGATGTCCGGCATGAGCCCGTGCGTCGCCATCCGCGCCACCGCCGCGATCTGCGACGCCGGAACGCCGCCCGCCGCGCCCTGGTACGCCATCGTGCTCGGAACGAACCGGTCCGCCAGCACGAACTCGCCACGCCGCAGCCCCGGCATGATCCGGTGCTCCACCAGCTCGGCGCGGCTCGCCATGTACAGCAGCGTCTCGCACGTCACGCCCATATCCGTCAGCGAGCGATCCAGCAGCACCTCGCGGATTCGCTCGCCCACCTGCGTCCCCCCGGGATCGCGAACCTCGCACAGCGTCAGCCCCGACGCCGTCGCCAGTCGCGACAGCCGCCGAAACTGCGTGCTCTTGCCCGACCCATCGGGGCCCTCGAACACCACGAAGCGCGCAGCGAGCCCCCGCACCCACGCGGCCGCCGCGACCGTTCCCGATTCGTCTCCCGCCCACCCCTGTCCCGCCGCGCTTCCCTGCATGGCTGTCGCTCTTTCGTATGCACCCTCACGCCCCGCCTGCGCCATCTTACTCAGATTCGGCTTTGTTCAAATCCGGTGACCGCACTCGGGGCACATCGGCTCGCGCAGCCCGCTCAGTGCGTACTGGCACCGTCCGCAGCGAGTCACGCCATCTCGCACGCCCCGCCGCGGCCCCATCCTCCCATGACACCGAGCCCATGGCAGCAGCCACCACGCCCCGGCGAACGCCATCATCCCCGCGCCGGCCGCCGCGAGGTCCGGCCCCCGACGCCAGGCAAAGTTGCACGCGGCAGTGACCACGTCGTTGCCAAAGAACGGCCCACTATTGCCGACCGCAATCACGCCGCTCTGGAAGTACGCGCACCCCGCTCGCTTCCCGATCTCGAACGCCCGCATCGAGATATCCCACCGATGCCGCTCCATGACGTACGCGAAGGTCGTCCCGAACAGAAGCATCGCCAGCGAAAACCGCATGGCCGCGCTCCATCGCTTCCTCCGCCGGATCAAGCTGTCGGCATGGCGAGCGTCCATTCCTCAGAATCCTCGCCCGCACGCCGGGCACTTCGCCTCACGCAGGCCGCGCAGCTCCGTCCCGCAGTGCCCGCAGCGCGTCGCCCTGGCCCCGCGCCACCGTCCGTGCCTTACCTTGGGGAACACCAGCATGGCAATCAGCACCGCCGGCGCATACGCCACCGCCGCGCCGAGCGCCGTCGCTACCCAGTGAACCCATCGCGGGTTCCGCAAATAGTTGAGTCCCAGGATCTGCCCGCCAAGGCCCCCTTTGGCGTCCATTAGCCCCGCCCATTCGGCCCCGCGCAGCAGCTCACGCTGAAACAACAGCTCCAGCCAACTCGAAACCAAGGCCAGCACCAAGAAGGCCGCGCCAGCGGCCGCAACGCCAGCAATGAATCGCCCGCACCCTCGCATCAGTTGCATGATACCGATGGGGGGCGGCCGCGCCGCCATCACCGCCGGCGCCGTGCCCCCCACAGGCCCACTCCAATCAGCAGCGCCCCCATCACGCCCGGCGCCGGCGCCGACGTCGGCCCCAGCATTGGCGCGTTGACCTCATTGGTTCCGCCGCCGCGCAGCGTTCCCGTGCTCAGCGCCCACTGTGTCGCATCGGTCTCCAGCCAGATCAGCGCGCTCATATCCCCAGCGCCGAGCTGGCTCCCCAGCCCGCTCAACTCCCACTGCGCTATGGGCGTCCCCTCGAGAAGCCGCGACATGAAATATGGGTCTCCATCGAACCACTCGGAGAGCCCATCCCCCGATCCCGACAGCCCGCTCGCGTCCGCACCCGCATCTCCGACGATCACTCCCTCCCACGCCCCGCCCAGCATGATGTGCTCGATCGCCTGTGTATTCCCCGCATCCGCCTGCACGCGGTACTCAAACGCCAACCAGTCCGACCCCGGCAGCAGGTACACCGTGCTGTGCATCACGCCGCTGGGCGCGCCCGCGAACGGCTCGCTGCTCGTCGCCACCACGTTCGCGGCAGTAAAGTACCACGGCCGCTGCGACGAGTACTTCGGCGTCTCCGTCACCACGAAGTGATCCTTGTACGCCGAGCCCCCGATCGCGATCGGCCCCCCAACGGCCGCTGCGCCCCAAACAAGCTGCGCCGCACACGCCCAAAGGCTTTTCACAAGGCACCTCCGTTTATCACGCGCAACGCCCTGCTGTGGGGGCGACAGCGCAGCGATACCGCCGCGCTCGTGCCCAATCTCGGCACGTGTAAACGGTCGCTTGAGGCGCTCCACACTGACGATGCACTTCCCCTGCCTAGATATCAATACCGCGCCCGACCAATCAGCGGCATAGGCACTCTCACCACGTTGCGCCTAGCAATTCATCTGGTGGAACGGGCGCCCCCGCCTGTACGCGCCGGGCCCCCTCACGCAGTCTCAGAGCCGCGGATATCCCCTTCCGATCCAATTCCCACGACAGTGTGTCGGTGGTGCATGTGCAGCCCGCGGAGTGGGGCCGAGTGGGGGAGCAGCGCGATCTCCCCAGGCTCTCGTAAACGATTACGACCGGCAAACCCGGGGAGAATCCGTCGAGTTGCGAGCAGCTCACTCTGAAATACGGTACGTCACCGTTACCATCGCCTCGATGCGCACGTCCCCGGGCTCGATGGGTGTTCCGCTCCCATCCGCCATCGCCATCGTCTCCATGCCGCGACGGTACATCGGCCGCACTACGTCAATGCCCCCTTCCGATATCTCCTGAATCCCGTCCAGCCGCACGCTCACCGCCGACGATAGCACCTGTGCCTTCCGACGCGCCTCGTGCGCCGCCTGCTCCAGCGCCTTGCTCCGCTGCTCCAGGTCGTCCTTGAGCTCGAACCACACCCCATCGAGCTGATTCGCACCGGCCTTCAGCCCCGTATCAATCACCGATCCCACCGATCCAAGGTTGTCCAGCCGCACCTGGATCGTGTTCGACGCCTGATACCCCGTGATCCGCGGAAACATCATCCCGTCGCGCGGCTCATCGTGCGCGTACACCGGTTGCAGCGACACCGTCGAAGTCTGCACCATCATCCCCGGAAGCTTCAGATCCTCGATCGCTTTCAAGGTCGCCTGCAATACGCGGCTCACTTCCTCCTGCGCTTGTGCCGCGGTTTGCCCCTGCGCCACCGCGCCCAGCCGGACTGTCGCGCGGTCCGGGCGGGCCGTCACCACCCCGCGACCCGTTACAGTGAGCACGGCGGGTGACAACCGTGCCGGCCGCCGTTCCCCCTCCGGCTGCACCACAGTTTCGCGGGCCGACTCATCCGCGCCCCGAACCGAGGCGATCGCCGCGCTCCCAATCGAGGCGCTCGCAAAGAGCGCCACCATCGCCACGCCCCGTACTCCGCTGTATAACCGGTTATCGGTGTTCATGTCGTCTCCTACGGGTTGCCCCCGCCCACCGTTCGCCCAGCCTCTTCTCGAGACTGTGCCCCCTTCGCCCTCGCCCACTCCGCCGCCATCACCACAGCGCACGCCGCCACCGCCGCCACCTCGATCCGCATGATGTGCGGCCCGAACGCGCACACCGTCGCGCCCGCCTCGCGTGCGAGCCTCAACTCCTCCTTCGTGAATCCACCCTCCGGCCCCACGAGCAAGCGAATCGCCCCCACGCCACCATCCGCCCGCCCACCCGCGCGCTCTGTTTGATACGGCACGCCCGTCGAATCGGCGACCACGAGCCGCCCCGCCTTCGCGTCCATCAACACCTCGGGCACGCTGATCTCACTCCCGATCCTCATTACCCACGGCCGCCCGCTCTGCTTCGACGCCTCCACCGCGCGCCGCTCCAGCCGCTCCAGCTTGCTCTCCCGTGGCTCAACAACCCCGTGCGCCGTCGCCAGCGGCCGCCACGCCGCGGCCCCCACCTGGCTCAGGCCATCGACTAGATCATCAGTTCGCTGACCCTTCGGCGTCGCGCTGCACACCTCGATCACCGGGCTCGCCCGCTCCTCGCGCCCCAGCGAAAGCAGCCGCACCACCAGCTCGCCGGCGCGTCTCCGCGCCCCCAACCCCGCCGTCCCGGCCGCATCCATCGGCAGCACCAGGGCGATCCCCACCATCCCGGCGCCATCCAGTAGCTGCACCACCTCGCCGCCTTCCACCCGTTTCACACGCGCCGCATGGTGCGCCTCTTCGCCGGTGATCACCAGCGAGTCCCCCGCCCCCACACCGATCGGCAAATTCGTGTAGATTCGATGCACGCCTGACCCGCTCCCATTCCAAGCCATGTCCGAGGTCAGCCCGACCCAGCCCACACCTAAGCCCGATAATCCCCGATCTTCACCCCCCGCCTACCACCCACCGATCCCTGCCGCAAACCACCCTTGAGTCCGCCGCGGCCCGCGCCGATGTAACCCGGTGCGCACCCATTCGTTCGCAGAGCGCCCTAGTCGCCACTTCCACACAGGACCGCACCCGACGCGGGTGAAAAGTAGTAGGGCGCTGTCGACCGCCGCAAGCCACGACCGCTGATAAAGGTATGGTCCAGACCGCCGCACAACTCACCCAGGTCGATGAGCTCGAATCGCGAGTTGATCAGCTGCTGCGCGATGTGGATTCCACCACCGAGCGTGTCACGCACCGCCTCAGCGATGAGCCGCCTCCACCACCCGAGCCCAAGCCCGCTCA
>JACMLW010000019.1 GCA_014379385.1 Phycisphaerales bacterium
ACGCACATCCTCTGCCAATCTGGAGTTTCCTGATGCGACGATTTGCCCCATCCGCCTTCGTCTCGGCCGCCGCAGTCTTCATGGTTGGCTGTGCGACCTCAAGCGACCGGCGAACGAACGATGGCGCTTCCTCAGCGTCGATGGCCCACGCGGCGCACGAGGCGTACGTGAACGCCATCAACTCGAACAATCTCGATGCGGTGCTCGCGATGCTCACGGACGATGTTGTGTTCATGGCACCCCACGAGCCACGCCTTGTCGGCAAGGCGGCGGTCAGGCCGTGGGCGGAAGGGTACCTCGGGGCTTTCAGGATCCACTGGGAGAAGACCACGCTCGAGTTCGTCGTGAGCGGCGAATGGGCCTTTGAGCAGTACGCGTACAAGTGCACCGATACGCCGCGCTCAGGTGGCCCCGCGGTTCACGACTCCGGCAAGGGGATCAACATCTATCACCGCGATCCGGACGGCACATGGCGCGTCGCTCGCGATGCATGGAGCTCTGATTTGCCCGCGACAACGAAATGACGCGAGACGCTGCGAGGAGTTTGAGACTCCAAAAACGACAGCCCAGCAAGTCCTTGACCTGCGGGGCCTTACCGTCGACTCGGGGTAGCGGGTTTTCGCTTGGAACTGCGCCCGCTCGCGGCGCCGGTGCTTCGCTTGGCGCTAACCCACGACCTTGCCATCTCGCTCGAAAGCGAACCGGCGCTCGTGGGGTACATCGCCATCCTGTTTGCACCACAACCCGCCACGAAGGCGGGTTGTCTTGCAATCGGGGTGACAGTACACCAATAGAATTTTCTTAGAACAGCGTTCGGGTCTGGGAGCCGGGCATACGCCGTTTGCTGGCCTTCGTCAACCTCGCCATTGTTCGCCGGTACCTCAGGAACCCGGCCCCGTATGGCGTCAGGCAAAGCCGGGTGTTGTCGATGGGAAAGCGGCGAGGATTCCCTCGCCAATGGAGCGGGTAAATGAGCGTGCGAGGTCTGGGCGGCGTGATTCGGGCGTTGGGTGTGGCTGTTGTTGCATTGGGGATAACGGGGGTCGGCATTGCCCGCCCGGCCGATCCTGAGCCCGCGGCGATCGACGCGATTTTCTCGCAGTGGAACGCTCAGACGCCCGGCGTGGCGCTCGCCATCGTGCGCGACGAGAAGATCATCTACTCGCGCGGCTACGGCATGGCGAATCTTGATCACGCGGTGCCGATCGCGGCGAACACCGTCTTCGACATCGGATCGACGTCAAAGCAGTTCACCGCCGCGTGCATCCTCCTGCTCGCCGAGGATGGCAAGCTGGCGATCACCGATGATGTGCGCAAGTACATCCCGGAACTCCCGGAGTACGAGAAGCCGATCACGATCGCCCACCTGCTGCACCACACCAGCGGCCTGCGCGACTACACGGCGCTCATGCTCCTCGCCGGCCTCTCGATCGAGTCCGATTACTCCGAGGCGTTCCTGCTCGACATCATCGTCCGTCAGAAGGGCCTGAACTTTGCGCCCGGGGAACAATTCAGGTACAGCAACACCGGTTACTTCCTGCTCGGGGAGATCGTCCGCCGCGTTTCCGGAATACCGATGTCCCGGTTCGCCAAGGCCCGCATCTTCGAACCCCTGGGAATGAGTTCGACGATCTTCTCCGACGACCACCTGGCGATCGTCCCTCACCGCGCAGAGAGCTACTACCCGCGCGAGGACGGCGCCGGCCCCCCCGGATTCCAACTCTCCATATCGCTGATGGACAACGTCGGCGATGGCGGCATCTACACGACCGTCGAGGACCTCGCCAAGTGGGACGCCAACTTCTACCACAACAAGCTCGTGGTTGGGGGGGCGGGGAAGTCCGAGTTCCTCGACCAGATGCAGAAAGTCGGCCTGCTCGACAACGGTCAGCCGATCGGGTACGCCTCGGGCCTATTCATCGGCGCGCATCGTGGGCAGAGGATGGTTTCGCACAGCGGCGGGTGGCGCGGCTTCCGCGCCGAGATGGTCCGATTCCCCGACTTGAAGTTGTCGGTGATCTGCCTGGCGAACATCGGAACGGCGCAATCGACGGAGTTGGCTCTGCGGGTTGCCGATTTGTACCTGCCCGAGGGGCCCGATGGCAGCGCCGACAACCCCCCCGCCCGCGCGGCAACAACGATGGGGCGGGCGGCTCCTTCCGCGGCTCCGACCCTTGCGATACCCGACGGGGATTGGAACAAGTTCCTCGGTCGCTACAAGGCCGACTCCGGTGGGGGGGGCGGCCCGATCTGGACCGTCACGCGCAGCGGCGACGAGCTCGCGATCGTGAGCACCTCGGGCCTGACGTTCGCGGCCCGTCCCATCGGCGCTCTCGAGTTCGAATCCACCAATCGTCCGCAGTTGGCCCGGCTGGTCTTCCGCACGGACGACACCGGCAACATCGCCTCGATCACGCAGACGATCGCCGACATGCCGGCGGTCCGGCTGACGCCGATCGAGGCGATGACGGATCCGGCCGCCGGCCTTTCCGACTTCGGAGGCGTGTACGACAGCGATGAGCTCGGCGCGTCGGTGACGGCATCCGTGTCCGACGGTCAACTCTGGTTCGCGGGCGCCGGAGAACCCGCGCCGTATCCTCTGAGCCGGTACGCCCCCAACGGCTTTTCCGTGTGGGGGTTCGAGGCGGTCTTCACTCGCGGAAGCGACGGCACCGTGGATGGGTTCATCATGAATGCCCCGCCGGCGAGCGGGATGCGGTATCTGAAGCGGGCACCGCGCTAGGTTTTGTCTGACGGATCAACTCGCGGTGGCGCTTGAGGTCGAGCGCACCCAGTTCCGAGCGCGCGAGCGGGGTTCGCGGCGCGGACGAGCGCACACAGGAATTCGTCAGGCGTGGGTTCACGCCGCAGGCGCTGCGCTCGCGATGTGCGTCTTACCGCCCGCCCGCGAAACGAACAAGGGCGACCCGCTGTGGGTCGCTCTTGTTCGTTCAATCGGGGTGGCGGGATTTGAACCCACGACCTTTTGACCCCCAGTCAAACGCGCTACCAAGCTGCGCTACACCCCGGTCCGTCAGCAGGGTAGAACCCCCGCGGGCTGTGGTAAAGCCCGTGGCGCGTTGCGGACCGCATATCGGCGGTTATCGACCACGCCCGGCGCGAGGCGCCGTGCTAGTCTGCGGTCATGCCGAGCCTGCTTATTTCTGGTGGACGCGTGATCGACCCTGCGTCGGGCCTACCCAAGCCGCGGATATCCGTGAGGGGATCGGAGGCGGCGAGCGCGCGCAAGCGAAGAAGGACCGAACGGCATAATCGCTCCGTGCGAAGCCAGGACACAGGTTCCCGCTTGAGGACGTATCACCGATGGATGCATTTGAGTCGCTGATCTCAATGTTGCTGCGCCACCAAGGCTACTGGACGACGCCCTGTTTCAAGGTCGAGTTGACGCGCGAGGACAAACAAAGAATCGGCCGACCGAGCTCGCCGAGATGGGAGTTGGACCTGATCGCGTACAAGGGGGAGACGAACGAAGTTCTCATGGTTGAATGCAAGTCTTTCCTGGACTCCCGCGGCGTCCTTTTTCGAAACCGCGCGTTTGAACCGTTGAAGACGTACAAGCTGTTCGCGGACACCACGCTTCTCGACGTCGTGCAGAATCGGTTGCGTCAGCAACTGGAGAAGGGTGGAACCTGCGCCAAGTCACCGAAGATCAAGCTCTGTTTAGCCATCGGCAAGCTGGCGAGCCGCACGGATGTGGAGGGGCTGACAAGCCACTTTGAGGCTCGCGGCTGGAAACTCTTCGGGCCGGACTGGGTTTACGATCGACTGTGCGCAGCCTCAGAAGCGGGATACGAGAACGATGTCGCGTTCGTGGTTTCGAAGCTGTTGCAGCGCTCCAAGTTCCCCACGGCATCAGGATGATCCTCCAGTATCCTTTGCTCTACCTCCGGAGTAACCTGCTCCCATGCCGAGCCTGCTGATTACCGGTGGACGGGTGATTGATCCTGCCTCGGGGCTCGACAAACCCGCGGATATCGCGATCGCCGATGGGATCGTTGTAGCGATCGGCCCGAACCTTGACCGCGGCCACGCGGATCGCGTGATCGATGCGGAGGGGTGCATCGTGACGCCGGGGCTGATTGATCCGCACGTTCACCTGCGCGAGCCGGGTCGCGAGGAAGCGGAGACGATCGCGACGGGGACCGCCGCGGCCGTGATGGGCGGATTCACGACGGTCTGCTGCATGCCGAACACGACGCCGGCGATCGATGACGACTCGGTGGTGGAGTTCATCTTTCGGCAAACGGAGCTGGCGGGGAAGTGCCGCGTGGTCCCGGTGGGCGCGGTGTCGAAGGGGCGCAAGGGGGAGGAACTGGCGGAGATCGGGCTGATGGCTCGGGCCGGGGCGGTGGGGTTCTCGGATGACGGCGATTGCGTCGCGAGCGCGGGGCTGATGCTGCGGGCGCTGCAGTACATCAAGCCGACGGGTCTGGCGCTGATGCAGCACTGTCAGGAGATGACGCTCACACGCGGCGCCGCGATGCACGCGGGGACGGTTTCGACGCGGCTTGGGCTCGGTGGGTGGCCGCGGGTGGCGGAAGAGGTGGTGATCGAGCGGGACGTGCGGCTGAATCGCGGCGTGGGGTGCGCGTACCACGTGCAGCACCTGAGCTCGGGCGGGAGCGTGGAGATCGTGCGGCGCGCGCGGGCGGAGAAGCAGCCGGTGACGGCGGAGGCTTCGCCGCATCACCTGCTGCTGACGCATGACGAGGTGGAACGGCACGGCGGGTACTGGACCGGGGCGAAGATGAACCCGCCGCTGCGCGAGCGGGACGATATCGACGCGGTGCTCAAAGGGATCGCCGACGGGACGATCACGGTGCTGGCGACGGACCATGCCCCGCACACTGCGGAGAGCAAGGCGCTGGACTTTGAGTCGGCGCCGTTCGGGATCGTGGGGCTGGAGACGGCGCTGGCGCTGTACATCCAGGCGCTGATCGAGTCGGGCGCGACCGACTGGATGCGGATGATCGCAATGATGACCGTGGAACCGGCGCGGCTGTGCGGGTTTGATCGGGCGAAAGCGGGGCCGGGTGCCGGGCTGGGGCGGCTGTTCGTAGGCGGACCTGGCGATGCGACGGTGATCGACCCCGAGCTTCGGTGGACGATCGAACCGGCGGAGTTCGCGGGGAAGTGCCGGAACACACCATTCGCGGGCAGGGGGGTGAAGGGTCGCGCGGTTGCGACGGTGGTGGCGGGCGAGGTGATGTTCGAGATGGCGAGGGTGTGAGAGGGAAGAGAAGAAGGTTCACCACGGAGAACACTGAGGACACAGAGAAGACAGAGAAGAAGATGGTGGAACGCGAGGTTAGGAGAGGGTGAATCCGTTTAGTAGCCGCGACCATGGACTGCTTTCCATTCGCCGAAGAGTGCCGCGCACTGCGCGGCGAGGATCCCGCCGGAGATGCGTACGGGGCTGCGGCCTTGTTGATAGAGCGATCGGATCGGCGCGTGGAGCTCGTTAAAGCCTGCCTGCGCGGCGTCGTCGATGCACGCGCCGTAGCTCACCGAGTCGAGGCGGGCCCAGTGGATGGCGCCGGCGCACATCGGGCAGGGCTCGCAGGTCGTATACATACGGCAGCCGCTGAGATCGATGCTCTTGGCTGCCGCGGCGGCGCGCTGGATGCAGACCACCTCGGCGTGGGAGGTCGGGTCGGTGCGGTGCCAGACCTGGTTGTGGCCCGCGGCGACAAGGGTGTCGCCGCGCACGATTACGGCGCCGAATGGTGATTGCCCGGTGGATATCCCGCGCCGGGCGTGCTCGATGGCGAGCGACATCCACTGCTCGTCAGTCATGAGTTGAGGGTATCCGCGCGACGAATGTCATCACTCGCTCGTGTTGCCACGAGAGCGACTCGGCGCGGCCACAAAGCCCGCGGCTTCCGTCGCCGGTGCATATCCCCGCGCGGCCTGAAGGGCGCGGCTCTGAGATGAGCATCGCGCCGCGTTCAGCAGCCGCCCTGCGCGACCGCGGCGAACCAGGCCGACAGGAACGCGGTGATGTCGGCGCTGGTCACGGTGTCGCTGTTGTTCACATCGGCAATCAGTGTTCCGTTCGCGAGATCGTTGAACCAGGCGGAGAGGAACGCGGTGATGTCGGAGCTGGTGACGGTGCCGGAGCCGTTGAAATCGGCCGTGCAGCCGATGCCGCCGCCGGCCCAGTCGAGAGTGTTCGAGAGCAGGCGAGAGAAGTTGGCGTCATCAAGCTGCTGGGGGCCGATGCACGTTGAGAAGTTGGCGCAGCGCCCGCCGCCAACGCTCCATCCGACAAGGCCGGAGCCATAGCCATCGCTGGTGTAGAACTCGCTGGCGCCGGGCTTTGCGACGAAGTAGGTCTCGGTTCCCGAGAACGTATCGGCCGTGAAGTTGATAGAGGCGGGGAGCCCGGCGTTGATCACCGGGTTCGAAACCGACTGGGTGTAGGTCGCCTCCGCCATGAGACGGAAGTTGCTCGACGGCTCCACGGCGAAGACAACATCCAGCAGATCGAAATCCACCGTCCCGTTGAAACCGTTGTTCCAGACGGTCCACTCTGTGGTGACCAGGGCGCCACCGTTGTTGACGAAGTTGACAATCTGGGTCTGTCCGACTGCGGGCATGGGACCGCCGAAGTTCCAGTTGGCGTTGTTGAGGAGCAGGATGGCATCGACCCCGGCGAGGCTGGCGGTGCCGTCGTACTGGTACCACTGCGGGGCGAAGGCGACCGTGTGGCCGTGCGCTTCGAGAACTTCCTCGTACTGCGCGTCCAGCACGGAGTCTCCGCTCGAAAGGACAAGCACATTTCCCCCGCCGGCGAGTGACGTGGAAGCGGTCGCGAGTGCGATCGAGAGCGCAAGAGAGCACTTCATACACAGATCTCCTTCTGTTCGAGTCCATTCACCATATGGCAAGGGCGCGGCGCCGCAACCCTCATGCCAGATTTTCACACGGCGCGAACTCGGAATACTAACCGTCGAGCTCACGCTTGCAATCGCGGCGGGCTGGCACTCTGCGATCACGCGGCGAGAAGGGCGGTCAGCTCCGCAACAAGCCGATCCTTCACTTGTTGCATGGGGGGGCACCGATCAGCGCCCAGCTCCCGCTCCAAGCTCGTGACGGCTCGCCCGGGTAGCCCGCAGGGAACAATCAGGTCAAAGTAGGCAAGATTGGTGGTCACATTGAGCGCCAGACCGTGCATCGTGACCCATTTCCTCACACGGACCCCGATGGCCGCGATCTTGCGGCCGGACCTCCGCAGGCCCGCGCAGGTGATGGCCTCGGGGCCTCCACCCGCCGCAGCTTCCCGCTCGGTGGCATCGATCGCCTCGCCACCACCGACCCACACGCCCGTAGCGCAAGTGTCGCGACCCGCCTTCACGCCGAAGTGGGCGCTGGTGCGGATGATCGCCTCCTCGAGCAGCCGCATGTACGGGTGCAGACCAAGGCCCAAGTGTTGGAGATCGATGATGGGATAGACGACGAGCTGCCCGGGGCCGTGGTAGGTGATGTCGCCCCCGCGGTCGGTGGCCTCGACTGTGACGCCGGCTCGCCGCAGTTGATCTTCGTTGGCCAGAAGGTGGCGGGCCGCCTGGGGACGGTTCGAGATCGTGATGACCGGCGGAGCGTGCTCCACCAGCAGAATGCGGCCGGCGTCGCCCATGCCCGCGACCCTCGCGCCCTGCACCTCTTCCAGATGCCGGATCTGGTGGGCGTAGGCCGAGCGATAGTCCATCACGCCCAAGTCGATCACGGGAAGGGCCACGCTCGTGCGGAGCATCGCCGGTCGGGATTGATCTGCGTCTGCTTTCATGCGGCCGGCTTGCCGGGAGTGAGAATTGCGGCTTTCGAGCGGGGGCGAACGCGACTCCTTCCCGGTTGACGGTAGGATTCGGCCTATGCCGGTGATTCACCCGACGGCCTCCGTTTCGCCACAGACTGAACTCGCCCAAGACGCCGAGATTGGCCCGTACTGCGTGCTCACCGGGAGGGTGACACTCGGCGCGGGCGTCCGGCTGATTGGAAACAACTACATCAATGGCCCCGTGACCATTGGGGCGGGGACTGTGGTCTACCCCTTCGCGTGCCTGGGGTTCGAGCCGCAGGACTTCAAGTTCAAGCCGGGGCAGGTTTCCGCGGGCGTGTTGATCGGCGAGGACTGCATCATCCGAGAGCACGTCACCGTGCATGGCGCCAGCAATGACCACACGCCCACCCGCCTAGGCGATCGCGTGTTCATGATGGTCTCGACCCACGTGGCGCACGACTGCGAGATCGGCAACCGCGTGACGATGGTGAACGGGGCGGGGATCGCGGGGCATTGCCGGATCTCGGACGACGTGACGATGGGTGGGAACGCGGTGATCCATCAGCTCTGCCGCGTGGGGCGCCTGGTAATGATGTCGGGTGACTGCGCGATCTCGCTGGATGTTCCGCCGTTCTGCGTGGTGAGCGAGCGGAACCGGATCGGCAGTATCAACCTGGTGGGGCTGCGGCGATCGGGGATGCCGCGAGAGCACATCACGCGGGTGCGCACCGCGTTCCGCGACGTGCTGCGCCGGCCCATGCCGCGCGACGAGGTGGTGCGGCTCCTTCGGGAGCGGGGGGAGGATTGCCCCCCCATTCTCGAGATGGCGGAGTTTATCGCGGCGAGCCAGCGCGGCATCACGCCGGGGCTTGGAAAGCCCCCGCGCGACAAGGCGCTGTTCATGCGAGACTCGGCGACGGCGGGTGCGGAGAGCGATGAGTGAGCGGCATGTTCGACGGCGCTTTGACAACCGAGGGAGCTGGGATCGCGACCACCGCCGAGTTCTGCGTGCTGGCGAGCGGATCGAGCGGCAACTGCTCGGTGCTCGCGGTGACGGTGAACGGGGTGCGGAGAATCTGCCTGATTGACCTGGGGCTCTCGCCGCGACGAACGCGCCGGCTGCTCCACGAGCGCGGGCTCGATTTTCATCAAGTGGACGACTGCCTTATCACGCACCTCGACCATGACCACTTCCACCAGGGGTGGGTGAGCGGCACGCCGCACCATGCCGCGATGCGCCTGCACACGCGTCACGAGGCTCGCGCCGGGCGCTTCGGATTGTTCGGGCGGCCGCCGCGGGTCTTTGAGCAGTCCTTCCAGCTCGGATGCGGCGCGACCGTGCAGGCGATGGTAGCGGCTCACGACGAGGCCGGCGTTGTGGCGTTCCGGATTGATCTACCGGGCTCGGCGGTTGGGGGGGCTGGGGGCACGCGGCCGGCTTCGCTTGGGTTCGCGACCGACCTGGGGCACGTGACCGATGGGCTCATCGAGCTCATGCGCGGCGTGGATGTGCTGGCCATTGAATCCAACTACTGCCCCACGATGCAGGCCGAATCGGGCCGGCCGTGGTTTCTGCGGCAGCGCATCATGGGCGGCTCCGGCCACTTGAGTAACCACGAGTGCCTCGAGGCGATCCACCGGATCGAGCCGCGCGAGCATGTCGTGCTGCTGCACCTTTCTCGCGAGTGCAACTGCCCGGACCTGGTCGCGAGTCTGCACGAGGGGTGTGACTACACGCTCACGATCACCTCGCAGGCGAGGCCGTCGAGGTGGGTGCGGATCGGTAGGGCGACGGTGTCGAATCGCGGCACGGTCGCCCCCACCCCGCCCACCCTCCCCACCCACGCATCACCACCGCTTGCAACAATGCCCCCGTGAGCAGCGGCGGCCCCCACACCTCGGATGACGCGGATACCAGGCTTGTGCTTGGGATTGAGACCAGTTGCGATGAGACCGGCGCGTCCGTGGTTCGGGCGGGCCAGGAGGTGCTGTCGAATGTCATCGCGTCGCAGCACGACCTGCACCAGGAATTTAAGGGCGTGGTGCCGGAGATCGCGAGCCGCGCCCACGCTGAGCGGATTCTCCCGATCGTGCGCGCGGCCTTGAGCGAGGCGGGCGCCGGACTGCGCGACATCGCCGCCGTGGCCGTTGGGCACCGGCCGGGGCTTATCGGCTCGCTGCTGGTCGGGGTCGCCGCGGCCAAGGCACTGGCTTGGTCGCTCGATGTGCCGCTGGTGGGTGTGGATCACGTTCACGCGCACCTGTACGCCGGGTGCCTGAACACTCAACCCCCGGAGTTCCCGGCAATCGGTCTCGTGGTCAGCGGCGGGCACACGGTGCTGTACCGGTGCGAATCGCTCACCGAGATCATTCGGCTCGGGTCGACTATCGACGACCCGGTGGGCGAGGCGTATGACAAGGCCGCCACCATCCTGGGGCTTCCGTTCCCCGGTGGCCCGAACCTCGACACCCTCGCGCAGCGCGGCGACGCCTCACGCCATAGTTTCCCCATCTCTCGCCTTTCGCCCGACTCGCTGGATTTCTCGTTTTCCGGCCTCAAAACCGCCTTGCTTTACGCCGTCAGGCCGCTCCCGCACCCGGCCATCCGCGCGGGGCGTCAGCCACCGGCGGGCTATGTCGCACCCGAGCCGGCCGACCCCGCTAACGCCGCGGCGGCCTTTCAGCACGCGGCGATCTCGGCGGTCATGCTCAAGCTGACCAGGGCGCTCGAACGGCACCAGGATTGCAGAACCGTGCTCGTCGGCGGCGGGGTGAGCGCCAACTCACTGCTGCGGTCGAGGCTGAAGGAGCTGGGCGCGGCGCGAGGCCTCGATGTGCGCCTGCCCGCGATGGAGTTCTGCGTTGACAACGCGGCGATGATCGCGGGCCTGGGCTTTCATTTGCTGGAGCGACGCGACTGGCGCGGCGATCCACTGACACTCACGGCGGTTCCGACCACGGGGTGCTGAGGAGACCGATGGACCCGTTCGCGGCGCCCAATATCGAGCGGTGGCCTCATCCCGCGTGCCTCGCGGATGAAGAGCTGCTCAAGCACTGCACGGTGGGGCGCGACACGTCGGGCGGCCCGGGCGGTCAGAATCGCAACAAGGTAGAGACGCAGATCACTATCACGCACAGCCCGACGGCGATCAGCGCTCAAGCGGGGGAGCGGCGCAGCCAGATCGAGAACAAGCGAATGGCGATGCGCCGGCTGCGCCTCGCGCTGGCGCTCGGCGTGCGATCGGCCGTGCCCACCGGTCCGATCGGATCGAACCTGTGGCGTTCGCGTCTCCGCAACGGCAAGGTGGCGTGCAACCCGGAGCATCAGGATTACCCCTGCCTGCTCGCGGAGGCGATGGACGTGCTGGCCGCGAGCGGAAACGACCCCAGCAAGGCGGCGCTGCGGCTGGAGTGCTCGGCCTCGCAGCTCGTCAAGCTGCTGAAGGACCACCCGCACGCGCTGGTGCAGCTCAACGCGGCAAGAAAGGCGGCGGGGAAGCACCCGCTGCGGTGAGTTGAGGTGACGGGGCAGAGGCGACGCCCCGCAATCACGCGGACTGGCGTGGCACCTATCGTCATTCATGCTCACACACGCCATGCTGCGGGACACATTCCAGGAGGCGGTGGCGTACCGGGAATACGTCGCGACCGGTCGCTCGGACCAGATCGAGTCGTGGTCGAAGTTCCACGCCCAGGTGCAGCTCGCCGACCCCCAGCGCAAGCTGCTGGGCTCGTTTACGCGCCGGATGCCCGTCCTGGTGATCTCGGGCCTCTGGTGCGGCGACTGCGTGCAGCAATGCCCCATCCTCGAGCGGATCGCGGCGGCGGGGCGGATGATCGACCTGCGGTTCGTCGATCGCGACGCCCACGCCGACTTGGCCGACCAGGTGCGCATCTGCGGCGGGCTGCGGGTGCCCACCGCGATCTTCATGAACGAGGACTTCGAGTTCGTGTCGCTGCTGGGCGACCGGACGCTCTCCCGCTATCGAGCCGTGGCGAACCGTCATCTTGGGCCGTCGTGCCCGTTGCCGGGGGCGCCGGCCTGTCCGGATGAGATCGCGGCGACGGCGCAGGACTGGGTGAACGAGTTCGAGCGCGTGCAGCTCATGCTGCGGCTGAGCGCCAAGCTGCGCGAGCGATATCGCGATTAGCCGATCGCGAGTTGCTCCGCAGTCAATGTCGCTCGGCATCGGTCTGCGGCGCCAGGTTCCAGACCTTGGATGGAACGCCATTGGTCGTGGTGCCGCCCTGCGTGTTGTTGATGGTGTACGTGAGGAAGTCGTGCGGAAAGCTGAGCCTGGGCTTGCTCACCTCGTCGAGCCTCCCAAGATGCTCGGGCGAGAGCCGAAGATCGAGGGCTGCCAGGTTGTCGTCGAGCTGCGCGATCGTCTTGGCCCCGATGATCGACGAGCTCACCCCCGGGCGCGACTGCACCCATGCCAGCGCCACCTGCGCGGGCGTCGCGTCACCGCCCATCTCCTTGGCAACCGCGATCAGCACATCGATCACCTCGTATGCCTTCTCGTTGAGGTTGTTGATGACCCACTCCCCCCGCGCGGCCTTGTCCTTGCCCGCGGTGGCTCGCGTGTACTTGCCGGTCAGCACGCCGCCCTTGAGCGGCGACCAGGGTGTCACGCCCATGCCCAACTCGCGCGCCATGGGGATCAGGTCGCCCTCAACCGTCCGCTCCACCAGGGAGTATTCGATCTGGAGCGCCACCAGCGGCGTCCAGTTGCGGAAAATCGCCTCGTACTGCGCCTGCACGCACTTCCACGCCGGCGTGTCGCTGAAGCCGATGTAGCGGACCTTGCCCGACCGCACCAGATCGTCGAGCGTCCGCATGGTCTCGTCGATCGGCGTGTGGCGATCGTGCCAGTGCATCCAGTAGAGATCGATGTAATCGGTCTGCAATCGGCGGAGCGATTCATCGCACGCCGCAAGGATGCCCTTGCGGTGCGCCCCGCCCGCGTTGGGGTCGCCGGGGAAGAGGTTGCCCAGGAACTTGGTGGCGATGACGAGCTTGTCACGCCGGGCCGCGTGCCGGCCGGCGTGGTCGCCGATGATCTTCTCGCTGTGCCCCTTGGTGTAGATGTTCGCGGTGTCGATGAAGTTGCCGCCGCGCTCGATGAAGCGATCGAGGATCGTTTTGGAGTCCTGCGGTGTCGAGCCCCACCCCCAGTCCACCCCGAAGGTCATGGTGCCCAGGCAGAGCGGCGAGACCCGCAGACCCGAACGCCCCAGCGTAACGAAGTGGTTGAGCGGCATGGCGCAGGGTACCCGCCCCGCGCCCACGCCGGTGCATTACACTCGGGCCTCATGAACGCCGTGCCAACCTCCCCGCTCCGTCTTCTGCTCGTCGGGCTCGGCCCCCTCGGCCGAATCATCGCATCGGACCTCTACGAGCGCAGGCTCGGCCACATCGTCGCCGCCGTTGACAGCTCGCCATTGCTGGCGGGCAAGCGCCTCGACGAGCTGATCAAGACGCCCGATCCCGGCGGCGTCGAGGTGCTGGTTTCCTCTTCGGCCGCGGAGATTCGCAACTGGAGCCAGATCGACGCCGCCGTCGTCGCCACCGCCTCCGACCTGCGGCTTGCTGCACCGGTGATCATCGACCTTGCGCGCCGCGGTCTGCCGGTGGTGAGCACCTGTGAAGAGCTCGTCTGGCCGTGGCTGCGACACCCAGCCCTCGCCCGCGAGATCGACGAGGCCGCGAAGCGCGGGGGGGGACGCGTGCTGGGCACGGGCGTGAATCCCGGCTTTCTGATGGACACGCTGCCGGTCGCGCTGACCGCCGTCAGCAAGTCGGTCCGCGCCGTGAGCGTCCACCGCATCCAGGATGCCTCGACGCGGCGCATCCCCTTCCAACAGAAGATCGGCGCGGGGCTGGATGACGTGGCGTTCCGAAAGAAGATTGACGAAGGCACGCTGCGGCACGTTGGCCTCGGGGAGTCGATGCACTTTGTCGCCCACTACCTTGGCCTGACGATCGATCGTTGGGAGGAGAGCATCGAGCCGGTGCGGGCCGAGCGGCCCCTGCCGTCGGCGATCGGGCCCATCGCGGCGGGGTTGGCGGCCGGCGTGCGGCAGGTGGCGCGCGGCTACACGCGCGATGGCCAGAGCGAGCGGCTGGTCGTGAATATGGAGTTCCAGGCGGCGATCGGACAGACCAACCCACACGACCGGGTAGTGATCGACGGCGACCCGAACATCGACCTCGTGATTCGCGGCGGCGTGCACGGGGATGTGGCGACTTCGGCGATCACGCTCAACGCGATCCGGTCGCTAACGGAGGCGGCCCCGGGGCTGCACACTATGGCAACCGTGCCCTGTGTCCGGTTTACAGGTCTGAAATTGCGCGTCAAACCCCCCAGTTTGAACTAAAATCGCCTATTTGGGGGTGGAAAAACACCTCAATTGGAATAGACTCATTCATTGGCCACGGCTGCCTTCCCGCGCTGAGACGCTGATACGCCCCATTTGTTTGCCAGAGGAGAGGGAGCATGATGGTCCGGACTGCCTACATCGCCATCGGTACCGCTTTGTCGCTCGCCGCGGTTTCGTCGGCTGACCCGATCGGCGTGACCTTCAACCGCATCACCAACAACGCGAACAACAACATCGCCGGCCAACTCTCGTGCGTGATCACGGACGAGGGCGGGGGCATTGTGAAGTTCCGGCTTCAGAATAACGTTGGGATCGCCAGCGGCGTGCATGAGATCTACGTCGACGATACCTCCCACTTCGGGGGCATCGACCACGTCTTTGAGTCAACGGGCGTGAACTACACGCAGTTCGGCACGAACGTGAACCCGGGGAACCTTCCCGCGGGCAATACCGTTTCGTTTGCCGCCAACACGGCGCTGAGCGCGGATGCCCAGGGTAGGGGCAAGGACTACCTCGACGCTCTTGGCGAATATCTCGACATGTTCTACACGCTCACGGGCGGAACGACGTGGTCAGACATCGAGGACGGCTTTGGTGACGGCAGCATTCGCGTGGGCATGCACGTCGGTGGTATCGCCGGCGGCCCCGGTGGTCCCAGCGATTCGTTTGTGAGCAACCCGCCGCCGCCGCCCCCCGTCGTCATCCCACTTCCGAGCGCCGGGTTCGCCGGCCTCGCCGGGCTGGGTGCGCTCGCTGCACTTCGCCGCCGGATCGGTTGAGGCAAGCTACTCCCGTCCACGCAGTTGACATCAAGAGCGATACGCGCGGGCGGCCACCTTGGCCGCCCGCGTGCGTAGACGCCTCAGCCTCACCGCCAGTAATAGTTCCACTGGTACTTCAGCTCCACCTTCTCGCCCTCCTTGAGCGTGACCTTCCAGTCGATGCGGCCCATGCCGTTGAAGTGCCGCCACCAGTGCGGCCAGTTGTACCACCGCCACCAGAAGGGCTGGTACGCGCCGCCGAGGAACGCCTCGTCCTCGAACATGTTGACCATCTCGACCACACCGTCGTGGTCGGCGCTGTCAACGTTCCCCAGCACGTGCCGGCGGACCTCGACATCAACGCTCTTGCCGCGCAGGTTCTCCAGCGTGATGGTCCCCTCGAAGTCCACCTTGATGTAGGCGTACCCGTCCCACTGCTGGGCGCTGGGCGTGCGCTTGATCTCCTTCTCCGACTTCTTCATGCGGATGTCAACGGCCTTGGTGACCTCGAGATCAACGTCGGCGCCCGGCGAGGCGTGCGTCATCAGGCCCTGGGCGATGACGCGCCCGCCGGAGAGCACCAGCGCCGGGGCGGTCGTAAACGGGAACTTGCTCGTGTTGCAGAGCCTCAGCGTGTGCATGACCCGCTGCGAGGCGAGCATGCGCGCGATCTGCGACTCCTGCTGGTGGTTGTACGCCTGGGCTACCTCCGGCGGCGGGGCAAACGGAAGGTCCAGCGTGTAGACGTCCTTGTAAGGGACCTCCATCGTCGCCACGGGGACCACCATGCGCTGGCCGCGTTTCAGCGTCACATGCTCGATCGTGAACACGAACAGGTCCTCGGCCTTGTCCGACCCCGTCACCTCCGGGCTGACCACCGGCGCGGGGGAGTTGCTCTCGTTCCGGGCGTAACCGGCATCCGCGAATCCTCGCGCCGACACCTGCGACATGAGCGCGTTGCTCAGGTAGTTCGCCGTCTGCGACTCCCGCTGCAGTTGCTCCGCCACCCTCGCGATCGTCGACTGCATCGCCACCGGATCAAACTGCCCCTCCATCGCAAAACGCGGCACCCCGATCACCAGATTCGCCGTCGCATCGTCCAGGTCGGCCAAGTCGTTGATGAGTGTCGCCTGCAGCTCGATCTTCGCCGTCCCCTCGCCGTCCACCATCACCTTGTAACTCGGTGACCACCGCAGCCCCCGCTGCACGTACATCATCCCGACGTCGGCCTTCTCGCCCGGCTTGCCGCCCTTCCAGTCAAGATCGAGCGTCATCAGCGTGCGCAGTTCCTCCTGCTGGAGCCGCAGCTTCGGCTCGCCCTTGAACGTGATCTCCTGGATGCGATCGATCGCCACGGCACGGGTGCCCGCGTCCGTCTGGAGCAGCACGATCGAGCCCTTCTGCGGAAGAACAAGGCCCGAACCCGTCGCATTCGCGGGGTCGTCGGGCGCAAGCGTGCGCTCTAACTCGTCGCTGCTGCGCTCCGGCCATCCGATAATCGTTGCCGAGTACGGCTCACCGGTGGATTCGCGGATGACAGCCTGGGCACCGATGTTCGCGTCGATGAGTTGCGGCACCGTGAGCGCGGTGTGGTCAACCAGCACACGCTGCTGACTGGCGATGACTGACTTGAGCGCAACGCCCTCGCCGCGAACGGAGGGCCAGAACGTCCCGAGCACAGGGGCCGGGAGCCGATCCAGCAGCACGTCGCCGCGCGGATCGACAGGCATCTGGCCGCTGTGCAGTACGACGCTGTGGCCGTCCTTGAAGATCGTGACCTCACGGATGGGGAGGCGCTCGATGGCAGAGAGCGGTGCAGCGGGGGCGCCCGGCTCGGCATCATCAGGCTGCGCCCTACTCCCTGCACGCAGGGTGAGCGCCGGGCCGGAAGCCATAGCCGAATACGGAAAGGCCAACCAAGCCACGGCAAGCACCGCGAGGATCGATCGATGAAGCACGTCTGGGCCTTTCGATTGGGATTGCACTCTGGACCGCTGGGGCCGCGGGATACTCGGTTCGCCCCGTCTCTGACTCATGGCCGCTCTCGCCCGGTTGTACGCCGCGTCCCCCGGAATCGGGTCGCGCCTTCCCGACATTTCTGAGGTGCGCCGCGTACAGCCGACTCATATATGACCGAAAGGATCGCCACGCCGGCCAACATCGATGTCACCAGGACAGACGCCACGATGATCAAGGCGGGCCACAAACCGAGATGGAGCAGTCCCATCGCCCGCCCTCGGCGATATATTTCCCTGGGGAAGTGCTTGTTCACCAGGCGCCGCGAAGAGCTGCCAGACCAGATGAACCCGCGACGGCAAGCCCGGCAGGTATCGAACCGTGTTCGGCAAATACCTCGCCTCGCAAACAGGGCATGACCCGGCGGGCGGGCTGTCTCTCAGGGTAGATTCGCAGACGCGGCAAACCCGATCGCCGGCCGGGTCGGCTCGCCCGCACTCCGGGCACGACTCGTGCTCGCCCAGGCCGTGCAGGCTGTATCCGCACCCAACGCAGTGCGCGGCTACATAGAAGAATCGCCGCGGAAAGTACGTGCCGCACTCCGGGCACGGATGACCAAACTCCAAGTTAGAAATATCGTATTCGCACTTCGCGCAGCTCGTTCGCATGTGCAGCGGCACACGGCAACGGGGGCATGGACGGCCCCGAAGCCACGCGAGCAGCGCCACGCCGCAGTTCCCGCAGCGCCGGTCACCCCAGAAGTCGGTTTGCATATCAGTCGGGGGCTTGGCGTTTGTCACATGGGTGCCCGTTGATATTCCCGGAAGTCCGCCCCGTCGGCACCGGAACTACGCACGGATCTGGGCAAGGGATCACCGACCCCAGGTGAACATCGCCAGGCTGACCGCGAACATTCCCATGTAGGTGAGCAGCGCAAGCAGCCAGGCATCCTCAAAGTCGAGGTCCAGCATTTTGCAGAGCAGCATCAGGTAGATGGCTCCCACGATGACGTGCGGGCCCATGTAGGCGATCCTGGGCAACTGCATCGCGAGCACCATCGCCCTCAGCAACTGGATCACCGAATAGACCGAGGCCAACCGGATCGCCGTCATTCGGAAGGGCGCATCGAACCCCATATAGATGAGGCAGACAACAAAGTACATCGCGAGTCCTACCTGGATCTGCACCGCGAGGTTCAAGAAATACCAGTCGAGCTGATCCGTCCGATTGATCGCGTTGAAGAACATGAGGGCACCGAGGATGCCGACCGCGGCCGTGATCGCCGGATACAGGTAGGCCTTGCGCGCGACCGTACGCGACTCTTCTTTGAGACGCTCCCGCTCGGTTTTCCTCTTTCGATACACAACGGCCCCGCACTCTGGGCACTGCGGCTTTTTCAGCCCCGACATGTCGTACTTGCACCGCGGGCACCGAGTCGAGTCGCTCTCACCCTCGATCTCCACCGTCACGCCCGTGTCGCGCTTCACGCCTTTGCGCGTATCGAAACCACACTGCACGCACAGCACCGTGCCCGGGAGCATGACCGCCTCGCACCCCGGGCACGTCGGCATCTGCTGAAGCCCGATGTTCTTCGGGATCAGCTCCAGCAAGTCGGCCGCCACGAACTCGGGCTCCTCCAGTGGGATCGGATCGCTGGCCGGCGACGGCGGTGTCGACTTTGTCGTCGCAGCCACCGCGTCGTGACAGGGACGGCAGGTGTATCGCCCACGCTCATCCTTCACGCGGGGAATCCTGGAACAATCCTTCTGACACCGGACGCAGATCTTGGCGGGTGCGATGGCTGACATGGCGGTGGGAAGATACCGCGTGCCGATCAGAAAAGCAACTGTATTTTTGGACTGTGTGCGGCGTCCGAAAACCAATCGCTTAGGAGATCACGAACTGATCATGCTCCCTACGAGTTCACTGATCGTGGCCGCTCGTTGCCGGATCACCCATCGTTCGAGGCCCCGTACAACCTTGAGCGGTGCGCGCGGATCAGCGAAAAGTGCCGTCCCAATCTCGACCGCGCTCGCCCCCGCCAAGATGAACTCCGCCGCGTCGCGCCAGTTGGTCACGCCGCCGGCGCCGATGATCGGCACCGCGCGACCCGTGCCATGGGCATCCTTGGTCACTTTGCGGTACACCTCATGCACAAGCCGCAACGCCACCGGATGGATCGCCGGTCCAGAAAGCCCGCCGGTGATATTGGCGAGCCGCGGCCGGCGCGACTCCACGTCAATGGCCATCGCGGGGATCGTGTTGCAGATGGTGAGCGCTTCAGCGCCGGCCTCGATCGCCGCTTTGGCGACCGCGACGATGTCGTGGCAGACTGGCGAGAGCTTGACGATCAGTTTGAGCCGGGGCGCCGCCGGACGCACCGCCAGGAGCAGTTCGCGGATGAGCGCCGGCGTGTGTCCAAACTCAGTCCCGGTGCGTACGTTCGGACACGAGACATTGAGTTCGACAAGCTCGAGGCCGGCGCCGCTCGAACCACTCCCATTGACCGCGACCGCCGCGACCTGCTCAAAGCCTGCCACGACCCGCACGTAATCGTCGATACTGAAGCCAGCGACGGACCCGATCACCATCGTCGGGACGGAGGCAAGCCGCTCCGCGAGGTGCCGCTCGAAACGAGCGATCCCCGGGTTCGCCAAGCCGATGGCGTTGATCATCCCCGCGCGAGCGGGAATCACACGCCACGTCGGATTCCCATCGCGCGGCTCGGGCGTGATGGACTTGGTGACCAGCGCGCCCACCCGATCCAGCGGGCAGACCTCGTTGAACTCGTCGAGCGTGCCGTGTGTTCCCGCCGCCAAAATGACCGGGTTGCGGAGCATGACCCCCGCGATGTTCGTGCGCAACACCGATGATTCGCCTGTCACGGCCAGAGGATAGCGGCCCGAGACCGATGCGCCCACGCGGACAAACGGGCCGAGCGGGCCGGGCGTTTCGCCCGGTCCGCGGTCTCTTGCTACGCTCCGCCATGGACCTCTCCCAGCGCATCGCACAGTTCGAGAACATGGCGCAGTCCGACCCTGAGAACGAGATGGCCCACTTCTCGCTGGGCGGGGCCTACGCCCAGGCGGGCCGGCACACCGAGGCGGCCGAGAGCTTCCTGCGATGCGCCGAGATCGTCCCCGGCATGAGCAAGGCGCTCCAGCTCGCCGCGGAGAACTTCCTCAGGGCCGGCGACAAGGAGAAGGGCGCCGCCATCGCCACGCGCGGCTACATGATCGCCGCCGAGCGGGGCGACGTGCTCCCCAAGGGCGCTCTGGCGGAGATGCTCAAGAACCTTGGCAAGCCGATCCCGGTGGTTGCCCCTAGGCCGGGAGCCAAGGGCTCGCGCGACGTTGACCTGTTGAGCGCCGCCCCTCCCGGCCCCGGCGCAACCGGCGCCGCGACCGGGTCGTTCGTCTGCACCCGCACCGGACAGGCTGGATCAAAGATGGCCCGACCCCCCTTCCGTGGCCCCATCGGCGAGTGGATCGGGGCCAACATCTCAGCGGAGACGTGGGATCTCTGGATCCGTCAGGGCACCAAGGTCATCAACGAGCTGCGGCTCGACCTCTCGCGCGAGCAGGATGAGCAGGTCTACGACCAGCATATGCGCGAGTACCTAGGCATCGATGACGGGCTTTACCAAAAACTGAAGAGCCACGCGGCGCCGCAGCGCTGAGCTAACGCAGCAAGCCACGACGACGCAGGTACTCGAGCAGCAGTATCTGCACTGGTGTATCCGAGGGCACCAGCATGTGCTGCATGCCGCGCGAGGCGCACACGCTCCGCAGTGTAGAGACATACTGATCAACCGCCGCGCGGTAGCGCCGAATGAGGTCGGCCGTCACTGTGACCTCCGCCGCACGCCCGGTCTCGGCGTCCATGAAGCGCAGGTCGCCGATGAGGCCCGCGGCGCTCTCGAGCCCGGGATCGAGCTCGCCCGGCGAGAGCACCTGCAGGCACCAGGTGTCAAAGCCACCGCCCGCGACCCCGGCGCCGAGGTGCCGCAGCCCTTCCTCGTATCCCTCGTGGAAAAAAAAGTCCGAGAGGACCACCATCACGCCACGCCCCGTTCTCGCCCGCGCGATGCTCTTCATCGCGGCGTTGAACCCTCCGGCCCCCGCCGGCGGCGTGGCCGGATCGCGCGGCAGGGTCTGCTCCTGGAGCGAGCCCAGCAGGAACTGTCCGAACCGCCGCACGTGGCGGCGCCCGCGTGCGGGCTGGAGACGCCGCAGCGAGTGCGAATCAAAGACCCACGCAGCGACACGGTTGTTGTTCACCAGCCCGATGTACCCGAGCGACATCGCGACCCGCTGGGCGAACAGGAGTTTGTTGAACCCCGGCGAGGCGCCCGGTCCGATCCCCGCCTCCTCACCATCCGCGGCACCCTCGGCTCGCGGTCGGCGCGAACCCGTGGCACTCCCCGCGTCCATCGAGGCGGAGGCGTCCAGCACGATATGCAGCGCCAGGTCCTCCTCTTCCTGAAAGATCTTGATGAAGAAGCGGTCCAGGCGCGCAAACACGTTCCAGTCGATCCGCCGGAGGTCATCCCCCGGCACGTACGCGCGGTGGTCGGCGAACTCGACCGATTGGCCACGGCGCTTGGAGCGCCGCTCCCCCTGTAGCTTGCCCGCGAAGACCCGCCGGCTGAACACGTCGAGCTTGTCGAGGCGCGACGACAACTCCGGCGGGATCATCTCTTCAATGCTGGTGGGGCGCTTGGCGCTGCTGGCGAGCACGGCCAGAGGGTACTCGCCGGGCCCACGCTCCGCGTGATCAACCCGGTGAGCGCGACCTGGAGTCGCGGATGCGGCGCCAATCGTCGTGGGCCTCGCCATCGGCGTAGTCCCAGACCACCACCTTGATCCGTCGCACGCCCCAGCGCCGCGCCTGTTCGTGTGTCGGATACAGGACATCGAGGCGATTGCCCTTGATGGCCCCGCCCCGGTCGAGCACCGGCACCACGCGGCCCTTGTCATATCCCGGAACGCTGACCATAGAGCCCAGCGGCAGCACCCGCGAATCGGCCGCCACCAGCTTGCCGCTGTTGGTCTCAACATGGTGCAGGGAAGCGGTAATGCCGTCCGCAGAGCCGGCGCACGATCGCTCATCGGGCGAGTACGCCGTTACCACCATCCACATCGTGCGGACCGGTCGAATGGGCCGGCCGTTGAAGTAGCGGATATCCGTCGTGTCGAACTTTGCGAGCGGAGGGGGCGCCGTGTCGCCGCCTGCAACGGGCGCTCCGGCGGTTTCAGTCACGGTCCTCTCGTTATTATTTGACGTCTCAACGATGGAGGAACGAGCCTCGGACGCTCGCTCCACTTCAGTAGCCGCGTACCCGACTCTCTGGCGGTGCGCCACCGGAGCGGCCTCGGCACTCGTCGCCACTCGAGTCTGAACCGGCTCGACCGAGCGTGACGCGGTTACGGCCGCCAGCACAGGGATCTGGCCCTGCAAACGCGCCTGCTTCGTCAGCACCGCCGAATAGATCACCACCGCGGTCAACCCCGCAACGGCGAGGCATTGCACAGCCCAGCCAATCGCGGCGCGCCTGAACGCCCCTTGCGCCAGCGGCGCCGTGTTCGTCGTTTTCATGCGAATCAACGGAAAGTTCCAGGCCCGGTCTTTCGATCGGCGCACCCACCTCACCGCTCACGCCGCGGTAACGTGGCCCTCCTCCTTGAAGACATATGCCGATCTGCTTCTTCCATGCGGAATACCCATTCCCGCCCACGTGCGTACAACGGGGTCGCCGTGCCGAGCCAGTCTCGAGCCTACATCTTACCGGATACCACGAACTCCGCCGTGTGAGTTGAACAATCAATGGGAATCTGGGGGATTTGGGGCACGTTTATTCCACCTGTGCGGGTTATCGGGACCATGTCCGGTGTGCGGCGCTCCCGTACGATGGCAATGCACCCCGACTGTCGGGGGGACAAGCTCACGTCGCGGAACCTCCTTTCGTAGTTGTCGGAGCATCGATGACGATCGTGGAGGTTGCCGCCGGGCTGGGTATTGGGGCCATCGCGGGCGTGCTTGGCGGCCTCGCTGGTGTGGGGGGTTCGATGATCATCCTCCCGGGTCTCCACATGGTCTTCGGAGACCACCCCGAAGCGCGCCACCACGCCTACATGGCGGCCGCGATGACGGTGAATGTCGCCGTGGCGCTCCCGGCGTCGCTCAAGCATCGAGTCGCCGGTGCAGTGCGTCAGGAACTCGTCGGGCCGCTGATGCTCAGCACGATCGCGATGCTGGTCGTCGGCGTGCTCATCTCGAATCGGGTAAACGGCAACGGCCTTAAGATCATCCTCGCCGCGTTCATCGCCTCCTACTGCTGCTTCAACATCTGGAGAATCCTGCAGCGTGGCCACCGTGAGAGGCAGGCGGAGCATCCCGGGGTCGGTTCCCTGGTGATCAGCGGCGGGATAACCGGTTTCATCGGCGGATTGCTCGGGCTGGGCGGCGGCGTCTTGCTCGTGCCGTTCCTGCAACTGCTCTGCAAGGTTCCGCTCCGACAATCCATCGCGACCAGCTCGGCCGTGATCGCCATCACCGCAGTGGTCGGCGCCACCCTGAAGCTTTCAACGCTCCACACGCAAAGCCAGTCGGTGTGGTACGCGCTCTCCCTCGCGGCGATCATGGCTCCCACCGCCATCCTCGGCGCCCAGCTCGGCGCCAAGCTCACACACCGGCTCCCGCTCAAGGTCGTCCGGCTGGCGATCACGATTCTGTTGATGCTCGCCGCTGCCAAGCTGGCGGACGTGTGGTGAACCCGTCAGTCCTTCGGGTGGAGCAGTTCGGCTCGCAAGCCATCAACGATCGCCGCCAGGTGCGCCAAGCCCGCGTCCGGCCCGAACGCCAGGAGGTCGGTCGCGCTGACCGGCACGCCGATGTTGATTCGGATGCGATGCCCGAACAGCGACGGGCGCGGGCGATGCCGGGGCCACGCGCCAAACGCCCCCTCGATCGCAACCGGCAGCACATCGCATCTGGCGCGGCTTACGAGAAGCCACATCCCGCGCTTGAACTCCTTGAGCTCGCCGTCGGGTGATCGGCTGCCCTCGGGGAAAACCAGCAGCGCCCGGCCCGCGTCGAGCGCCTCGAGCGACACCCTGATCCCCGCCGTCTCGCCTTTGCCCTCACCAATTGGGATGGAGTTGAGCGTCCGGATCAACCAGCCGAACACGCGATTCTTGAAGAGCCCGCCGCGCGCCAGAAAGAACAGGGGCCGTTTTCGAAAGGCCATCGCGACCGCGGGCGGGTCCAGGTGGGATTGATGGTTCGCCACCACCAGAAGCGCGCCCTCGCGAGGGATGTTTTGCTCCCCCCGGATATCGAGGCGATAGAAGAACCGGAACAGCGCTCGGCTCGCCCGCCACACCAGCTCGTACACAACTCTGGCGCCGCGCGACCGCACCACCTGCTCGTCGCGGCTGGACGCCCTCTTCGGTCGTGGGGTCGCGCTTTCCATCACGAGCGATCCGCGCGAACGCCCGGCGAAACGAAGCGAACAGATCCGCTCTCGGCCACTGCCTCCCCTGTCCCCCCAGTCCCAGGATCCACGCCGGCACCCGACAACCGCACGAGCTTCTCCAGCACGTCGACGACCTGCTCCAGGCTCAGCGACGATGTATCAATCCGCCGCGCATTGTCCGCGCACATCAGCGGTCCGTCGGCCCGTGTCGAGTCAGATCGATCGCGTTCGATGATCTCGCGGCAGAGCACCGCCTCATCCACGCTACGGCCCGCCGCGCGGAGTTGGTCGGCCCGCCGGCGTGCCCGCACCGCGGGTGTCGCGTCCAGATAGAACTTCGCCTCGGCGTCAGGGAACGCCACCGAACCCTGGTCACGCCCCTCCGTCACCAGGCGCGGGTGCGACGCGGCGATCATCCGCTGCTGACGCACGAGGTACCGACGAAGGCCCGGGATGCCCGCGATCGACGAGACTAATCCCGTCACGTCCGCATCACGCAGCCGGCGCGTGACAGGGGCTCCATACGCGATTAGCTCCGGCGGATCGGTCGAGAAATCAAAGTGCATGTCTGAATCGACCGCCACATCCACCACCGAGTTGTGATCCTGCCAGTCGATTTCGCGATCAATTGCTACCGCGGCAACGGCGCGGTACATCGCCCCTGTATCCAGAAAGTCCAGGTCCAGCCGCTTCGCGAGCTGGCTCGCCACCGACGACTTCCCCGTGCCCGCCGGCCCATCAATCGTGACGATCAGCCGCGGCTTCCCCGCGTGACGGCCGGTCATGACTGGTCCGCCTCCGCCCCCAGGGCGCCCTGAAGCACGGCGGTCGCGCTGCGGATCGTCGCCGCCGGGTCGCCCTCGCCCCGCACCTCGATCGCCAGCGTCCCCGTGTACCCCACGCTCGCGATCGCCTTCGTGTACTCGACCAGGTCGTACGGTTCGTGCGCCGGGGGGCCGCCCTTCTTTGGAGCCTTGAACGTGACGACCGACGCAGTTACTCCCTGGGCGTATGGCGTGAGGCGCCGAAGGTACTGAGGCGGGTCCGCGGAGTTGGAAGCGGCCTGAAAATCAGGAAACGTCCCGACGCGGAACCCCCCCACCTTCTTGATCAGATCGGTCAGGCTATCCGGCAAGGCCAGCAGACCACTCGGGCTGGTCCCCAGCAGCACGTTCACTTCCAGCCGCTCCGCGGCGCGCAGCGCGTCCTTCAGGCGCTCCGCCGCCCTGTCCATGTCGTCGGCGTCCTTCACACCCGATATCGTGAGCGCCATCGAGTTGCACCCGAGGCGGTTCGCCGCCTTGGCGACCCGGATGAGCCGGTCAACCGCGACGTCCCCCAAGTCGTCGTCTTCCTCCGCGAACGCCTGCGGCTCGCTCTCCACAAGCACAAGGCAGGGGCAGCACGCCTTGTCGGCGGCGTCGCGTACCTGGTCGAGACGCTCGTAGTCGGAGCCCGCGAGCAGATCGGTGCTGAAGTTCAACCCGTGCAGACCGAACTCGTCGCGCGCGAAGCGCGGCAGATCGATCAACCGGAGCTTCTGTGCGCCTGTTCGGTCGGGTCGAAGGTACGAACGAAGTGAGTTGGCCGCGAGTGTCAGGAGCATGGGCTGCGGCAATGTATCCGCCCCCGGGTGCCAACGCCAGCCGCCGGCGTGCCCGATCGTTATCGCACGCTCGCGCTGCCCCCACCCGCGCCATACAGGCTAGCATCAGACCCAGCGGTCCCGGGCGTCCCGGGCGCACAGTTCAAGAGAGCGTTCCATCATGTCGATCCCGTCCGACCGGCTGTATTCCGAGAGCCATGAGTGGCACAAAGTGGAGGGCGATGTGCTCACCCACGGCCTGACCCGCTTCGCCGTAGAGCAGCTCACCGACGTTACCTATGTCCAGATGAAGCCAAAGGGCACCAAATTCAAGTCGGGCGACATCGTCGGCGAGGTTGAATCCGTGAAGGCCACCAGCGACGTCTACTGCTTCGGCGCCGGCGAGATCACTGAACTCAACTCCGCCGTCGTCGAGGATCCCTCTCTGCTCAACGCCGATCCCTTCGGCGCCGGATGGCTCTTCAAGGCCAGGCTCTCGGATAAGACCGGGATGACCAGCCTTATGGACGCCGCGGCGTACGCCAAACACTCCGGCCACTAACTGTGTCAACCCCCTTAGCCTCCTCACCGCCCGGGCCATCTCCCGCCGCCGTCAATGGACCGGTCATCCGCTGCGCGGGCGTCCATAAAGCCTACCGCACAGGCGGGCGCGACGTCCTGGCCCTCCGCGGCGTAGACCTTGAACTCACCGGCCCCGGCTTCTTCGGCATCATGGGCGCCTCGGGCAGCGGCAAGAGCACGCTCCTGCACCTCCTTGGCGCACTCGACAAGCCCGACCAGGGCCAGGTCTTTGTGAGCGGCAAGGCGCTGCACGATCTATCCGAGCGGGCCCTGACCACTTTCCGCGGGCGAGAGCTCGGCATTGTGTTCCAGCAGTTCAACCTCATCCCCACGCTGACCGCCCAGGAGAACGTCGAGCTTCCCGGCGTGTTGCAGCGTGAGGACGCCGCGTGGCTCCGTTCCCGCAGCAAGGAACTGCTCTCCTCACTGGGCATGGCCGAGCGCGCCAGCCACCGGCCCGACGCCCTGTCCGGCGGCGAGCAGCAGCGCGTGGCGATCGCCCGCTCCCTGCTCTTTGCGCCCCGCGTGCTCCTGGCCGACGAGCCCACCGGCAACCTCGACTCCGCCAGCAGCGACAAACTCTGGAGGCTCCTGAAAAATCTCGCCGCCGAGAACGAAATGACGGTCGTGATGGTGACGCACGAGCCCGCCGCGGCCGTGCATTGTGAGCGCATCTATGTGCTGCGCGATGGCAAGGTGGAGGGGTCGATCGATACGGAGGGACTTGATGCGGCCGGCGTGGCGGCTAGCTACCAACAGCTTGTCAGCGCGGCGTAGCCGCACTGCGCTGCTCATCGCGACCGTCAGCCTCTCGGCGATGCTCATCGCCGCGGTGGCGTGCGCGATGGCCAGCGTGCATAAGGGCATCCACGCGCGCGTCGCGGCCACCGTCGGCGCTGCCGATCTCCGCATCCAGAACGTCGGCAAGCAGGCGTTCGACACCTCCGTGCTCGACGAGGTCCGCGCGTGGCCCGAGACCGACATCGCCATGGGCCGCCTCTACGAGGCCGTACCTCTAAAGAACGCCCGAACCGGCAAGGAGGCCGCGTTCACCGGCACCGGTGTGGAGCACGAGCTCGAGTACAAGGCCAAAACGCCCCTTATGGTCGAGGGCCGCACCGTGCGTGCGCCGGGCGAGATCGTCCTCGATACCATCGCCGCCAAGGAACTCGATGCCCGCGTCGGTGACGTGCTTGACGTTGCCGTCATCGGAACCCCAATCAAACTCACCGTCGTCGGCATCGCGCGCCAGCCGCCGCTGGGCGCCATCGGCAAACCCGAGGTTTTCCTCACCCTTGCCCAGACCCAGCAGCTCGCCGGTCGCCCCGGCCGTCTCAGCGAAATCGACATCATCATCAAGTCGGGACAGGATCCCGAGGCCACCCTCGACCGCCGCGCCCCCGCCTTCGAGGAGGCCCACGGAAAGGCCCTTGTTCTCCGCCTTTCCAGCAAGATCACCTCCGGTCTCGTTAAAAACATCCAGTCCAGCCAGATCGGCCTCATCATCTCCTCCATGCTCTCGTTCCTGGCCGCGGCCTTCATCATCATGACAGGCCTGACGACCAACGTCACCGAGCGCCAGCGCGAGCTCGCCGTCCTCCGCTGCATCGGCGCCTCGCGCTCGCTCCTGGCCAAGGCCCAGCTCGCGGTGGGCGTCCTGATCGGGGTTATCGGCGCGGCGATCGGCGTCCCGCTTGGCATCGCCGGCGCCGCCCTCATGGTCAAGCTCTTTCCGGAACAGCTCCCCAGCGGCTTCGCCGTCTCCTGGCTCGGCATCCCTCTCGCCGTTGCCGGTTCGGTGGGCGCGGGCCTCATTGGCGCCTCGTGGCCGGCGTTCCGCGCCTCGCAAACCTCGCCCCTCGAGGCACTCGCCGCCCGCTCTCGCACCGCCCGCCGCTCCGGCATACTTCTCTGCGGCCTCATCGGCCTCGTTCTCGCCGCGATCCACGTCGCCGTGCTGTTGATCCCAACCGACGGCCAGGTTGTCTTCTGGCTCGACATCACCATCGGGCTCCCCTCGCTTTTCACCGGGTACTTCCTCCTCGGCGTTCCCACGTTCTCGCTCGTAGCCAGGCTCGCCGCCCCCACGATCTCAAAGCTCATGGGCCTTCCCGGCGGCAGCCGCGGCGGCATCCTCGGCCGGACTGTTCTCGCGACCCCCTATCGCCACGGTTTCACTTCGGGAGCCATGATGGTCGGCCTCGCGATCCTCGTCGCCATCTGGACCAACGGGCGCGCGGTCGAACGGGATTGGCTCGGCAGCCTGAAGTTCCCCGACGCGTTCGTACATGGCCGCAACCTGACCGAGGAAACCCAGCAGCGCATCGAGCAAATCCCCGGCGTCACCGGCACCGCCGCCATCACCCTGCAGAGCCTGAAGACCGACGCCTTCGGCATCAAGGGTCTGCAGGACTACTCCACCACCTTCGTCGCCTTCGAGCCCCGCAAGTTCTTTGACATGACCGCCCTGCACTTCGTTGACGGAGACCAGGCGACCGCCGTCGCGGAGCTCGAAAGGGGGGGCGCCATCCTCGTCGCCCGCGAGTTCAAGGTCGCCAAGGGCGTCGGTGTCGGCGACACACTCGCCCTGCGCTACAACGACAAGTCGTACGAGTTCCGCGTCGTCGGCGTCGTCGTTTCTCCCGGACTCGATATCGCCAGCAAGTACTTCGATATCGGGGATGAATACCTGGAGCAGGCCGTTAACTCCGTCTTCGGCAGCCGCGACGACCTAAAGACGATCTTCGGCAACGACGCGATCAGCCTCCTCCAGATCGGCATCGACCCCGCCGCCGACGACAAGGCCGTGATGGCCGACGTCCGCAAGCTCGTGGGTGTCGGCGTTATCTCCGCCGGCACTGGCCGTCAGATCAAGGAAGAGATCCGCACCGTCCTCTCCGGCTCCCTCCTCGTCTTCTCTGTGGTCGCCATCGCCGCCATGCTCGTCGCCTGCCTCGGCGTCGCCAACCTTATCATCGCCGGAATCCAGGCGCGGGGCTTCGAGTTCGGCGTGCTTCGCGCCATCGGCGCGCAGCGCGGCCTCATCGCGCGGCTCGTTATGGGCGAGGCCGTCCTCATCGCCCTCTCCGCCTGCGTGCTCGGCACCATCA
>JACMLW010000020.1 GCA_014379385.1 Phycisphaerales bacterium
CACCCCGTCCTTCTCCGGCGGATCGAACCGCATGAGGAACCGCTCGGTCGCCTTGCGCGGCCAATGGCGGGCGCGTCGAGCGAGTGCAGCCGCCGCCCGGACGCCCGGGATCGCGGCGATCGAGGAGCGGAGCGACATCCGTCCAGCCTACAAGCGCGGGGCGGCGGAGCTTGGCGCACGGGCAGGCCGACTACACTTGTCGGGACTTTGCCAAGGAGGCAGCACTCGTGAAAATCCTCGTCACCGGCGGAGCCGGCTTCATCGGTTCGAACTTCGTTCGCCGCACCTTGCAGGACGCGTACCCCGGACTCGAGGGCGCAGAGGTCGTCGTGCTCGACGCCCTCACCTACTCGGGCAACCTCGAGAACCTCGCCGGTCTCGAGTCAAACCCGCGCTACCGCTTCGTCAAGGGTGATGTCTGCGATGGTCCGCTGATGGAGCGCCTCGTCGCCGATGCCGACGCCGTCATCCATATGGCCGCCGAGAGCCATGTCGATCGTTCCATCCTCGACTCGCGCCCCTTCATCGTCGCCAACGCCCTTGGCACACAGACCGTCCTTGATGCCGCCCGCCGCAAAGGAAAGAAGGGCCAGCGCTTCGTCTACGTCAGCACCGACGAGGTCTACGGCTCCCTCCCGCTCGAGAATCCCGACCTGAAGTTCACCGAGGACACCCCGCTCGCGGCCAACAGCCCCTATGCCGCAAGCAAGGCCGCCGGCGACCTCCTCGCCCGCGCCTACCACCACACATTCCAGATGGACGTGCTGACGACTCGCTGCTCCAACAACTTCGGGCCCTACCAGTTCCCCGAGAAGGTCATCCCGCTTTTCGTCACCAATCTGCTCGAGGGCCAGCAGGTTCCGCTTTACGGTGACGGCAAGAACGTGCGCGACTGGTTGCACGTCGACGATCACTGCGAGGCCGTGCTCACCGTGCTGGAGAAGGGCCGCGCCGGCGAGGTCTACAACGTCGGCGGCAACAACGAGCGCTCCAACCTCGAGCTCACGCACTCCATCCTCGAACTCACAGGCAGCGGCAACGACAAGATTAAGTACGTCGCCGACCGCCCCGGCCACGACCGCCGGTACGCCATCGACGCCACCAAGATCGAGCGCCAACTCGGTTGGCGCCCCACCCGCTCGGCCTGGCCCGGCGCCCTCAAACAGACAATTGATTGGTACCGCGACAACACCGAGTGGTGGAAACGCGTCAAGAGCGGCGCCTATCGCGAGTACTACGCCCGCCAGTACGGGGCGTGAAGCTCCCGGGGGCCGGTCCGCGCAGCCTCAGACCGCCCGATGAACATGTCCCAAGGTTGCACGAGACTCATCTCCCCACCGCTCTCACACCGCGCTCGCGATCCTCGGCCCAGTCGGCGCGCCCTTTCCAGCCGCCTCCACCGCCGCGCGGAACATCGCCAGCCCCGGCGTGTCGCCCCGCCGCGTGGCCCCCGGCAGGCGCGTCCAGAACGGGTGGTTCTCCCACTCCAGATACCGTTCCGGATGCGGCATTAGGCCGAAGATCCGCCCCGACACATCGCAGACCCCCGCGGTGGCCCCCTGTGATCCATTGACGTTGTCAAGATATCGCAGCGCGATCTGCTGGTTCTTCTCCAGCCGTTGCATCACCCTGTCGTTCTCCACCACAAAGCGCCCCTCGCCGTGCGCGATCGGCAACCGCATCAACTCGACCGCCGCGCCCGCCCGCTCGCCATCAAAGTACTCGATCAGCCCTCGCGTCCAGATGCACCTCGACGCCGGGTTCGCCTCCACACGCACCCACGTATCAACAAAGCTCCCCTCGGCGTTCCCCGCCAGCGACGCCTCCTGCCGCGGCGGATTACCCATGGGCCATTCCTCGCCCGCGGGCGGCCCCGGCAGCAGACCCACCTGCACCAGCACCTGGAACCCGTTGCACACGCCGATCATCGGCACGCCGCGCGATGCCGCCTCGCGCAGCCCCGCGTACAGCCGCTCGCGCAGCCGCATTGCAAAGATCCGCCCCGACGCGATGTCATCGCCGTACGAGAACCCGCCCGGGAATCCCAGAATGTCAAAGTCCTCCAGCCGCCGCGGCTCCGCGACCAGCCGGTCCAGATGCATCAGCGTCGGCCGCGCCCCCGCAAGCTCGAACGCCCGCATCAGCTCAGCGTCGCAGTTCGTTCCCGCGGTGCGGATGATCAGCGCACTGGTCATGCCGCAGGATATGCCGCTCTCCCCTAATCCCTTGCTCCCCCGATCCCCGTCTCCTCAACGCTTCGTCCCTCCGTCCCTCAGTGCCTTCGTGCCTTCCTCGCCTAATCAATAAACCGCAGCCTCCCAACATCCGGCACCGGGATCGTTCCCCCCACAAAGTGTGCCGCCGGGAAGTACACGAAAAACGCCTTCCCCATCATCAACTCTCGCGGCACAATTCCGGCCTTCGGTTCAAGGCCCTTCATCGTCCACATCTCGTGGGCCACCCACGGATCCACCATGTCCCACATGCGACCGTCCGAGCTCGCCGGGCTGTTATCCCCGAGGCAGAAAAACTCGTCCCGTGACAGCACCGCCGGGCGTGATGGGTGCGTCCCAAGACCCGGCGGCAGGATCACCGGTTGATAGTGCAGGTCGCGATCCAGCCCCACGCGGTGCATGGTCACCGGCCCCGCAAACGTCCAACTTACCTGCGGTGCGCGGTACAGGCTCGTATCCGCGAGCGGATTGCTCCGGAGCTGCGCCGTCTCCATCACCTGCTCCACCGTTCGCCCCGTCGCCCGCGCGATGCGCTCCGACGGCTCCCACTCATACTCCGCGTGGGCCACCAGCTTCGCGCCGATCCACACCTGCACCGACTGGTCCGCGTGCCAGAACTCAACGTCGCACACCTTGCCACGCTTCAGCCCCTTCGCCGGCCCGCTCGCGAGCTCCCGGAACGCCGCCTCCCCCTCCGCGCGCGACTTGATCGACACCGTCCACGCGCCCCCTCCACCCTCACTGAACTCCGCCACGAACTCCTCCCCCCGCGCCGCCAGCCGGATCGAGAAAGACCCCGTCGCTGATCCGATGTCGAGCCCCGCCCGCACCCGCACATCGCTCACCGGAAACCGCCTCATCCACGAAAAACTATTCGGCACCTCGTCGTATGGATAGCGATCATCGATTGCCCACAGCTCGCGCGTCACCGGCCACGGCAGCGAGTTCCTCCCCTCGATATACCTCGTCTTTGCGCCGTCCCACGCCAGAGTCGTCGGCCCCGTCCCTGTGTACCGATAACCCTGCCCCGCGAGCGCCCACGCCGTCCCCTCACCGTCCGCGCTCGTCCAGGGCGATACGAAAGCAATCCCAGTCGCCAGCGGGGCGTAGGTACTGTCGAACACCGGCTGCCACACCGCGCGCTGCACGTGCGCCGGCTTCCGCGCGATCCTCCATCCTGGCTGCGTCCAAGTGTCCGCCTGATCCTTCGGTATGCTCCCAGTCGGGCGCGTGAATACATCCCCATCCACCAGCGCCACCATCTCCCCTGGAAGCCCGATCAGCCGCTTGATGAAGTTGACCTGTGGGTGCGCGGGGTCCTTGAACACCACCACGTCGTACCGGCGCGGCTCGAAAATCGCGTACAGGAACTTCAGTACCAGGATGCGGTCGCCGCTCCGACGCTTCAGCCCCTTCGCATCGATTGCGTTCCCCTCGATCCGCTCCCCCGTCATCGGATCGTGAACCACCACGCCCTGCTGCAGCGCCAGCGGATTCCCGCTCCCGAGCGTCCCGGAGCTGTAGTTCCACGGACCCGCTGTCCAGGTGTACCCGGAGTTCGGCCCGCGCAGCTTCACGTGCGCGCCCAGCAGTGTCGGCGCCATCGACCCCGTCGGGATCACGAACGCCTCCACCACGAACCCGCGAAACACGAACGCCAGCACGAACGCGATCACGATCGAGACCAGCGTCTCCTTGATCGATTCCTTGTGCGGCTGCGCCCGCGCACCCGTCCCCCCCGCCCCGCTCGCCGCCCCAGCGCTCACCCCGGATGTACCCGCGCCCGCCCCAGATGTATTCGAGCCCGTTTGCTGCATGGTCGCTGATGGTAGCGGAACCCTCCGCCTCAGTGGTCGCTCCCGCCGCCGCCGCCGCGCGCGCCGTTCTTCACCCCGCCCACCTCTTCGCCCCGCGGCAGTGCCTGAAACTCCACGTGAAAGTGAAACGGCTCGGCAAACGTCCCCGGCGCCGTCCGCAGCCACGGATCCTCCACGTGCTTGAACAGCACGTACGGCAGCGTCGCCCGAAGCGCCACCGATCCATCCGCCGCCGCCTCAACCCGCGCCGCCGCCGGCGCGCTCGCCAGCGTTCCCCGCCTGCTGTTCTTCGCCGTCAGCTTCCCCCGCAGATCATCCTCCGCCGACGCCGTGTTGTACGTGTTGATGATGTCCGGCGAATCCGCCGGCGTCACGCACCCGATCAGCGAACTCGGGTCGTCGAACTTGATATGGTGAATGACGCTCTCATCCGTCCCCGTCGCGCTCCGGTTGAACCGAACCCCCGTGAGCGTGATCGTCACCGCGCCGTCATCCTTCAGATCCTCGAACAGCAGCTTCGACTTATCGGCCTTGTAGAACCCCACCCGCACGATCGCCCCCGCCGGGTCCGCCGCCCCGAAGTCCAGCCGCGACCCCCCGATCGTCACGAACGCCTCTAGGTTCCCCCCGATCGCCTTCCGCCCCTCCGGCTCCGTGTACCCGTAGTGCCCCTCGAACATCGCAATCGTCCCATCCCGGCGCGGCCACGAGATCGTCACATGCGGCCGCACCTTGTCATTCGCAAGGAACACCCCACCCGAACCCGTGTTCCCGACAGCACCGACCGTTCCCCCGGAAGCCTCTCCCGCCTTCGGGGCCGGCCGCTTGCCATCCTCCGGGCCCGCGCCGCTCAGCCCTGCCCAGCCAAACGAGGCGCCAATCACGGCTGCGGCTCGGAACCAAACTCTTCGGCGCACGAACGATTGGTGGGGCGTTGGCATAAAGCAGCGTCGGGGGGTCGAGTGGACAGTATGTTTGGTGTAGGCCAAGGCTGGACGGCAGCGGGGTGAGCCCCCGCAATCGTCCCAGAACATCCAGTTTCAGTTTCGGTAGCCCATCCGGGCTCGGTTGAGGTAGACTGTTCAGGCTGGTGAGAGATACGGGCTGGCGCGGCCGACAGGTTCTTGCCGCCGCGTATTCTACGAAACAGGAGCGGATCAATGAAGAACGGGCTGTGCTCGGTGTGGTCGTCTCGCCTCGGTGCGTTCGCCGCGGCCGGCGCCGTCATTCTCTGCGCCTGCCTTCCCGGCACCGCTCATGAGGAAGATTGGCGCAAGCTCCGCGACCGCAAGCCCCCTTTCCATGGCCCCGCCGTCACCGGCATGGTTCATAAGGTCGTTCCCAGCGCCAACGCCGGTATAAGTGGTCCCCAGGGCGGCGGTGCAGGTGGGGGCGGCGGAATCCTTCGCGGCACCTACCCGGCACAAGGGGTCGAGATGCTCGCCCATCTCCCCCTCAACGTGCTCGGCGGCGGCGCCAATGCCAACGACTGCTGGGGCTACACCTCGCCAGCCGGTCGCGAGTACGCCATCATGGGTTCCAACAACGGAACCCACTTCGTTGAGGTCACCGACCCCATCAACCCTGTCATCGTCAGCTTCGTGGACGGCCCCGACAGCCTCTGGCGCGATGTCTGCGTCCGCGGCCACTACTGCTACACCGGCAGCGAAGGAGGCGGCGGCGTCCAGGTCATCGATCTCGCGAATATCGATGCCGCGACCGATCGCGTCCGCTTTGTCCAGAGCGTCTTCACCGGCGGCCACACCCGCACGCACACCATGGTCGTCAACGAGGACGAGCCGACCCCGTACCTCTACCTCTGTGGCACGAATCTGGGCGCCGGGGCCGTCCTGGCAATGTCGCTCGCCGATCCCGAGAACCCCACCATTGTCGGCCAGTGGTCACAGTCCGGCATCGCCCGCTACACCCACGAGGCCGTCATTGTCAGCTACCCGGACGGCCTCCCCGGCCTGCCCGGTCCGCGCGAAATCATCTACGCCTTCTACATCTACGGCAACGGCGGCGTTGACATTCTCGACGCCACCGACAAGAGCAACATCGTCCGTCTCGCCGTCGGCACCTATCCCAACATGAAGGGCCCGCACCAAGGTTGGCTCAGCGATGACAAGCAGTATCTCTACGTTGACGACGAACTCGATGAGGGCATCGGCGCACCCCCCAGCGTCACCCGCATCCTGGATGTCAGCAACCCCTCCGCTCCCTTCTACGTGTCCAGCGTCTCCAGCGGTCGGCCCTCCATCGATCACAACCTCTACGTCAAAGGCAACCTTCTCTTCGAGAGCAACTACACCAGCGGCCTCCGCGTCTTCGACAAGACCAACCCCTCCGCCCCCACCCAGGTCGCCTACTTCGACTCCTACCCCGACAACGACGGACCCACCTATAACGGCAACTGGGGCAACTACCCCTACTTCGCCAGCGGCACCATCATTCTCAGCGACATGCAGAGCGGCATGTTCGTCCTGCGGCTCGACCTTGATTATCTGAGCTTCAGCTACCCCACCGGCCGCCCCGCCTCCGTCCCACCGCAGACGCCAACCACCATCCGCGTCCACGTCGAGAGCGCCGAGGCCGGCGATCCCGCCGCCTCCGTCCAGCTCCACACCAGCATCAACGGCGCCGCGTTCGCGGTCACCAACCTGATCGGCGTCGGCGGTGATGACTTTGAGGGAACCCTTCCTCCCGCGCCCTGTCTCGCCACTATTGATTACTTCATCACCGCCTCCGATGGCGACGGTGATACGTTCACCGACCCACCCAACGGCTTCTATTCCGTGGATGTCTATTCCGCCATCATCACCTCCGTCTCCGACGAGATGGAAGCCGAGTCCGGCTGGACCGTCGGCGCCCCCGACGATACCGCCACGTCCGGCATCTGGAACCGAATGGACCCCCAGCCCACCTCCGCCCAGCCCGGCGACGACCACACCGACGCCCCCGGCGTTCTCTGCTGGGTCACCAACGGCAACGCCGGCAGCGGCGCTGGCGACTTCGACGTAGACGGCGGACGCACCACCCTCACCTCGCCCGCCTTCGACCTCGGCGGAACCCCCGAGGCCCGCATTGGGTACTGGCGCTGGTACAGCAACTCCGGCGGCGGTGCGCCCAACTCCGATACCTTCACGATCCAGGTCTCGAACAACAATGGATCCTCCTGGGCGCTCGTCGAAACGGTTGGCCCCGTGCAGGATGCCTCCGGCGGCTGGATCTACCACGAGTTCCGCGTCGCCGACATCCTCTCGCCCACCAGCACCGTCAAAGTCCGCTTCCTCGCGAGCGACAACGGCGCCGGCTCTCTGGTCGAGGCCGCGATCGATGACCTGCGCATTTTCACCTACGACTGCCAGATTCCCTGCGCCGTCGATTGGGACGACAACGGCTCCGTCGGTAGTTCTGACATCACCGCCTTCCTCCAGGATTGGTTTGCCGACCTCGTCAATGGCACCCGCGTCGCCGACTTCAACAACGACCTCACCGTCGG
>JACMLW010000021.1 GCA_014379385.1 Phycisphaerales bacterium
GGCGGGTGACCTCTCCCAGGCACCGCACGGCCAGACCCGGACCTGGGAAGGGATGCCGCCAGACGATGTCCTCCGGCAAACCAAGTTGCACGCCCAGCTTGCGCACCTCGTCCTTGAACAGGTCCCGCAGCGGCTCGACGAGCTTGAACTTGAGGTCCTCCGGCAGCCCGCCCATGTTGTGGTGCAGCTTGATGTTGGCGCTCTGCCCCGCATGCCCATGACCGGATTCAATGACATCCGGATAGAGCGTCCCCTGCGCCAGAAACTCGGCGTCCGGCAGGTCGTGCGATGCCTTGGTGAACACGTCGATGAACCGGTGCCCGATCCGCCGCCGTTTCTCCTGTGGGTCTTCGACGCCCGAGAGATCACCGAGGAACTCCCTCGACGCATCGATCACGCGCAGCTTGATGTTGAAGTGGTCGCGAAAGGTTGATTCCACCTTCTCGCGCTCGTTCTTCCGCAAGAGCCCCGTGTCGATGAAGATGCACGTGAGCTGCTCGCCGATCGCCTCGTGCAGCAGGGCCGCGCACACCGAGGAATCCACGCCCCCCGACAGCCCGCAGACCACGTGCCCCTTCCCCACCTGCTCGCGGACCCGCGCCACCGCGGTCTGCCGAAAGTCCGACATTTTCCATGTGGCGCGGCAGCCGCAGACGTCATACAGGAAGTTCCGCAGCAGGTCCGTCCCGTGCGGCGTGTGCGTGACCTCCGGGTGGAACTGCACGCCGTAGAAGCGGCGGCCGTTCACCGTCGATCGGACCGCGGCAAGCGGGCATGTCTCGGTCGAGGCGAGATTCTCAAAGAGCGCCGGGCCGCCAACCACCTCCTGCACCTGATCCCCGTGCGACATCCACACGCTCGTGCGCTCCGGCACCGCGGCAAAGATGTCCGAGCGATCCTTCACGACCAGGTTCGCCCGTCCGAACTCGCGATGGTCGGCCCGCCGGATCGGCGCTCCGAACGCCTGGCAGGCGAGCTGCATCCCGTAGCAAATGCCCAGCACCGGAACTCCCAGGTCAAAAATCGCCGGATCGCACTTGGGCGCGCCCGGCTCGTAGACGCTGGCGGGGCCGCCCGAGAGAATGATCCCCTTGGGCTTGGCCGCGGCGATCTGTGCTGCCGGCAGATCGGGCCTGGCCATGAAGGAATAGACCCCGGCGTCGCGCACGCGCCGCGCGATGAGCTGCGCGGTCTGGCCGCCGAAGTCCAGCACGATGACGACCTCGTCGTGCGGGAACCGCGCGGGGAGGCCCGCGGGCGTGCGCCGCTTCACCGAATCGCCGCCGCTGGACTTGCTTGTCATTCCGGAGTGGCCCCTTGAGGCCCGGCGTGCTCCCGCCGGGAGGCGATACTATGTCGCGGTGTACCTCTGGGGTTCCATCTCGGTTCTCGTTGTGATGGCATCGTTCCTCGTCGGCTGCTCGCCCGAGCCGGACTTGGAGGCACGTGACCCTGGCAGCCGTCTGCTGGCCATACAAGACGCGATCGAGCAGGACGACCGCGACTCAGTTCCCAAGCTCATTGAGATGCTCGACAACGACGACGGCGCCGTCCGCCTCTTTGCCATTCAGGCCCTCGAGCACTTCACAGGGTCCACCATGGGGTACGATTTTGCCGGCACCCTCGCGGAACGGCGCCAAGCCGCCGATAGGTGGGAGACGTGGTATAAGGATGGGGCGGTAATGCCGCCCCCCCAATCTGCCCCTGCGGATGTCGCGCCCGGCCGAGCCGGAGAATCGGATTCGCGGGCCGGTAACGCGGCCGTCCCGATCGTCGGAGAGCCGACCCGATGACTCGCCCAGAAATCCGCATTGAAATGATGAGTAACCCGCTGTATCTCAGCGGCGCTCGCGAGATGGTCGCCGCGGTGGCGCGCCGGCTCTCGTTCACCGACGAGGCGTGCGGGCAGATCGCGCTCGCTGTCGATGAGGCGCTCTGCAACGTCATCCGCCACGGGTACCAGCGCCGCCCCGACCGGCCCATCTGGATCGGCCTGATGCCCGTGGGCGGCGCTAACCCAGCTTGCTGCACGAACTCGGGCGTGTGCCCCACCGCTGCCCTCAAGATCGTGATCGAGGACGAGGCCCGGCAGGTTGACCCCGAGACGATCAAGAGCCGCAACCTCGAGGACGTCCGCCCCGGCGGCCTGGGCGTCCACATCATCCGCGCGGTCATGGACGAGGTGGTCTACGAGAAGCGAGAGAACGAGGGGATGAGGCTCACGATGATCAAGAAGCGATCGGAGTGCAACGGCGAGCACACGGCCCGCGCTGA
>JACMLW010000022.1 GCA_014379385.1 Phycisphaerales bacterium
CGAGCGCCACCACCTCCGCCGCCGTGGGCAAGCGCTCCTCCGCGGCGCCCCCAGCGCCCGCGAGCCGCGGCAGCACATGCTCCGCCCCATCCTGCGTGAACGTCAGCGACTCCACCGCACCCGCGGCGTCGCGGTTGAACACGACCCACATCGAATCCCTGATGCGCAGCACCCACTTGGCGCCCTCCGCCCGCGCGCCGCCCTCGGGCTTCCGAAGCTGGTACACCATCTGCCCGGGCACATCCACCGCCAGGCGACCATCCTCGATGAGCACGGTCACATCGATCTTGAGTTTGTCGTCGTGGTACTTCCCCAGGTACTCCGGCACCTCGCCGGCCTGAACCTCCGCGGGAACCACCACGCCCTCGCGCGGCAGCTCGAAGGTCATCCCCGCCTGGTACATCGAGAGCGACTCGGGCTCGCCCGCCGCGTTCTGATTGAACCTCACCGAGATCTGGTCGGTGATGGCGAACTGGCGCTTGCCATCGGCATCGGGCGGGAGCAACTCGAAGTTCATCTGCCCGGGGACGTCGAGAAAGAGCTTGCCGTCCTTCTGCGTGACCTTGAAGGCGGCCCCCTTGAAGTGCGCGAATGTCCCCATGTACGTGCCGGTGAGCCGGCCCAGGTCTTCCGCGGCCGCCCCCCCACCGCCGGCGCTCTCGGCCGGCTCGGAGATATCGCCGAGCAGCGCGCGAAACACGAGCGGACGCGACAGCTCCTGCAGCGGGCACCCGAACTGGTTCATCAGCAGCACGAAGCCGACATTCTGTTCCGGCAGCAGCGCCACCTCGGCGGTGAACCCGTCGATGCCGCCCGCGTGCTCGATCAGCCGCTTCCCCTCCCACTCGCGCAGGAACCAACCGAGGCCGTACTGCATGTCGCCGCTGATATCGATCTGCGGCTCCCAGGTCTTGGCGTGCTGCTCGGCGCTGATGATGCGGGCGCCATCGATCTCGCCGCGCCCGAGCTGCAGCAGCACCCAGCGCGACATGTCGCGTACGCTCGAGTTGATCGACCCCGCGGGGCCGACCGAGTCCACGCGCCGCATCGGCTGGTGCTCGGTCAGCTCCTTCTCCTTGTCCCACGTGTACCCGAGCGACATCTCGGCGTCGGCCTGCGCCGCGCCGTACGTCGTGTTGCTGCTGGTCATCCCGAGCGGCCGCAGCAGCCGGTCGGCCATCAGCGTGTCCCAGTCGGTGCCCGCGGCGTTGGCCGCCGCCACGCCCGCGGCGAGGTACCCCTCGTTGCAGTAGTTGAACTGGGTGCGGAACGGGTGCAGCAGCTCGGCGCCGGGGAGAACCCCGAGGATGTCGTCACGCGTCGCGTCGGTGCCGTACCACAACATCGTCATCGCCGCGAGGCCGGAGCGGTGCGAGAGCAGGTCGCGGATCTGGACCTGCTCGTCGGCCGCGGCGTCGTGCAGCTTGAACGCGGGCAGGTGCTTCCGCACCGGGTCGTCGAAGCTCATCTTGCCCTCGTCGGCGAGGATGCCGACGAGCGTGGCGGTAAAGGCCTTGGTGGTGGAGCCGACGGCGAAGCGCGTGTCGGCGGTAACGGGGCGGTTGGAGTCAAGGCCGGCGACGCCGAAGCCGCGGAGCAGGATGACCTTGCCGTTCTGCACGACGGCGATGGCCATGCCGGGGACGTGGTGCTCCTCGCGGGCCTTCTCCAGGCGCGTCTCGAGCCAGGCGAGGCGCTGCCCGAGGGTTGGGGGCGCGGTGGAAGATGAGGTCGATGTCGGCACCGGCGCGTGCGGCTGCGCGAGAGTGGGGAGGGCAGACGCCAGGCACACGATCACCGCCAACAAGGCGGCCGCGATTGCCCGGACCTTGCTCACGCTGTAGCACAACGACCGGACCCGATTGAAACGAGCGAACATGGCGCCCTCCTTCCGCGGCAACAACCCGGCCGAGAACCTCAGCGAGGTTGCACGCCCCCAGAGGATACAGGGAAGCGCGGCAGAAGAGGATGGCTTCTTTGAGTTCAGGCCCCTCGTTCGACTCACACCGAAAGGTAGCGTCTTGCACTGAAAGATCCCGCACAGGCGGGACGCCTGTGCCACCGGGACAAGAAAGGGGTGAACAGCCGTTTTAGAGCTGCGCACTCAAAGAGTTGATCGCGAGAAATCCTTGCTTACTCGGACTCGCCCATCGCCTGCAGGATGAGGGCGAGGTCGGCGTCGTTGGCGAGGCCGTCGCCGTTGAGGTCGATGGGGTTCTGGATCCACGCCGCGAGATCGGCGCTGTCGACTTCGCCGTCGCCGCCGACCAGGTCGGCCGAGCCGCAGGGGATGCCGACGAGGAAGCGGTACTTGTAGGCGGAGACGGCGACGTTCCAAGGGCTCACGACACTGCACTTCAGCGCGTTCGTGCCTGAGGCGACCGGCTTGAAGCAGAACTCGGTGCGGTCGTCCGGCCAGGTGAAGCCGGAGACAGGGGTGAGGATGACGTCGCGCGGATTGGAGCCGAGCGCGGCGGTGAAGAGGTTGGAGATGTCGGTCGCGCTGCAACTGGTTTCGCAGCACTCGGCCCAGGGGTCGCTGTCGCAGGGGTAGAGCTTCTTGGTGATGACGTAGGGCATGGTTCCGGTGGCGAACGTGACGGGGCCGTAATGGCGGATGCGGATGGTCGAAGGCACGCTGGCCGGCTGCTCGATGAAGGCTTCTTCGAGGGGACTGCAGTCGGTGCGGTGGCAATCGAAGGGGACGACGCCGATGGCGCCGCCGCCGAGCTGGGCAGAGGTTTGGGCGTAGTCCACCTCTGGGGGGAAGGCGGTGTTGGCGGGATCGATGACGATCTGGCTTCCGCCGGTCCCGATGGTGATGGGTCCGAACCAACCGCCGTTTGCGAAGGCGTCGGTGATGACGATCTGACCCTCCAGGCCGGCGGTCGCGCCGATGCGGACCGAGCCGCCGCTGCTGAGGGCGCCGATGCGCACAGTCGTGCCGGAGAAGAGCTCGCCGCCGATATCGAGGGTCGATTCGATGCTGAGGTCTGACACGATGTTGGCAGAGAAGTTGCCGGTGGAGTACACGCCTCCGGCGCCCTCGGTAACGGAACCTGCGATGCCGCGGGTGGTGATCGAGCCGGTGATGACGCCGGTCTCGGCCTTGATGCGCCCGATCTTGGCGTCGAGGCCGGTTCCGGGAGTGAAGTTGTGGTTAGATGTGATATTGGCGTGGATGTTGTCGGCGGAGATGTAGCGGATGCTGTGGATACTGACATCCGACTGCTTGGCGATGATGGTGACGGGAGAACCGGAGGCTCCGATATCGCCGCCGGCAGCCTCGATCTTTCCGATGCGTCCGTTGGGCGCGGTGACGTTGGCCAGGAGATCATCACCGACGATCAAGTTCTCGATCCGACCGTTGGTTGCCGTAATGTTCCCGGGCGATATCGCCAGAGCCGGTGGTCAGTACGCGAAGAAGCGGACCATTGGTGAGAGTGATAGATCCACCAGTCCCAATCGATCCTGCTTCAACGGCGCAGACGCCGCCGAAGTTTCCAGGATTCGTTGCTGTGATCGCTGCTTGGACTTGGCCGCCAACATCAATGCGGAAGAGTTGCTTCACACCAATCGAGCCAGTTAGATTGCCGCCGATCCCACCCGCGAGGCGGGTCTCGACGCCCGACGCGATCGCACTCACATCCAGCCCTGCCCAGTCATTGCCGATTTGCGGTGGGAGGGTATCAGACTGGCTGAGTGCACCACTGCCGATCACAATGTCAAGCGGCGTATTGGTGGGCCCGCCCGTCAGCGTGATGGAGCCGATATTCACCGAAGTCCCGCTCGTGGTCACGTTCACACGAGTGGCGCAGAACGGCAAGTTGAGCGAGATCGGATCCCCTCCGTTGTAGAAATGGGTGTCCGTGCCTCCGGTGCAGGGACTTACGGAGCTTTTCGTCACCGTCACGGTGACCGTTCCCGTCTGGGCGAAGCAAGCCGCAGGCACCACGAAGAACGCCACGATAAGCCACAAATACATTATTCGATGCATCTACCTTCTCCTTCTAAGAAACAACGCGGATATGAGCAGTACGGGGGCGCTTGGTGCGGCGGGGATCGACGCGATGCGCAAGCCCGCATTGGACGCGCCGGTTCCTGGCCAGAGGCTCGTTATGACGCTGGCGTGGTCATTTATCAAGTAGTTTGAGTCTCCCGCGTAGGAACCGCCAAGAATTCGATCGCGCGGAAACCCTTCAAAGAGGAACCCTTCTGTCCACTCACTTGCTCCGCCGCTGATATCCCACAGTCCGTAGGCGGACATGATGTCGGGGTATGCGCCCAGAGGGATATCCCACTCGGCGAAGGGGTCGAGCTCGGTGTGGAAGCCGGCGGACGTTTGCCCTTCGCCGGGCGCGCCGGAAATCAGCGGCACGTCCGACATGCCGGCGTACATCCACCACCCACCTTGGCCATCGCCGAAGCGGTTGGGGTCGTAGCGGGCGGCCTTCATCCATTCATCGAGCGTGGGGATCCAGAACTGCGCGCCGGGGAGGTGTGTGGGATCGTCGGTGAAGAGCGGGCCGTCGTCGCCCCAGGTGGTTGTGTCGTACGCGCCGGTGACGAGCGCACCCAACGACGCTTGCCGTTGTGCAGCCAGTTGCAGTAGCGGCCGGCGTCGCGCCAGGAGATCCCCGCGACGGGGAGCATTCCAGCACTCGGCGCGCTGCGCAGTCGCCACTGGTGCCCGGGGCCGTTGTAGAGCGGATCGATCTCGGCGCCCCAGAGGTAGGGCTCGGCGAAGAAGCTCGGCGCATCAGGGAGCGCGTTGATGGTGTTGGCGAACTCAAGCCACTGGCTGGTCGTGACTTCGAGGCGCGAGATGCGGTAGGTGTAATCGACGCTGCCGCGGCCTTCGGCGTACGGCGGGCCGAACGGCGACGGCCCTGGGAACGCCGGGTTGCCGAGGTCGCCGATGGTCGTCCACTGGAAGTCGTAGTCGGGGGCTTGGGCGAGGGCTGTTTGGACCGAGAACCCAGTGAGGAGAACCAGAGCGGCGAGTGTGAGGCGGTTCATAGGCCGCCAGACTAGGTTCGTGTTTGGATCTTATCAAGGCACAATCGCCAAACTACCAGAAAAAACCCGAATATTTACAAGCCGACCCGCTGGCCGTACCCATCGCCTACGCGGCGCTCTCATCCGGGATCGGCTCCGCCTCGCCCTCGCTGCCGCCGTCCCCCCCCGCGAC
>JACMLW010000023.1 GCA_014379385.1 Phycisphaerales bacterium
CCCGCGCCACCCGCGCCGCGGTGTCAATCTCCAGTGGCCCAACGCGGATCGTCGCGCCCCGAACGCCGTGCGCCCGTCGCGCCAGCGCCTCGACGCGCGCCAGCAACTCCGCGAACGCGAACGGCTTCACAAGGTAATCGTCCGCACCGCTCCGCAGCCCCAGCACCCGGTCCTCGATCGTGTCGCGCGCCGTCAGCAGCAGCACGCACGACCGCACCCCCTTGGCCCGCAGCTCGCGCAGCGCCGTCAGCCCGTCCTTCACCGGCAGCATCACGTCCAGCACGATCACGTCGTAGTCGGTCGTCTGCCCGCTGATGACGGCCCCACGCCCATCCCCCACCACGTCAACCGCGTACCCCGCTTCCCGCAGCCCCTGCGAGATCGAGCCCCGCAGCCGCACTGAATCTTCAACAAGGAGCACACGCACGAGCGAACTCGTCCCTCGTTCCTTTCCCTCGATCCTTCCCCCGCCCCGAACGCTTACTCATCGAGCAACCGCTTGAGCATACCGACGAGCGATCAAAGGGGGTACGGCAAGCCCTGGCCGCGCACCACTTTGAGACCTGCGAGTTCCCTTTCGAGCATGCCCGCGGGAATCCATCCTGGACCCCACCACCTCCCCCGGCATGACGGCAACATGAGCGCGCCCCGTTGCCAAACGTCGGGCTCGCATGCTCACCGTGATAGAATCCGTTCTCCCTACCTTGAAAGCAACTCACTTCCCCGCCCCAGGGCATCCCCCATGACCGGCGACCCCATCAAAGTCCTCTTCATCGACGACACCGCCGACACCGCCCACCTCTACAGCCGCATCATCGATGCCCAGGCCGATATGCGCAGCGTCGGCACCCTCTCGTCCGCCGATGACCTGATCGTCGAAGCCAAGCGCCTCCGCCCGGACATCACCGTCATCGACCTCGTCATGCCCGGACGCAACCCGCTCGACGCCCTCCGCGAGCTCAGCGATGTGCTGCCCGAGAGCCGCGCCATCGTCTTCAGCGGTCACGACGATCCCCGCACCGTTGACGCGGCCCTCTCCGCCGGGGCATGGGGCCTGGTCTCCAAGGGCGACGACGTATCCGCCGTGCTCCGGGCGATCCGCCGGGTCGCCCGCGGCGAGGTCTGCTTTCCGGGCTGAATTCTGCCTTTCCCACTGGCGGCCTTTCTCTATACTTCCCCCGACTTTCGGGCTCATGGTCACCGGAACCCCCATGCGTGCCGGTAGAAAATGAGCGAACGATTTCCCCTAGGTCGTGGTAGAGTTCCCCTGGGAGTTCTGGGAGGAAGACTCAGCGATGAAGCCGACCCCGGCCAAGCCTGCCGGCCTCGCCAGCAACGGAGCGCCTCCGCAGCGCGATGGCAACGACGGCACAGCCAGCGCGTTCGAGGCCGCCCTCGACTGCATCATCAGCATCACGCACGAGGGAATCATCACCGGCTTCAACGCCGCCGCCGAGCGGACGTTCGGTCATCGGCGCGACGAGGTTCTTGGCAAAGAACTCGCCGCGACCATCGTGCCGCCGGCCTACCGCGAGCCCCACCGAAAGGGTTTGGCCCGCTACCTCGCCACCGGGGAGGGGCCGATCCTCGACCGGCGGATCGAACTCACCGCGCTCCGAGCCGACGGCACGGAGTTCCCCATCGAGCTCTCCGTCACCCGGGTTCCGACCAGCGGGCCGCCGATGTTCACCGCCTTCCTGCGCGACATCAGCGAACGCAAACAGGCCGAGGAGGCGCTCCGTGTCCGCCACGAGCACGGACACCTTATAGCAGACATCTCCGCCCGCCTCGTGCTGCGCGGCACCGATGGGGAGCGTGAGAGCGCCGACGGGCTGCTGACGTCCGTCTTCGCCGGTGTGGCGCGCCACCTGAACGCCGAGTACTACTTCAACTTCGCCGTCGGCGACGAACCCGACACACTGCGGCTGGTCTCGTGCGCCGGGTTGAACGGCGACGCGCGCGCCGCCCTGGGCCGCATCCGCTACGGCGAGCACCTCTGCGGCATCGTGGCCCAGACACGCAAACCGGTCGTCATCAAGGACATGCAGCATTGTGGGTTCCCCAACGCCGCGGCCCTCTGCGCCATGGGCGCCACGGCCTACGCGGGGTACCCGATGGTCGTGGGCGACCGATTGATCGGCACCATCTCGTTCGCAACCTCGCGCCGCCCATGCTTCTCGCCCGAAGACCTGGAACTGATCCAGAGTGTCGCCAATCTGCTCGCGGCCGCCGTCGAGCGCGACCGGCTGGATCGGGCGCTGCGCCTCCGCGCCACCCAGTTTGCCACTCTGGTGAACGAGGCGCCGCTGGGCGTCTACCTCGTTGATACCGACCTCCGCTTCATGCACGCGAACCCCACCGCAATGGAGATGTTCGGCGAGATCCCCGACCTGATCGGCCGCGATTTCGAGCAGACGATCCACCTCCTGTGGCCGGACGAACACGCGGACGAGATCGTCGCGATCTTCCGTCGCACGCTCGAAACCGGCGAGCCGTACGCCAGCCCCGAACGCGCCGAGTGCCGCAAAGATCTCAATACGATCGAGTACTACGAGTGGCAGGCGAACCGCATCACGCTCCCCGACGGCCGCTACGGTGTCGTCTGCTACTTCCGGAACCTGGCCGGCCAGGTGCTGGCACGCAACGCGATCACCATGTCCGAAGCTCGCTACCGCACTCTGGTCACCGTGATCACCGACGTGCCCTGGACCATGGACACCGGTGGGTGCTTCCATACACAGCAGCCGTCGTGGACCAGCTACACCGGGCAGACGTGGGAGGAAAGCCGCGCAACGGGGTGGGTCAACGCGCTGCACCCGGACGATCGCGCGACGATCCAGCAGGAGTACGCCGACTCCCGGGCCGCCCGCACGATCTTCCAGTCCCGCTGGCGGCTCTGGCACAACCCCACGCAGTCGTACCGGCGCGTCAATGTCCGCGCGACCCCCCTGTCCGGCCTGGGCGGCGAGGTAGAGCAGTGGGTCGGCAGTTGCACCGATGTGGAAAACCAGCTTCAGGCCGACGATCAGTTGCGGGCGGCCGAGTCCAAGTTCCGCGCCATCGCCGACAACATCCCGCAGCTCGCCTGAATGGCCGACGCCAACGGCTGGATCTACTGGTACAACCGGCGATGGTACGAGTACACCGGCAAGACGCCCGATGAAATGGAGGGCTGGGGCTGGCAGAGCGTCCACGACCCCGAGACGCTCCCCAAGGTTCTGGGGAAATGGAAGGACTCGCTCGCCACCGGCGAGCCGTTCGACATGACCTTCCCGCTGCGCGGCGCCGATGGTGTCTTTCGGCCCTTTCTCACGCGGGTGCTGCCGCTGAAGGACGACGGCGGCCGTGTCATCCACTGGTTCGGCACCAACACCGACGTCACCGAGCAGCGCGAGCTCCAGGAACAGATCAGCCACAAGTCCGAGCAGCTGGCCGAAGAATCACGCCGCAAGGACGAGTTCCTCGCCATGCTCAGCCACGAGCTGCGCAACCCCCTCGCCCCCATCCGCTCCGCCGTCCACATCCTGCGCACCCACGAACGCGGCAGCGAGAACCTCGTCCAGCAGCAGGCCCGCGAGATCATCGAGCGCCAGGTCGGCAACCTCGCCAAGCTCGTCGATGACTTGCTCGAAGTCTCTCGCGTCATCAGCGGGCGCATCCGCCTCGACTCTCAGACCATCGACCTGACGCAGGTGGTGCAGCACGCGCTCGAAACCACCAAGCCGCTGATCGACCAGCACAAACACACGGTGTCGATCGATTTCTGTGCCGGGCCGCTCTGGGTGAGCGCCGACGCGATGCGTCTGGAGGAGGTCTTCATCAACCTCCTCAACAACGCCGCAAAGTACACCCCCGCCGGCGGGCGGATCGACGTGCGCTGCGAGCAGCCCGACGGGTCGCGCAAGCTCCGTGTCCGTGTGCGCGACAACGGCGTCGGCATCGATCAGGGCCTCCTCCCCCGCGTCTTCGATCTCTTCACCCAGGCCGACCGCTCGCTGGCGCGTTCGGCCGGGGGGCTGGGCATCGGCCTCTCGCTCGCCCGCCGCCTCGTCGAGCTGCACGGCGGCGCCATCGAAGCCCATTCACCCCCGGAAGGCCGCAACGTCGGAAGCGAGTTCATCGTGACCCTGCCGCTCGCCCCAGCACCGGAAACGCCGCCGCCGTTCGAGGCGGACCCCCAGGCTCATCATCAAAGGCCCGGTGGGTTCCGGGTGCTGGTGGTCGATGACAACATCGACCAGGTCATGATGCTCGCCAGCACCCTGCGCCACAACGGGTACAGCGTCCAGAGCGCCTACACCGGCCCCGACGGCCTGAAGGTCGCCCAGCAGTGGCGGCCCGACGTCGTGCTGCTCGACATCGGCCTCCCCGGCCTCGACGGATACGAGGTTGCCCGCCGCCTGCGCGCCGACGCCGCAACTGGAGACGCCAAGCTCATCGCCCTGACCGGCTACGGGCGCGAGGCCGATTTTTCTCTCTCGCGCGAAGTCGGCTTCGATGCCCACCTCGTCAAGCCCGCCACCTTCGATGAGCTCCATCGCCTGATCGCCGCGCCCAGGGCCTGATCCGCTTCCCCGGTGGCCCAGGCGTCCCGCCTGGGCGCGCAGGCCCCAACACCCCACGCCGGATACCCCAGTACTCCGTCCATCCCGTCACGGCTATCTTGAGAGAGCCATGTCGCCCTCACCCCTCCCCAGGGTTCTCATCGTCGGCGGCGGCTTCGCCGGCCTCGCCGCGGCCAAGGCCCTCGCCGGCGCACCCGCCCGCGTCACACTCATCGACCGCCGCAACCACCACCTCTTCCAGCCCCTCCTCTACCAGGTCGCCACAGCCTCTCTCTCCCCCGCCGACATCACCGCCCCCATCCGCTCGGTCCTTCGCGATCAGTCAAACTGCGAGGTCGCTCTCGCCGAGGTCACCGGCATCGACCTCCCCGGTCGCCGGCTCCTCTTCGCAAGCGGCGCCGCGCCCTACGACTACCTCATCCTCGCGGCTGGCGCCACCCACGACTACTTCGGTCACGATGAATGGTCCCCCCTTGCCCCCGGCCTCAAGAGCATCGAGGACGCCACCGAGCTGCGCCGCCGCATCCTGCTCGCCTTCGAGTCCGCCGAATACGAAAGCAGCGACGAGGCCCGCCGCGCCGTCCTCACCTTTGCCATCGTCGGCGGCGGCCCCACCGGCGTCGAGCTCGCCGGCGCCATCAAAGAAATCGCCGGCCAGACGCTCCCCCGCGACTACAAGCACATCGACACCCGCACCACGCGCGTCCTTCTCTTCCAAGGCGGACCCCGCCTCCTCGCCCCCTTTCACCCAACCCTCAGCGCCCGCGCCCAGCGCGACCTCGAACGCATGGGCGTCGAGGTCCGCACCAACGCGCTGGTCACCGACGTCACGCCCGGCGGCATCTCCGTCGGCGACGAGTTCATCCCCGTCCGCAACGTCTTCTGGGCCGCGGGCGTCAAGGCCAGCCCCCTCGGCCGATCTCTCGGCGTCCCGCTCGACCCCGCCGGCCGCGTCATCGTCGGCCCCGACCTCTCCATCCCCGGCCACCCGGAGATCTTCGTCACCGG
>JACMLW010000024.1 GCA_014379385.1 Phycisphaerales bacterium
ATCGCCACCCTCACCGGCGGCACCTTCTTCGCGGAGGACCTTGGCCGCACCATCGAGTCCGTCGAGCTCGCCGAGCTCGGCCGCGCCAAGAAGGTCGTCGTCACCAAGGACGACACCACCGTCATCGAGGGCGCGGGCAAGAAGGCCGAGATCACCGGCCGCGCCGCCCAGATCAAGAGCCAGCACGACAAGTCCACCAGCGACTACGACCGCGAGAAGCTCATGGAGCGCCTCGCCAAGCTCACCGGCGGCGTGGCCATCATTAGTGTCGGCGGCGCCACCGAGATCGCTATGAAGGAAACCAAGGACCGCGTCGACGATGCGCTCCACGCCACCCGCGCCGCGGCCAAGGAGGGGTATGTCCCCGGAGGCGGCGTCGCCCTCGTCCGCACCCAGGACGCCATTATCGCGGCCCAGAAAAAAGCCAAGGGCGATGAGAAGCTCGGCTTCGACATCGTGCTCCACGCGACCGAGGCCTGCCTCAAGCAGATCGCCGAGAACGGTGGGCACGACGGCGACCTCGTCGTTGAGAAGGTCAAGGAGGGCGCGGGCGGCAAGTCGGTCAACCCGGCCTTCGGTTTCAACGCCGCGACCGGTCAGTACGAGGATCTCGTCAAGGCCGGCATCATCGATCCCGCGCTCGTCGCCAAGACCGCGCTGATCAACGCCGCGTCCGTCGCGGGCCTCATGCTTACCACCAACGTGCTCGTCTCCGAGCTGAAGGAAGAGACCGAGGCCACCACCGGCGCCGTGAGCTGATCTGTCCGGGTGGCACAGGCGTCCCGCCTATGCAGCAGTGTCCCGGTGGCACAGGCGTCCCGCTGTGCATAGTTGAGCCCGATCCGAGTCCGAAGCGCGAGCGAGGGTGAATCTTCGGTGGCACCCGACTCCCTCCGGTGCATGAACTGACCAACCCCGAGCCCTGGGCCGAAAGACCCCGGGCTCGCTTCACGAAGGCGTCGAATCCCAGTGCCCAGTGCCTAGTCCTCAGTGCCTTCCTCATGCCCACCACCAGAGACTACTACGAGATCCTCTCCATCGAACGCACCGCCGACGGTGAGGAGATTAAACGAGCCTATCGCCGCATGGCGATGAAGTTCCACCCCGACCGCAACCCCGGCGACACCGCGGCCGAGGCCAAGTTCAAGGAGTGCGCCGAGGCCTACGAGGTCCTCTCCGACCCATCGAAGAAGCAGCGATACGACCAGTTCGGCCACGAGGGCCTGCGCGGCGCCGGCGCCGCCGGTCATGACTTCTCCCGCATGAATGTCAACGACATCTTCTCGATGTTCAACGACATCTTCGGCGCGGGTGGGGGGGGCGGGGGCAGCGGGTTCGGCGGGCAGCGGGGGAGCGGGGGGGGTGGAGGAGGGGGGATCGCTCGCGGCTACGACCTCGAGACCGAGGTCTCGATCACCCTCGAAGACGTCCTCGGCGGTGCCGAGCGCGAGGTCGAGTTCACCCGCCTCGATCTCTGCGAGAAGTGCGCCGGCTCGGGTGCCAAACCCGGCACCACCCCCATCAAGTGCGCCACCTGCGGTGGCCAGGGGCGTGTCACGCAGTCTGGCCTTGGCGGCATGTTCCGCATGGTCACCGCCTGCCCCGCTTGCGTCGGCCGCGGCACCGTTATCAAGGAGTTCTGCCCCGAGTGCCGCGGCAAGGGCCGCCAGCCCAAGAAGCGCCGCCTCGCCGTCCGCATCCCCGCCGGCATCGCCGACGGCCAGGCCGTACGCGTCCGCGGCGAGGGCGAGCCCCCGCCCCCCGAGCAGTCACCCAAAGGCGAGGGTGTGCGCGGCGACCTGCACGTGGTGGTGCGCGTGCAGTCGCACGAGTACTACCAGCGCCACGGCGAGGCGCTCATCATGGAGATGCCGATCTCCTTCACGCAGGCCGCGCTCGGGGCCGACGTTGAGGTGCCCACCGTCGGGGGCGGTCGCCACAAGCTCGCCATCCCGCGAGCCACCCAGCACGGCGCCACCTTCCGTATCGCGGCACAGGGTTTGCCCGAACTGCGCTCGGGCCGTCGCGGCGAAATGGTCGTTGTCGCCAAGATTGAAATCCCTAAAAAGCTCTCCCCGGCCCAGGAGAAGCTGCTCCGCGACTTCGCGGCCACAGAGAATCACGACGTGCTCCCCGTAAGTCAGGGATTCTGGACGAAGATCAAAGACGCCTTCAACGGCTGATTCGACAGGAGGCGCCCACGCATGTTCGGTAACCGCCCACGATCAGAGAATCGGCCCGAGAGCGCCGGCGGGCGACAAGAGGGCAAGAAGGAGCAGACTCGCCATGAGCGCGATCCCTCCATCCCCGAGGACACAGCCCGCGAGGTCGATCCGACCGAGCCCTTCGGGGCCGACAGCCCGGCCGCATCGCAGTCGCCCAACGATGGCGTGGTCGCCGAGGACGAATCGCAGCCCTCGAGAGTCGCGACACTCGCCGCCGAGCGCGACGAGCTCCAGCAGAAGTTCCTGCGCGCCATGGCCGACTTCCAGAACTATCGCCGCAACGCGCTCCGCAACGAGCAGGAGGCGCGCCTGCAGGGAACCTCGGCCGTCCTGCACCAGCTCCTCCCGGTGCTCGACAACTTCGACATGGCGCTCGGGCAGGATGCTTCCAAGGCCAGCGTCAACTCGATCCTTGATGGTGTCAAGGCGATCCGCGCCTCATTCATCAAGGCGCTTGAGACCCAGGGTGTGTCGCTGATCGCGCCCGCGCCCAACGACGAGTTCGACCCCAACCAGCACCAGGCCATCACGCAGCAACCGGCCGAGGGCGTGCAGCGCGGGCACGTGGCCGCGCTCTTCCAGCCCGGCTATGCGATCGGGGACCGCGTCATCCGACCGGCCAAGATCTCCGTCGCGCCCTCCGCCTGATTGCTCAGTCTTGATCTCTCCGTCCTCCCCTCTTTTGCGAGCGTGCGATTTGCGCTCCGAGCTCTGATTTCTTATGCCCACCTACGAGTACCGCTGCAACAAGTGCCACCACTACTTCGAGAACTTCCACTCGATGAAGGACAAGCCCAAGCGCATCTGCCCCGCCTGCGGCAAGCCCGCGCTCGAGCGCCTCATCGGCACCGGCGCGGCCATTATTTTCAAGGGCTCCGGCTTCTATCAGACCGACTATCGCTCCGAGTCGTATAAGAAGTCCGCCGAGGCCGACAAACCCTCTGACAAGAGTGCAACCTCTGACAAGGCATCGAGCTCCGACAAGGCGGCCGATTCCGGCAGCGCCGCCGCCACGAAGCCTGTTGAGAAGTCTTCCGATAAGTCCGGCGACTCGAGCAGTTCAAACAAGCCCGAATCGGGGCCCGCCCCCAAGCCCGACAAGAGGCCCGATTCGAAGCCCGACAAGAAACCCGAGAGGTCTAAGAAGGGCAAAGCGCGAGACGACTGAGACGCCGTCCTTGTCCTCTTCTCCTCTCGCCTCTCTTCTCTCTGCTTACCTGCCCCACAGGCTCGCGCCCCCGAGCAGCGCCGTCAGCACCAGCACCACGCTCGGTCCCGGCTGCCAGTTGGTCACCAGGCTCAGCGCCAAACCGCCCACCAGGCCGATCAGCCCGATCAGGATCGACGTCACCAGCACCGGCGCCAGCCGGCGTGTCAGCCGCAGCGCCGCCGCGCCGGGAAGCACCAGCAGCGCCGTCGCCAGCACCACGCCCGCGAGCTTCGTCGCCGTGACCACCACCAGCGCCAGCAGCACCATCAGCACCGCGCGCACGTGAGGGGTCGGCACTCCGAACGCCTGCGCCGATCCCTCATCCATCGCCCAGAAGAGCAGCGGCCGCCGCACCAGCGTCAGCACCCCCACGATCACGGCCAGCACAGCACCGCCCAGCGCTACCTCGAGCCATCCCGTCGCGAGGATCGAGCCGAACAGGATCGACTCCCAGCTCCGCCCCGCGAGCGCCACCCCGCGCGACTCCGCGATCGAGCGGCTGAGCTGAACCAGCAGCGCGCCCGCGGCCATCGACCCCACCAGGAACACGCCGATCGCCGTGTCCTCGTGCATCGAGTTGCCCTCGCCCCCGTCGCCGCTCCGGGTCGCCCGCGCAATCCCCAGCGCCGTTGCCACGCAGAACAGCAGGAGCACGGCGAACTCGACCCCCGAGATGCGCAGCGCCGGCGCGAGCGCGCCGATCAGCATCGCCAAGCCCACCCCCCCGAACGCCGCGTGGCTGATTCCCTGGCCCACGAACGCCAGCCGCTTGAGCACCACCAGCACGCTCAGCAGCGCGCACGCCGCGACGATGCACGCGCCGGCGATCAGCGCGCGGGCGTACATCCACGCCATCTCAGGCTGAGCAAGAACCTCAAACGCGCCCACGCTCGCTCCTCCCCTTCTCGACCACCACCACGGAGTGCGCCGGTCCGCACGAGCCGCAGTCGTCCGCCGCGTGGGCATGAACGTGCACGCCGCCGAGCACGCCGGCCACGTCGTGCGAGAACAGTTCGGCGAGCACCTGGGGGGTCAGGCCATTGGGGGCCGTGTGGCTGTGCAGGCGGCGGCTGAGGCAGGCGACGCGGTCGCACCCCGCGACGATGGCGCGCAGGTCGTGGCTCACGACCAGGATCGTCACGCCCATCTCGCGATGGACGGTCGCGAGCAGCTCGGCGAACTTGTGCTGGCCCGCGGCGTCGATCCCCACCGTCGGTTCATCGAGCACCAGGAGGCGGGGCCTGGCGGCCAGGGCCCGCGCGATCATCGCGCGCTGGGCCTGCCCGCCCGAGAGCTCACCGATCGGTCGGTGCGCGTAGTCGGCGGCGCCCACGAGCCGGAGCACCCGATCAACGATCAGGCGGCGGTCCCTGGGGACGCGGCGCAGCGGGGAGAGCCGCCAGCTCGCGCCCAGTGTCACCGCTTCGCGCACGCTCAGCGGGAACGCCTGCTCGATGCGAGCCCGCTGCGGCACGTACCCGATGTAGCCCGCGGCCCGCGCTTGCGCGGGTGCGAGCCCGAAGACGCGGATCTCGCCGCGCTGGGGTTCGAGCAGGCCGAGCACGAGCTTGAGGAGCGTGCTCTTGCCGCCGCCGTTGGGCCCGAGGATCCCGAGCCGCTCGCGCGGGTGTACATCAAGCGTGACGTCCTCGAGCGCCGGGGCCTCCGAGCCGGCGTAGGTGTAGGTCACGGCGTGCAAGTGCACCGCGGGCGCATCGGTGCCGTTGTCGCGCGTGAGCTCATTGCCCGCGCCGACACCGGCCTCGATTGACGGATTCGTGGTGGCTCTGTTCATCACTTCTCTTGCACCGCCGGAGCTGGTTCGCGAACCCCGAGCCCCTCGCGGATCGCGGCGAGGTTCGCTTCCATCATCGCAAACCAGTCGCCGTTTCCCAAGGGGTCGAGCGTAAGTACTTTGGCCCCTGTGGCTTTCGCGACGGCTTTCGCCGAGGCCGGCGACAGTTGTGGCTCCACGAAGACGGCCGGGGCCTTGGCGGCCTTTACGGCGGCGATCGCGCGCTCGAGTGATCGTGGCGTGGGCTCGCCGGCGCTCAGGCCGGTGATCGGGAGGGCTGTGAAGCCGTACCTCTTGCAGAGCCAGCCGTAGGCATCGTGCGAGACCACGAGGGTTCCGCCCCCCCCCCGCCCCCCCGCCCCCCGCGCCGCGTCGGCGGCCCGGCGGGACGCGGCGGCCACATCCATGAGGCGC
>JACMLW010000025.1 GCA_014379385.1 Phycisphaerales bacterium
GACGATGCCGCAGCCGCAGCCGGCGGAGTGGGCCATGGCCGCGCCGGTGATGCCGGCGGGCATGGTGGTCCAGAAGAACGCGGGCGGCGTGGCGGGCTGGCCGTGGGCAGCCATGGTCGCGGCGTCGTAGACGCGCCCGTTGAGGATGGTGAGCTTGATCGATTCGGAGTTGCGGATATTGGCGGAGGGGTCGGCATCGAGGACGAGGATGTCGGCGAGCTTGCCGGGCTCGATGGATCCGAGGTCGCGGTCGAGGCCGACGTAGCGAGCGCCGTCGATGGTGGCCGCGCGGAGGGCCTGCATAGGGGTGAGGCCGCCCTGGACGAACATCCAGAGTTCCCAGTGGGCGCCGAGCCCGGCGAGCTGGCCGTGGGCGCCGAGCTGGACGCGGCCCCCTGCATCGACGAGCGACTTGCAGATGCCGGCGCTCTTGAGGTGGTTGTAGTCTTCCTCGGGGCTCATGGTGCGGCGGCGCGAGCGAGGATCAACGATGAAGCGAGGGACGAACGTGCCGAGCCGCTTGTTGGCCCAGACGTCGGTGTGCTGGTACCAGTAGTGCTCGCCCCAGATGCCGCCGTACGCGACGACGAGCGTGGGCGTGTATCCGGTGCCGGGCAACTGACCAGGGCCAGACGCGGCCTGCGAGTCCGGCTTGTAGCCGGCGCCCCAGAGCTGCTGCACGTCCTTGTAGATGTGCTGCACGGGGAGCGAGTGCTCGACACCGGTGTGGCCATCGACGACCATGGTCATGTTGTGCTGGAAGAGCGACCCACCTTCCGGGACGACCATGACGCCGAGCTGGCGCGCGGCCTCGAGCACCTGCTGGCGCTGCTCGCGCCGGGGCTGGTTGTAGCTCTTGACGCTGATGGCGCCGACGGCCTTCATGCGCTGGAGGTGGAAGAGGGCGTCGTCGAGTGAATCGACCTCGGCCTTGAAGGCGCCCGCGGCGCCGTAGAGGATCGTGCCGGTGGAGTAGGTGCGCGGCGCGAGCTGGAGGCCGGCGCGGGCGAGTTCTGCCGCGGCGAATATGGACTCGGTGTCGTGCGATGGGTCATGGATGGTGGTGACACCGAAGGCGAGGTTGGCGAGGGAGGCCCAGTTTCGCTGCGGGGTCAGGCCGTTCTCGGCCTGGGGGCCGTGGGCGTGGACATCGAGCATGCCGGGCATGATGGTCTTGCCGGCGCAGTCGACGATGGTGGCGCCCGAGGGCGGCTTGGTGGAGGCGCGGGGACCGACGTGCGTGATGCGGTTGCCCTCGATGATGACGACGCCGTCGTCGATCACCTGTTCCTGGTCACGAGGCCCTGCCATGGTGATGACGCGGCCGCCGACGAGGGCGATCGTGCCGGAGGGCTTGTCGGTGGGCACGGAGAAGGCGATGTTGACGCCCTTCTCTGGAGCTTCCGGGAGAGTCTCGGGAGCGCCGGGAACGAAGGCGAAGGTGTCGGATACCTTGCGGGTGAAGAGTTCGGGCCCGAGCGACCAGTGCAGCGCGGTACTGTCGCCGGACCACTGCAGGTTTACACCGGCGTGCTTGGCGACTTTCTTGACCGGGACCGCAGACGACTTGGGGCCGATATCGACGGCGCGCCCGGTGGGAACGAAGGGCGCGACGTACACGTTGAAGCGCTCGACGAACGCGACCCACTTGCCATCGGGGGAGAGGGCGTACTGCGTCGCGGCCTCGCTGACGAGGTGCGTGCGCTCCTCGCCCCCCCCCCCGTCGAGCGTCATGCTGATGAGTTCGCGGCGGTCGCGGTCTTTCTCGCCCTTGACGGTGAGGAGGAAGACGCGGGTCGGGTCTGAGCCGAACTGCGGTTGGGTGCCGCGACGCGAGACGAGCTTGGGTTCGGAGGGTTGCTTGCCCCCTTCGGCCACAGGTACTGCGGCGCGGTACACGCCCGGCTCGTACGACCAGATGGGCGTGGTGAGGTAGCCGCCCGAAACCTTGCCGTAGAGAACCTGGGATCCGTCGGGCGTGAAGACGGGATCGACGTAATGCCCGGGCTCGGTCGTGATGGTGATGCTCTCGCCACCGGCGGCGGGCGCGACGCGAACCGAGCCGAGGTCGTCGTCACTCCATGTGGTGTAAGCGATGGACTTGCCGTCGCGCGAGAAGGCGGGGAAGAACTCGCTGTGGTCGGTCTGCTTCGTGAGGCGACGGGCCTCGCCGGCGGGCGTGCCGTCGGCGGTGAGGTCGCGGATGTAGATGTGACCGAGCGCCTGGTACGCGACGCGCCGGCCGTCGGGGGCGACGGTGACGGAGCGCAGCATCTTGAGGTCGAACGTGTCGGGGCTGACCTCGACGGGGAATCGGACCGCGCCCGCGATCTGGCGGGTGTGGTTGACGCGGAACGAGATGGGCGTGGCCTTGCCGGAGGCGACATCGATGCTGTGCAGCTTGCCCGCCGCCCAGAGGATGATGGCCTTGTCGCCCGGGGTCCATGCGAACGTGGGGTAGACGCCGTGGATCGCCCACGTCTCCTGCATATCGCGCTCGAGGCCGTCATAGACCTTGCGAACGAGCGCCGACTTAGTGTCCTGCACAAACAAACAGGTCTTCTCGCGCTCGCGCCGGACGAACGCGAGCCGCGACCCATCGCGCGAGGGTGTCGGGCGGCAGGCGCCGCCGGGTCCGTCGACCACTCGATCCGTGCGGCCGGTCTCGCGATCGAGGCGATCGATCACGTAGATCTGGCCGTTGGAATCCTTTGAGTACTCGAAGGTCTCGCCGGGCGTGCCATCAAGGCTGTAGTAGACGTAGCGGCCATCGGGCGAGAAGGCGGGCTCGCCGAGGTCTTTCTGGTCGGTGGGCTTGGTGGTGAGTTGGAGACCGCCCGATGCGCCCTCGGCATCGGCGTGGTACATCCAGATCTCGCCGGCGCCGAGCGAGCGGCGCGAGGTGAAGTGCTTGTGGGCCGCGATGTACCGGCCGTCGGGCGACCACGCTGGGCTGTTGAGAAGGCGGAACGATTCCTTGGAGATCTGGCGCGGCGAGGCACCGTCGGTGTTGATGACCCAGATGTTGTCGCCGCCGGCGCGGTCGCTGGTGAACGCGATCCGCTTGCCGTCGGGGCTGAACCGCGGCTGCATGTCCCAGGCAATGCCGCTGGTGAGCGGCTTGGCCTCGCCACCGCCGATTGGGAGCGTGTACAGGTCGCCGAGCAGGTCGAAGACGATGGTCGCGCCGTCGGGGCTGACGTCGAGCGACATCCACGTGCCCTCGTCGGTGTCGAGCGGGGTTTCATGGTAGGGAAACGGTGGCTTGTCAACAGACCACGCCGGCTTCGCGGCGTCGGGTTTGGCCGCACCGGGCTTGGATTCGTCCGGCGTTGCGGGCTCGGGCTGAGCGGTTGGAGCAGGGGCCGGAGCCGGCTGTGCGAGCACGGGCCAACCGAGCAGCAACGACGCGAAGATGGCGGGGAGGTTGATGGTGGAGTTCTCGCGGGGCATTTCGTAAGGATATCGCAAAGATGCGGGGGCGCCGGTGCAAAGAGGCGGTCAGCATGTGGGATTTCGGACGGACTCAGCCAGGGCACCTGAGCCACCAGGGGAACGCCCGGGCCACTCGATCAGATCCCCAAGGCCTGCGCGATCACTTCAACCGGGTGCAGCGCGAGACGGCCGGTGCCGTCATGCATCTGGTGGCGGCAGGAGGTGCCGGGGGCCGCGACGATGGCGTTGGGCGACGAGCGCAGGGCGCCGAACACGGACTGCTCGCCGATCTTCATCGAAAGCTCGTACCGGTCCGTGGTGTAACCGAAGGAGCCGGCCATGCCGCAGCAGGAGTTGTCGAGCACCGTGAGGCGCTCGCCGAAGACGGCCCGGAGTGCCGCGGCGCTGGACTCGGCGCCCCAGAGGGCCTTCTGGTGGCAGTGGGCATGGAGGATGACTGGGGCCGAGTCAACCGAGATCAATGTACCCGTTGGTCGAAGCGCGGCGTGCTTTGCGAGCGCCGGGGCAATGAACTGCTCGACGAGCATGGCCTTCGCGGCGAGGGCGCGCCGGAGCTCGATGGGTGTGCGGAGGCGGAGCTGGAGCCAATCGTCCTCGAAGGCGCTGAGGCATGATGGTTCGAGGACGAGGATCGCCGCGATGGCGGGGTCTTCGATGGCGGGCCGCAATAACTCGAGGGTGCGATCCGCCTCGGCGATGGCATCGGCGAGGAGCCCCGTCGAGATGAGGGCGCGCCCGCAGCACCCCCCCTGCTTGCCGCGCACGCCGGCGGCGAGGGACGGCTCGGTGCGCGGCCAGAGCTCGACTGCATATCCAAGATGCTCGAGCACACGCACGGCCGCGAGACCGATGTGCGGGTCGTTGTAGGTCGTGAAGCAATCGGCGAAGAGGGCGACGCGGCCGGCGGCCCCGGGCTTCGGTGCGCCTGGCGCGGGCTGCCTCGGCTGGCGTGCGGCGAACTGTCTGTAGAGCGAGGGAGCGAAGGCCGGGATGCTGCGGCGCTTCTCGAGGCCGAGGGCTCGCGCGAGCAGCAGTTTCGTGATAGACCGCCGGCTTAGCCAGTTGGCAGCGGCGGGCGACATCGCACCCAGCCGGTTCAGACGCCGGACGTGCCCGAACACGCGTGCCTGGAGCGGCGACTTGCCCTTCGCCGCGTACCGCTGCGCGGTGTACTCGGCCTTGAGTCGGGCGATGTCGACGTTGCTGGGGCACTCGCTCTTGCAGGCCTTGCAGCTCAGGCAGAGGTGGAGCGTGGCGATCGTGTCGGCATCGTCCCAGGCGGGGACGGGGTTGCCGGCGTGGTCGCGAGCGATCTGGCCGGTGATGGCGAGGCGGAGGGCGTTCCCGCGCCCGCGGGTGGAGTGGCGTTCATCGAGCGTGGCGCGGTACGAGGGGCACATGGCCCCCCCGCTGGTCTTGCGGCAAACGCCCGCGCCGTTGCACATCTCGGCGGCTCCCTGCAGGCCGTGCTGGTCCTGATAGTCGAAGAACGTCTCGATCGCGGCGGCGCCGCTGGGCTCGACCCGGCGCTCGGTGCCGCTCGAAACGTTCGGGGCATCGCCGGCCTCCCGTGTGTGCGCGGGGGTGTGCCCGAGGCGGCCATCGATCGTTCCGTCGAGGTGCGATTCGATCACCGGGGTGGCGGCGAGGGAGCGGAGATTCTCCGTCATGCTCGCGAGGGGCGCCGGCGCGACGATCATGCCGGGATTGAGCAGGCCCTTGGGGTCGAAGACGGCCTTGACCTCGGCGAAGGCCCGCATGAGGTCGGAGCCGAAGAAACGCTCAAGCAGCGGGCCGCGAACACGACCGTCGCCGTGCTCGCCGGACATGATGCCGCCGCAGGCGCGGGCGAGGTCGGCGACTTCAACCGCGATCTCGCGCATGCGGTCGCGGTCGGCGGGGTCGTGGAGGTCGATCATCGGGCGCACATGGAGCACCCCGACGCTGGCGTGGGCCCAGAAGGCGGCGCGGGTGCCGTGGCGGCCGACGATCTTCTTGAACTCGCGCACGAACTCGCCGAGCCGCTCAACGGGGACGGCGTTGTCTTCGACGAACGTAATCGGCTTGCGCTTGCCGGGGAGGCCGTGCAGGAGCGGCTCTCCGGCCTTGCGGAGTTTCCAGGCCTTGAGCATGGCCGCGGCGTCGGTGTAGCACTCGATCGCACGGGCGCCGGGCGTGCGGGTGATGAGTTCGCGCAGCGACTGGAAACCAGTGGCGACCTGAAGTTGGCTCTCGGCGACCGCCCCCCCACTGCCGAAGCCAAAGAACTCGACGTAGAGCGCGGCCTTGGGCTCGCGCCGTTCGGCGCTGGCGCCGGGGAGGAGCTCGACGTATTTGCTGTATTCGAGGTTGCCCCGGGCGGCGTCGAGAACCACGTCGTCGAGGAGCTCGACCGCGCTAAGGCCGAGGGGGAGGCCGTTGTCGAGGATCGGCTTGACGGCGGCGATGGCGTCTTCAAGGGTGGAGAAGCTGATCACGGCCATGCCCTTGGCCGTCGGGAGCGGGCTGAGCTTGAGCCGTGCCCGCAGCGTGACGGCGAGCGTCCCCTCGCTGCCGCAAAGAAGCGGTGCCAGGTCGAGCGTGCCCGCAGTGGCGCCGCGCGAGGCCTGGTCGAGGATCATGTCCAGGCCGTAGCCGGCGTTGCGACGGATGGTTCGCGGGAAACGATCGCGGATCGCGCCGGCGTGGCGCGTGACGACCTTGAGCACGCCCTCGGCGAGACGACGGGCCGTCGCGCTGGTGGGCGACGTGCCCGACCCCGCGTGGCGCTCCAGCCAAAGCCGCTCGCCAGTGGCGAGTACAACCTCGACCCCGGCAAGGTTCTCGCTCGTTCGGCCATACCGGATCGATCGACCGCCCGCGGCGTTATTACCGATGCACCCTCCCACGGTCGCCTGCGCGGTCGTCGCCGGGTCGGGCGCGAAGAAGAGGCCGCCGGCGCGGCGCAGCAGCTCGCGGTTGAGATCATCGAGCACGGCGCCCGCCTCGACGACCACCGTGGCCTTCCCATCGCCACCACCCCGCTCGACCCCGCCGACGGCGCGGCAGAAGGCGGAGAGATCGATCACCACGGCCTCGTTGGTGCATTGGCCGGCAAGACTGGTTCCACCGCCGCGGGGGAGGACGGCGACCCCATTGGCTATGCACCAACGGACGGCGCGTTCCGCGTCGTCCACGTCGCGAGGGATGACGACGCCGAGGGGCTCGACCTGGTAGAGCGAGGCATCGGTTGAATAGAGGAGCCGATCGTGCAGTCCGAAGCGGACCTCGCCGCGAATGGCGGAGCGGAGGCCGCGGGCGATTCGCTGGCGGCGCTGATCGGAGGAGTCGAGGCTGTCGTGGACACCGAGCCCGGAGCCTGCGGCGCGGGCGCCGGAGCTGGCCGCGCTGCCGGGATGGCGGGGGTCGCGGCTCGCGCTGACTGGCGCCGCTTGCGAACCGTTCAGAACCGGAAGCTGCACCGGGCGTCTCCTTGCGGGCAGTGTAGAGGCGATCGGGCAGTCCGCCAGATCGCGGAGGAGACGATGCGAGCCGGGCGGCCATATGCGGAAGCCGGTGGCGGGGTGCGCCGGCGCCGCGCTTAGACTGCTGGGATCTCGCCCGTCCGAGAATACCCGAGGAGCCCGTGATGAAACCCGTGACGTCTCTCTCTGCGTTCGTCCTGTGTGTCGCCGCCGGCCTGCCGCATTCGCTGGACAACGCTATCGCGGTGATGGGTCAGCCCGAGGCTCGCGCGACGCGAGAGGGCGCGGCGAGGGGGACGACGGACGACCTGCCGATCCGGCGGATCACGCTGTACCGGTCGGGCGTGGGGTTCTTTCAGCGCGAGGGGACGATCGACGCGACCGAGGAAGTGCAGCTCCGCTTCAACATCGATCAGATCAACGACATCCTCAAGAGCATGGTGCTGCTGGACCTCGACGGGGGGCGGATCGAGTCGGTGTCGTACGGGAGCAAGGACCCGCTGGCGCGGCGGCTCGGTTCGTTCCAGGTGCCGATCGCCGACAACCCCGCGATGCCCGAGCTGCTTAACCGGCTGCGCGGCTCGAGGGTCGAGGTTGATACACCGGGCGGAACATGGACGGGGACAATCCTCGGGACCGAGCAGAGGCAGGTGCCGGGCGGCGAGCGGAGTGGTCCGATGAACGCCCACTTCCTCACGCTCGTGACCGATGCAGGGATTAAGTCAGTTCCCGTTGCGGAAATCTCGTCGTTCAGGCTCTTGGACAAGGCGCTCGCCGAAGAGCTTGCCAAGGCGCTCGGTGCCCTGGCCGAGCAGCGGGCCGAGACGAGCAAGAGTGTGGACATCCGGTTCGCGGGGGAAGGGGCACGCAAGGTGGTGGTGGCGTATGTCCATGAGATGCCCGTGTGGAAAACGTCGTACCGGCTGATCTTGCCCGAGGCAGAGGCGAGCAAGGACGGCCCGACCGCGCGGCCTAACGAAGGCTCCAAGCCGGGCGCCGGCGGGGGCTCGGTGTCGAGCGGCAAGGCGGGCGAGAGCGTGCTGCAGGGGTGGGCGATCGTGGAGAACACGACGGACCAGGACTGGACGGATGTGCGGCTGGCGCTGGTGGCCGGTAGGCCCGTTTCGTTCCAGATGGACCTCTACGAACCGCTGTATGTGTACCGGCCCGAGATCGCCGTGCCCACAGTTGCGGGGGTGTCGCCGCGCCAGTACCAGGGCGGCGTGAATCTCGGCTTGATGGACAAGCTCGCCGATGCCAGCGATCAGGCGGCGCAGCGGGAGAGCGACGGGAAGCAGTACGCGAAGCGTGCGGGGAGGGGAGGGACTCCACCCGCCCCCGCGAGCGCAGCCGCTGAGTCCGGGTACATGGATGGCGCAGAGCTACGGCTTTCCCGGGGGCTGACCGGGGGGGAGATGGTCGATTACACCGCGGCCGCCCAGGCCGAGGCGGGTCTGGCGGGCGAGGTCTTCCAGTACGAGCTGAGCAACGCGGTGACGATCGAGCGTCAGCAGTCGGCGATGATCCCCATCCTGTCGTCGAACATACCGTCGCGCCGGGTCTCCATTTTCAACCTGAGCGACGGCTCGGCCCATCCGATGCGGGGCGTCGAGATCACCAATCCCGGCCCGACCGAGGGCGTCGGCCCCGGGCTGCAACTGCTCCCGGGGCCGATCGCCGTATTCGACGGCGCGGCGTACGCGGGCGACGCCCAGGTTTCGCATATCCCGCCGGGCGACAAGCGGCTGCTCGCGTACGCCGTGGACCTCGACGTCGCGGTGCTCACCAAGCCGGAATCGACGGGGACGATCACCAAGCTGCGAATCGTCGACGGCCTGCTCGAGCAGACGGTCAAGCAGCGCTCGCAGGTTGTCTACGGGTTCGAGAACAAGGACCGCGCGCGGGGGCGCACGGTGCTGGTGGAGCACCCTCGCCTCGGCGACTGGCAACTCGTGGAGCCCAAGAAAGCCGTCGAGGAGACACCGGCGTACTACCGGTTCGAGTTGGAGCTCTCGCCGGGCGGCTCCGGCACCCTCCCCGTGGCCCAGGAGCACACGGAGTACCAGCAGATCGCGGTAATGTCCTACGACCTTCCGACAATCACGCAGTTCCACCGGGAGGGGAAACTCTCGGACTCGGTGCTGGACGCGTTCAGGCAGATCGCGGCCAAGCAGGGCGCGATCAACGACTCGCGGCGCGCGATCGAGGAGATTGATCGGCAATCGAACGTGATCAACCAGGACCAGGCGCGCATCCGCAACAATATGGGGACGATCGACCGCAACAGCGACCTGTACCGGCGCTACATGACCAAGCTCACCGAGCAGGAGTCGCAGCTCGAGGGGCTGATCACCCAGCGGGCCGAGGCGCAGAAGCAGCTCGACGATCGGCAGGCGGACCTCAACGCGTACCTTCGCGAACTGGACGTGGAGTAAACGCCCGGCGCGGCTCGGGTGGTGCCTCGACGTTCACCGTCGCTAGGCTTTGCCATGCGAAAGATGAAGGCCGAGACGATCCTGGCCGAACTGAACCGCCAACGGAAGGATCTTGGCGAGGACACCACCGATATCGAGTGGCTCGCGGTGCATCACGCCTTTGTATTCCTCTCCTTCAAGATGTCCGACCTCCAGCGGTACCTTGATGAGCAGTCCGAAAAAGGAGAGTTTGACGACTACGAGGGTTGAGGAACGCGGGTCCCGCAGGCAAATGCGCCCCCGACAGAGGCGGGGAGAGGAAATTTGATGGGCTGGAACGAACCTCCGTCTCACTTTGTGCGAAAAAGTTGTGGCAGAGCGGGTCGCGTGAGCGATAGTTGCTCTATCCGAGCCGGTGTTCCGACGACCTCCCGCACAACCACGCGGCGAGAACCGGGACGAGGCACGGACGACCGGGGTGGCTGGCAAAAGCCCGAAACCCCGGGCGATGTGCCGCGGGTGACGGCCCGCGGAGGAACAACCCGGCGGTGGTCCGTACAGGCGACCATGGCGGCTGGGGCAGGTTGTTCTTGCAAAGGAGGTGATCCAGTGACGAATGACAGCTGTACCAAGGGGCTGCGCTCCTAAGCGCTCGGCTCGACGGAGCTGCGCGTTGCGCGGCCCGACTAGGACAGAAGCTCCTACGGCCCTCGAGTGACAACTCGGGGGCTGTTTGTCTTTGGAGACGTCGCCCCGCTTTCGAGGCTGGTGTACTCGCGCGAGGTGGCGCACACGCGCGAGAGAGTCCGGCGTCGAGCGCTCCTGATAAAGTGTTCGCGAGCGCGGCAGCGCATCTCAAATAAAAACGCCCGGGCCAAGCGGCCGCGGGCGTTCGATCGTGCAACGGGTGGGGGCGCCGGCTAGAACCGCGTCTCGGGGATGACGGTGCTCTTTCGCGTCACGGCCGCCATGTGCGTCGAGCCGGCGGTGATCCGCATGCCGTAGAACGAGCGCCACACGAAGAACACCGAGACCAGGAAGAAGAGAATCGTCAACCCGATGGTGAGATTGGAGTGAGAGTAGTTCTCGCCCTTCATGCTCACCGCGAGCTCGACCGCCAGGAGTCCGAAGAGAGTCGTGAACTTGATGACCGGGTTCATGGCCACCGAGCTGGTGTCCTTGAACGGATCACCCACGGTATCGCCGACGACGGTCGCTGCGTGCAGCTCGGTGCCCTTGGCCTTGAGTTCGGTCTCGACGATCTTCTTGGCGTTGTCCCAGGCGCCGCCGGCGTTGGCCATGAAGATGGCCTGGTAGAGCCCGAAGAACGCGATCGAGACCAGGTATCCGATGAAGAAGAACGGCTCGTAGAAGGCGAAGGCGAGCGTGGCGAAGAAGACGCCGAGGAAGATGTTGAACATGCCCTTCTGGGCGTACACGGTGCAGATCTGGACGACCTTCTTGCTGTCCTCAACACTGGCCTTGGTGGAGCCTTCGAGGCGGATGTTTGCCTTGATGAACTCGACGGCGCGGTACGCGCCCGTCGAGACGGCCTGCGTGGAAGCGCCGGTGAACCAGTAGATGATCGCGCCGCCGGTGATGAGCCCAAGCAGGAACGGCGGGTGCAGGATGGAGAGCCGCTCGATATCGTGGCTCAAGCCCCCAGTGAGCAGGACGATAATGGCGAAGATCATGGTCGTGGCACCCACGACGGCCGTGCCGATAAGCACCGGCTTGGCGGTCGCCTTGAACGTGTTGCCCGCGCCGTCGTTCTCCTCAAGGAACTCCTTGCCCTTCTCGAAGTTGGGCTGAAAGCCGAAGTCCTTCTGGATCTCCTGCGAGATGTTGGGAACCTGCTCGATAGTCGAGAGCTCGTACACGGACTGGGCGTTGTCGGTCACGGGGCCGTAGGAATCGACGGCAATGGTCACGGGACCCATGCTCAGAAAGCCGAAGGCAACCAAGCCGAAGGCGAAGACGGCCGGGGCCATCATCAGTTCGCCCAGCCCCATCATGCTGATGTAGTACGCCGCGCCCATGAGGCCGACAATGGCGATACCGAGCCAGTAGGCGGAGAAGTTGCCCGCGATGAGGCCGGAGAGGATGTTGAGTGAGGCGCCGCCCTGCTCGGAGGCGGTGACGACCTCGCGCACGTGCTTGGAGGTCGTGGAAGTGAACACCTTGACAAGCTCGGGAATGATGGCCCCGGCGAGCGTGCCGCAGGTAATGATCGTTGAGAGCTTCCACCAGAGGCCGCTGCCCTCGCCGCCCAGATCCTTGATGAGCAGGTAACTGGCGAGGTACGTGAGAACGACCGAGACGCCGGAGGTAATGAGCACAAGACTGGTGAGTGGGTGCTCGAAGTTCATCTTCGCGGCATTGCCGTAGCGCGCCTTGGCCATCGCCTCGTTGAGGAAGTACGAGAGGCCGCTGGCGATCACCATGACGATGCGGATGGCAAAGAGCCAGACCAGGAGTTGGGCCTGCACGGCCTCGAAGCCCGGGCCGGCGGCGCCGAGCGTCACCGCGAGCATGATAAACGTAATGAGCGCCACGCCCGTCACGCCGTAGGTCTCGAAGCCGTCGGCCGAAGGGCCGACCGAGTCGCCGGCGTTGTCCCCCACGCAATCGGCGATCACCCCGGGGTTGCGGGCGTCGTCTTCCTTGATCTTGAAGACGATCTTCATGAGGTCCGAGCCGATGTCGGCGATCTTGGTGAAGATGCCGCCGGCGATGCGGAGTGCCGCGGCCCCCAGCGACTCGCCGATGGCGAAGCCGATAAAGCACGACCCGGCGTAGTCGCGCGGGATGAACAGCAGGATCACCAGCATGAGCAGGAGCTCGACGCTGATGAGCGCCATGCCGATCGACATGCCGGCCTTGAGGGGGATGGCGTAGCAGGGGTAGGGCTTGCCCCGCAGGCTAGCGAAGGCCGTCCGGCTGTTGGCGAAGGTGTTGACGCGTATGCCGAACCAGGCGACGCCGTAGGATCCGGCCATGCCGACGAGGCTGAAGAACAGGATGACCGCCACCTTGAACGCCGGGTACCCGCGCTCGACCACATTCGTCGTCGCCGCGTCGTCGTTCGCGGCCAGAAACCCGAAGTACACCAGCACGATGGTGCCGATGAACAGCCACAGCAGCATCAGGAACTTGCCCTGCTGGAATAGGTAGGCCTTGCAGGTCTCGTAGATCAGCTCGGAGACCTCCAGCATGCTCTTATGCACCGGCATCTTCTTGAGCTGCATGAAGATCATCACGCCGAACGCAAGACCCGCGGCGCAGACGAGCAAGCCCACCATCAGCAGCGTGTGGCCGTCGATGCCCAGGAACTCGACCGTGCGGAGGTCCGGGAGCACCAAGTTGGCCTCGCCGCCAGTGTGCGCCTGCGACGCATGAGCCGCCGATGGGAGCTCGGTACTCAGGGGGACGGCGGCAGGGGAAGCCGTGTCCGGTGTGATCTCGCGTAGACCCCCGCCGATGTCAGGCTGCGCGGATGAAACCGCAGGCAGCGCCAACCCCATACAGGCCGCCACGAGCCCTAGGGTCAGCAGGCGCCTGACGCTACCCGTGATGAACCCCTCCGACAACATTCCCGTCGCGGCAGCCGCGACGACTCCGAGTCTCTTCTTCATGCAATGCAAAGCGTGTTCTCCATCCCGAGCTGAGCATCGGGGGCGGCCCGCGGGGCCAAAATCGGTCCTCCCGCCGCGACCGGCGGAACAACCGCCCCGGGGGTGCTCATTGTTTTTTCGCCTAAGCGGGCCTGATTGGGTCACAAATGGGGATCAATCAAAGCAATCACCCCGGCGTCACGAATGCTGGCCGGGGTGATGAACGCACATAGTACCAATGCTCCCGGCGGGTGTTGCCGAGATGGCCGGGGGTCGCCTGGACTCGGCTTATCGCATCGGCTCATCGCGATTGGGCCGCACGGGCCGAACCGGAGGACCCATCGCCTCGCGGGCGCGCCGAGCGATGGACTTTCGCATATCGCGGCGCTTGCGCTCGGAGGGTTTCTCGTAGAACTCCTTGCGCTTGATGTCCTTGGTGAGGCCTTCCTTCTCGCAGAGCTTCTTGAACCGGCGGAGCATCTGCTCCACACCCTCACCACTGCGCGCCTTGATTCGAATCGACATGTGCCTTGGAACCTTCCTCTGGGGGTTTATCCGCCCGCTTGAATCAACTGCGAGACAACGCCATCCTAGACCCGGTACCGGCAATGGTTGACCGCACGAAAGGCGGACCACAGCCCACGGAAGGCATGTGGCTCCCGAGGGGCCTAAGTAAAGCCTCGCCGAAGAGTTGGATCAAGCCCCCCGTCCGGCTTGGCTAGCGACGCTTTCCGGAGCCGGTTGCGGTCTTTCTCGCTTCCAACCACTGCTGGACCGCTTCGGTCATCCCGGATCCTGAAAGATCGCCCGAGAGCTCTATCACGAGCCCTTCATCCTGAAGCCATCGCTCCGCCAAGTCCTCAAACTCGGCATCGGTGAGGCCGTCAAACTTTCGGCTCTCTCGCTTCCGGGTCACCTTGTCCAGGGCCGCGGCCCGGACGGAATCAATTGCCCGCTCGACCACGTCCGGTACAGCGGACTCGGTGCCACCACCCGCTCGCCCCTCCGACCGCTCCCGGCGTGACTTCACCCATTCACGCTGCCGCTTCTTGAAGTTCTCGATGGCGCGGTTCCGCCGCTGCCGGACATCCATCTCCATCCCATACGCCGCGAACGCCATCATCCCTGGGAAGATCACCTTGTCGCCCAGCTCATCGCCGACAGCGTTGAGGCTTCCCACCTTCCCGGATTCAACATCGCGATGGATCTCCACAACTGCCCGGTCCAGCACCGCGATCAGCGATCCGATGATCGACCACTCCTCATCGGTCGCGGGCATATACCCCGACAGCGGCGGCAGGTGCAGCGGGAGCGAGACAAACCACAGGCCCTTGTCTTGCTTCAGCGGGATTCCAATCGGGGGAAGCACGGGCTTGTCGTCGAGCGTCACCGTGGCCATGTCATCCGCGAGTTTCACTGTCGAGAGTCGCGGCGCGTTGCTCTCGATCCATCCATATGGATCAGCCAGCAGGCGAGTTAGAATCCCTTCCATCCGGCTTCGCCCGTCCGACCGCTCGCCGCGACCTGAACCTTCGTCAAACCCCGGCGGCCCGCTCGGCCGCCCCCCACCACCCTCAACATTGACTCGTCCGCCCGAGAACATCGCCGACAATCCCCCCGCACTACGGCCCTCCGCCGCGGCCTGCTCCGTCTCGGCCTTCAGCTTCGCGATCTCTTCGGGGAACTTGGCCTGGAGAGTCGCGGCCAGCAACTGCACATGCCCGAGCGTCACACCGAGGCGGTTGAGCACGGCCCGCATCTTCTCGGAGTCCGCGTAGATGAGATCGTCCAGCCGGTCCGCATCTCCGTTCTGCACCATCGCGACGGCCGATTTCACCACCTCGTCCGGCGACCGCTGGCTGTAGCTGACCCGCTCATCACAGCCGCTCAGCCAGACAAGCGAGAGACCGACGACCAGGCCCAGCGATCGCAATCCCGTCCATGTGTGATGCACGCCAATCCACCTCCGGCGCCCTCTCCCCGACCCCTCCCCCCGCTTTCTGGGCACTTTCACTCTACCGGCTTCGGGGCCGACCGCTGCAAAGGTAACTGAACGCCACGATTCAGAGGCCGTGTTGGCCGTTCTATCATTCCGAATGACCCTGCAGATCAACGGAGAGCCACGGAGCGTCGCCCCGGGCCTCACCGTCGAAGCACTCCTTCGCGAACTGGGCCTCGCGGCCCAGCCGTGCGCGGTTGAGGTGAACCGTGAGCTGGTGCCCAAGTCGCGACAGAGCGACCACGGGCTGCACGCGGGCGACGCGGTGGAGATCGTTACCCTTGTCGGCGGGGGCTGAGCATTCTGCCGAGGTACGCTCCAGACAATGCACGCCTCATCCAATGACGCACCATGGATTCTCCCGACGCCCGGCAAGCCCGCCGCAACGAGGCCGCTCGAGACAGCTCGCGACGAACTGGCGATCGGGGGCCGCCGCTTCTCCAGCCGCCTTATCGTCGGCACCGGCAAATACGCCACGTTCGATCTGATGCGTGACGCCCTCGACGCCTCAGGCTCGCAGGTAGTCACCGTCGCGGTGCGACGCGAACGTCTCTACAACGCCGAGGGCAAGTCGATCCTCGACTACCTCGACCTCGGTCGGTACACGATCCTCCCAAACACCGCCGGCTGCTTCACCACCGATGATGCGGTCCGCGTTTCGCGCCTCGGCCGCGAACTCCTCGAGCAACTCGGCAACCCCGGCTCGGGCTGGGTGAAGCTCGAAGTGCTCGGCGACAAGAAGACACTGCTCCCTGATCCGGTCGGCACGCTGAACGCTTGCCGCGAACTGGTGAAGGACGGCTTCCAGGTGCTCTGCTATTCCAGCGATGATCCGATCGCAGCCGTTCGACTGAAAGAGGCCGGCGCGACCAGCGTGATGCCGGCCGGCTCACCCATCGGCTCGGGCCAGGGCATCCTCAATCGCAACAACATCGTGCTCTGTCTCGAGTTGCTCAAGCAGGGCGACGCGGCCTTCCCCGTGATCGTTGACGCCGGGGTTGGCGCGGCGAGTGACGTAGCAATGGCTATGGAACTGGGCGCCGACGGCGTGCTCCTCAACACCGCCGTCGCCCATGCGAAGGATCCTGTGCTCATGGCCGCCGCGATGAAGCACGGCACGATCGCGGGACGGCAGTCGTACCTCGCAGGGCGCATCGCCAAGCGCATGTATGCGACCGCTTCATCCCCTTGGGAAGGGGTGATCAGTTACATTCCCGGAGAGTGAGTGGGGCCGCCGCTTGTCCGCGGGAAGTGCCCGCGGCGGGAGCGAAAATGGGCGCAACAGGGGTCGAACCTGTGACCTCGGCTATGTGACAGCCGCGCTCTAGCCAACTGAGCTATGCGCCCGACGACCGCGAGTATATGCCCCGGGCCCGCGGGCTTGTCCAGCGGCGCGGGAGTATCGTTGCGCATGCTTGTCTTCACCGGCCCGAGCGGACAGTTTCGTTGCCCCTCTCGCGCCTGGGGCCTGCTAGCGCGCTTGGCCCAGGTGAATGGGTGGTCGCCCACCGGCTACCCGCGACTCATCGGCCCCGACGGTGAAGAGGTCTGGCAGTCTACCGAGCTCACCGGTTCGGCCGACGGGTTCAGCGTGCTCGTCTCCGAGGAGGACGCCCGTGCGCTGGGTGCGGCGCTCAAGGCAGCACTCCCCGACCTGCCGCGCTTCGATGCGCTTGCGCACAAATCACCGGCGACACTGGACTTGCCGAACCGCGTGCCGATCCGGATCATCAACCCCGGCGAGAGCATCAGCCCGTACGAGTTTTTCAGTGGGGCCAATCGCGAGGCACTGACCGTGTTTGTGCGCTTGTGCGAGTCGGGGGCGCTGACTGTCACCGCCGCATAAGAGCATCTGAAATGTTTGTATTTTGATCGCAATCTGGCTCTTTTGCCCGCGCTGTAGCGTCCGAGAAGCGGGTTGCGGCGATTTGCACAATCGCATACTTTCTTGACAGTGCTCCAGAAACTGGTAGATTTCCTACGCCTCTTCCGGGTGTCCCTCCATGAACGCGATACAGCTTCCCCGGATCTTCGGGCATCCTCGGTGGGCACATCGCCACGTCGCGAACACTGTCGCCGGTTGAAAACTGAGGCAAGTCTCTGGCGGGTTGAGGGCCAAGCTGTCCTCGCATACCCGACTGCGAACTGACCGATCGCAGTCGGGTTTTTCATTTTTGCATCCCGGATCCCGGCCAGCCATCCGCCAGTTCCCCGGCCCCTCTGACAGTTTTCGGACTGGCGTCAACCGTCGGAGAGACGCATCATCTCCACCGGCCATGGATGTACATGTGAACAGCGATAACGACGCGCGCGACCTCGGGGCCGCGAGAGCCGGTGGCCCCGATGGTCACGCGGCGTTCGCACGCCTCTACGACCGGCACGCGCCCGTCGTCCTCGCGCTCTGCCGCCAGAACACCCAGGCGCTCCGCCGGGGGACGCTGGCGGGGGGCGGTCTCGACAGCTCCGACGCCGACGACGCACTCCAGGAGACCTTCATCCGTGCCCACCGCATGCTCGACAAATGCGACGGCCCCGCCAAGCTGCGGCCCTGGCTCTACGGCATCGCGCGGCTCGTGTGCGCCGAGCGCCGGCGCGCGGCCCGGCGCCGAAGCACGCACCAGGGGAGAGCGGCCATGAATCACGCCCTTGCCCCGCATGACCCCCCGCCGTCGCCCGTGGACGACGCGGGTCGCCACGAAGCCCTTGATCGACTCTCCGACGCACTCGATTCGCTCCCCGACGACGAGCGCCTCGCGATCCACTTGTATTACCTCGACGCAGACCCCATCACCGCGGCACAAGGTGCGCTCGGGATTTCCCGAAGCGCGTTCTACAAACTCCTTGCGCGGGCCCGCGACCACTTGGCCGCGCAGTTGTCGGGCGGGCCCAGCGCACTCTCGCGGGAGGCACAGGCATGACCGATCCACGCGACCACACCACCGATCGCATTGGGGGCGACGCTTCACCGCCCCGCGATGAACTCGACTCGCTCCTGCGCGAGTGGCACCAGGCCAACCGCGAGCGCGCGGCAGCCGGACGCGATCAGTTGCTCGCCGCTCTTGCCCGCGGGGGCACCGACTCGGGCGGAGCATCCGTGAACTCCCCGCCAACCCCCCACCGCCATCAGCGCCGCTTGGGCGCTAACCCAGACTCCTCGTTCCGGAGACTCGTCATGAATCGGTATTCGCCGCTAGCGCTCGCCGCGATGGTCGCCCTCGCCGTGATGATCAGCTTTCTCCTCCCGGCGACCGTGAGCCCGGCGCTCGCGTCGGACAACATCGTCATGTGCCCCGAGGGCGGCAAGCTCGAAGCGCTCGACCAGCGCGGCAACTTCCTGGGCCCGTGCGTGCTCAAGCACACCGACGTGAGTGTGGCGATCTCCGGCACGCTCGCCCGCGTGGGCATCAAGCAGCGCTATGTCAACGGGCACGACGTGAAGATCGAGGCCGTCTATACCTTCCCGATGAGCCACCGCTCCGCGGTCGATCGCATGACGATGACGATCGGGAGCCGCGTGGTCGTCGGCGAGGTGAAGGAGCGCCAGCAGGCCCTCGCCATCTACCAGGCGGCGCGCGAGCAGGGCCGCGTCGCCAGCCTGCTGGAGCAGGAGCGTCCCAACATCTTCACGCAGAGCATCGCCAACATCGAGCCCGGCGCGGAGGTCGTTATCGAGATCAGCTATGTCGAGGTGCTCGAACCCTCCGAGGGAAAGTACAGCTTCGCGTTCCCCATGGTCGTCGGACCTCGCTATATCCCCGGTCAGCCCCGCTCGCTCGGCGACATGCCGATCCCGATGCCGCGCCCCGCGCTCGATGAGCCGCGAGAGATGAGCGTGGCCCCCTCCCCCCCACCGACTTGGATGCCTGTTCGCGGCGTCGTTCTCCTCGCGCCCGCGAACATCACCCTCGCCAGCGACAGCGCCGGGCCGAACTCGGCGCTCGCTCTCGCGCTCGATGCCGCGCACCGTGTGGAACCCCCCAACGACGAGGCCTTCTGGCAGAAGCGTCAGTCCCAGAGCCCCAAGGAGTTCATCGCGGCCTACCCCGACGGCTCGAAGGAAACCGGCCTCATATTCGATGATGGCTTCGGCCACGTCGGCGGCCGCTGTTTCGTCACAAACGTCACGCCGGGGTCGAACTTCGCGCCGCCGACCGACCAGGTGCCCGACGCCAACCGCATCACACCGATGCCCGTACGTCCGAACGAGCGCGCCGGCCACGACATCTCCTTCACCGCCATGATCGACTCCGGCGGGGCGCCCATCGAAGCCCTGGTCTCCGAGTCGCACCAGATCAAGACCGACGTCTTCGCGGCGGAGGCTGGCATCACTACGAAAGCCCGCGTCCAGCTCCAGACCGGGGGAGCGGGGGGGGGCAGCACCATCCCCAACAAGGACTTCGTGCTCTCCTGGAACGTCGCCGGCCAGACTGTGCGTGAGACCTTCCTCACGCACACCGGGGTTCACGGCAACTTCTTCGAGTTCGCCCTCCAGCCGCCGGCGCGCATCCCGTCCGACCTGCCCGTCCCGCGCGAGCTCATCTTCGTGCTCGATACCTCCGGCTCGATGAACGGCTATCCAATCGCCAAGAGCAAGGAGCTCATGGCTAAGGCGCTCGGCACGATGCGCCCGAACGACACATTCAACATCATCACGTTCTCCGGCCACACGAGCATCCTGTGGCCCTCGCCGCGCACCGCAACTCCCGCGGCCCGCACCGAAGCGATGAACTTCATCGACGGGCACAACGGCGCCGGCGGCACCGAGATGATGGCGGCGATCGAGGCCGCGCTCAAGCAGACCGTGCGCGCCGATACCGGTCCGGCCACGTCCTCCTTCGAGCAGCTCCTCAACACCCCCGCCGACGGGCGCGAAGTCGCCCTCGGCATCGGCACTGCGTACCTCTCCCATTGGCCGCCGCCCAACGTGCGCTCCACCTGGTCCGGCCTCGCCGCCACGATCGGCGACAGCGCCCCACTCGCCATCGAGCTCGCCGACCAC
>JACMLW010000002.1 GCA_014379385.1 Phycisphaerales bacterium
CGCGATCCGCGGGCGCGCCCACCGTTCTCATCCCAGTCGCCGCGCCGATCGCCCCGGAGCATTCATCGGCCGGTGGTGCGGGGGCATCCGAAGACGCACGCGCCGCCGCACTTCCCGATCTTCCTCCGGCACCCGCGCCGGAGCCCGTGACCGACTCGCCCGAACTCTCTACCGCCCCCGGGTCAACCAGAGAGGACGCCGAGCCCTCACCCGCTCTGCAACCAGCCCATCCCGAGAGCGCCCGCTCCGAGATCCCCGGAAGCGGCACAGCGCCGCCGCGCCACCCGCGCCCCATCACGGGTCGCAACCCGCGCCGGCTTTGAGCGGCTGCACAAGCGATCGCTCCGCCCGCGACCCCGCCGCGGTAATACCGTCCATCAATGCCCGCAAGCCCCGCGCTCCCGCACCTGCCCGCCGCGCACGCACTGCAAGCCCTCGCGGTCAGCGCTGATAACGCGGTGCTGATCTCCGTGCTCGTCGCGGCCCCGCTCATCCTGGTCATCCTCTGGCTCGCCGACGCCATCCGCCCCGGCTCCTTCTCGCGTCAGCCCGGCGGCAGCCGCGACCCCCAGCCCGTCCCCGCGCCCGTTTGGCTTATCGCGGCGATCGTCACCCTGCTGGTCGGCAGCACCATGCAGGACCTCGCCGGCCGCACCCCCACCCTCGCCGGTCACGAGGCCGGCTCCATCCGCGCGATGGCCGCCGCGGCTCTCACCTCGGGCATCGCCTCGCTCGCCACCGGCGGCACGCTCATCTATCTGCTCCTGCGCGCTGCCCCCGGCGCCGGGCTTCGGCCGCGTTGGCTCGATCTTCCCGTCGGCCTGAGCATCTTCGTGATCTGCACCCCGATCCTGCTCGCCACCATGATCGCCGCGCCATTCTTCTATTCGCTCCTCACAGGGCACGACATCGCGCGCAGCGCCGTCGGCCACGAAACACTTAGTGAAATTCTCGAGGCCCGCTCCGACCCCTGGCTCATTCCCCTCTTCGTCGGCCTCACCGTCGCCGCGCCCATCGCCGAGGAAATCGTCTTCCGTCTCTTTCTTCAGACCTCAATCCTTCGACTCGTCCGCTCGTCCTGGATCGCCGTCGTTTGCACCTCCACGCTCTTCGCCGCGGCACACTGGACCACGACGAACGGCCTCCCGCCGCTCGCCGTCCTCCCCATCCAGTTCGTGCTCGGACTCTGCCTCGGCCTCGCCTACGAACGCACCAAACGCCCCCTCGTCCCCATCGTGATGCACGGCGCCTTCAACGCCTCGCAGATCACGCTCGCCCTCCTCACCCGCTAGGCTCCCTCGTCCACTACGTTGTCCTTTTCTCTTTGTCCAATCTTCCCTAATCCCTAACCCCAAAGCCCTCCCCTCTTCCCCCCATGAAGCCCCGCATCCTCACCGGCGACACACCTACCGGCCGCCTCCACCTCGGCCACTGGGTCGGCTCGCTCGAGAACCGTGTCCGCCTGCAGGAGCAGTACGACTGCTTCTTCCTGCTCGCCAACATGCACGCCTTCACCACGCGTGCCGACAAGCCCGCCGACATCCGCCAGGACACCCTCGAGATCGTCAAGGACTGGCTCGCGGCCGGCATCGACCCCGACCGCTCCACAATTACTCTGCAAACGGAAGTGCCCGCCATCGCGGAACTCACGTGGTTCTTTGCGATGCTCCTCCCGTTCAACAAGGTGATGCGCAACCCCACCCTCAAGACCGAGATCGAGACCAAGGGCCTGGGCGACACGTACTCGTTCGGCTTCCCCATGTACGCCGTGGGCCAGTGCGCCGATATCCTCGCCTTCCGCCCCGAGTTGGTGCCCGTCGGTGAAGACCAGGAAGCCCATATCGAGATGTGCCGCGATGTGGCCCTGAAATTCAACCAGCTCTACTGCGGTGTCGGCAACCGCGTGCCACCCGAGGAGCACCAGACCGCGGGCGGCGCCTTCCCCATCCCCAAGGCACTCATCGGCCGCATCGGCCGCCTCCCCGGCATCGACGGCAAGCAGAAGATGAGCAAGTCCCTCGGCAACGCGATCATGCTCAGCGACCCGCCCAAGGACGTGCAGAAGAAGATCAACAAGATCACCACCGGCCGCCAGTCACCGACCGAGCCGGGCGACACCAGCAACATCCTCTTCACGTTCGTCCGCGCCTTCATCCGCGATGGGGCGCGCGTCGCGGAGCTCGAACGCCGCTACGCCGCGGGCGACAATATCGGCGACGGGCACGTGAAGCAGGAAGTCGCCGAGGCCATCAACACGCTACTCGCTCCCATGCAGGAACGCCGCGCCAAGCTCGATGGGCCAGCCGGCGATGACGTCGTCATCGACCTCATTCGCCGCGGCACCCGGCGCGCCAACACCATCGCCGAAGAAACCCTCTCCATGGCGAAGCAGGCCATGCAGCTCGACTTCGGTCCCCGCACGCTGGGATGACCCAAAAGTGACTCTCCTCGTGGCGCCGATCTACAGACCGGTGTCCCATCGTCCTTCTTCCCGATTCCGGGGCACAGCGTTCCGCTTCACGCGAGCGAACTCGTGATGAGTAAGTGACGCATGGTCACGCCGCGCCAATCGAACGATTCCGCGGTATCACCTGTCACCCATCCCCACCTGCGCGCCCTGATCGTCTCCCGATTTTCCGCATGGTCGAGGACTTGTGCCTCGGCACCATGTATCCTTTGATAGGAAACTGGCGAAGTTCATGCGGCGGAGGATGTTAGGGAGGAGGGGAGGACACGGATGTCTCCTTCGGCCGGCGAGCGTGCGATTCTTCGAGCGTTTGGCGTCTTGGCCAAGAGGTCGCCGCTCCAGACCATCGAAATTGCCCTCATCGCGAAGACTTCCAATCTCTCGCCCTTCGTCTTCGAGGTGGCGCTCTCCCAGCTCTTCTTTCGCTCCTGGGCCCAAGGCGGCCTCGTATCCAAATCGGGCAGGCCTGCCTGCCGCCTTACGCATGATGGGCGAGACGCCCTCGACCTCGTCCGTCTCCTGGCCGACCTCGAGAGCCATAATTCCCTCCCGCTCCTGGAGGCCAAGAGCTCCCACGGGGTCGCCGTATCCTCCCACCCCAATCGCGGACCGTCGGTGATTGCCGGAGGTGGATGGCCAATGTAGCTTTAGGGCAATGCGAACACTTCGATTCACGGCGTTGTTGGCGGCGGGCGTGATTCTCGCAACCGCATCCGCCGCGCGAACGCAGTGCGCCGTTGCGATCGCTGAATCGCTGGGGGACACGAAGGTGGCGCTCGCGGCGGGGGAGCAGGCGCGGATCCTGGTGATCGGCGACAGCCTGACGATGAACGAGGGCGCGTGGCTCCCGGTCTTCCGCGCGCACATGCAGGCCACGTATGGAAACGCGGGGCACGGGTACCAGGGGTGCTCGCTGTGGACGGGGGGAGGCTTCAACGCCGGGTGGGTGCAAGGCATGGTGAACCAGGACACCGCGCCGCACCATTCACTCGATGGTCTGTGGGTCTCGTCTAGCTCGCACCCGTTCCCTCCGGTCGCTACCAACGCGCACGTCGATGTGCGCGCGAGCACCGCGGTTCTGCACTACGCGGCCGGCCCGGGCGGGGGATCGTTCCGCGTGAGCCTCAGCAACGAGGAACCCGTGACCATCAGCACGGAGGGGGCGAGCAACGAGGTCCGGACGTACACGCGCTCGGTGCTGGCGGCGGAGCGCCGTCTTCACCTGCAGCCTGTGGGGGACGGGTGGATCACGATCCTGGGCGTGGACAATCAAGAGACTGCGCCAGGCGTTCGCATCCACCGAGCCGCGAACGGGGGCTGGGGGGTTGATGAGTTTCTGCGGCGCGACTGGACGTTCGACAAGCAGGTAGCGCTGCTGGACCCGCACCTGGTGATGATCTGGCTGGGGCAGAACGATCAGGGCGTGTCGCGTCCACAGTACGCGGCGCTCATTGGGCAGCTGGTGAGCCGCGTGCGGGCGAGCGCGCCCGGGGCGGAGTTTCTGTTGATCGGAACATACAACGAGGGCTCGGTGAATCTGCCGAACACCGTGCTGGGGATGCGCGACGCCGCGATCGCCGGGGGGCATGGGTTTGTCGATCTGCACACGGGCGCGGGGAGCGAGGCATACTTTGAGTCGAGCGGGTACCTCATCGATGGGATTCACTTCTCACCGGCGGGCGGCGAGTACATGGGCAGGCTGGTGTTCGACGTGTTCGAGACGGAGGGCGCAAGCCTGGCAGGAGGGGTATTCGTACAGCACCCGCAGGGCCGCGGGGCGCGATCGGGGCAGACGGTGGCTATGAGCGGGCTGGCGCGGGGCAAAGATGAACTGACCTATCGGTGGGAGCGCGATGGAGATGTGGTCGGGGATGGCGCGCGCCTCGGCGGCGCCGCGACGCCGAGGCTCACGATCTCGCCGGTGCTGGTGACCGACGCGGGCGAGTACACGCTGGTGGTGACCAGCGCGTGCGGGAGCGCTGCGAGCGCCGCGGCCGCGCTGAGCGTTCAATGCGCCACGGACTACAGCGGGGACGGCGACGTCGGGAGCAATGACATCACCGCGTTCCTGGGCGCGTGGTTCAACGACTTGGCGAACGGGACCACGGAGGCCGACTTCAACGCGGACGGCGCGGCGACCTCAGCAGACCTGACCGAGTTCTTGACAACATGGTTTGCGACGATCCCGTGGGGGTGCTGAGGTTCGCGGGGCGATCCCAGCGCGATGCACACCAGCCATCTCCCGCGCATCAAAAAAGCCGGCGTCGGCGACAAGGCCGGCGTCGGCTTTTGGCACGGGGGGCGTGCCCGCGTGCCTCGGAAGGACAGTGTCCACCCGGTGAACTGACCGCAAGGTCAATCCCTCACGTCGCGGGAGGTCTCGGAGATTCCTTCCCCGGCGTCCTCGATGTCCTCGCCTGCGCCCTCGACGGTGTTGCAGGCGGGGACGAAGAAGGCGCTGAGGGCCGCCAGCGGGAGGATGAAGAACACGATGCGGCGATTCTTGATTGACATTCGTTGCTCCTCTGTGGCCCGGTTGGGCCGTTTGCGGCGTGCCGGCCGCGGCTGACATGCACTGACTCGTGAACAGGGGAAACCTTACCACCGATGGACAGGGTGCGCTGTAGGAATGGGGCCTCAAAGGGGGTAGGGCAAGAGGCGGAGATCCAGGACTGGGATCACTCGGATCTGGCGGGCGTTTCGGTTGATGTGCGTGCAGTCCGGCGGCGCGAGAGAAGCCAGCCGAGTTCGGGAAGGCGGAGGAGGCGGGCCGCCACGAGATAAGCAATCGCGCCGAGCACCGAGGCGGCGAGGAGCCGCAGCGCGGCGGCGCTCCAGTCGGCGGGTCGTTCCCAAAGGAACCCGAACGCCAGTACCGGGCACGCCATGAACGCACTGGCCAGAGCGATACGAGCGCACGCGCCGCGTGTTTGGGCATCGAGAACGGGCGCGTCGAGGCGCGTGCGGCAGAGGTGCATGAGGATGAGGCACTGGAGGGTTGCGGAGATGGAGGTGGCCCACGGGGGGCCGGCTTCGTGGAGAGGCCAGATGAGGATGACATTGAGGGCCACGTTGAGGCCGACCATGTAGATAGCGATGCGCGTGGGCGTTCTGGTGTCGGCCCGGGCGTAGAAGGCGCGGGTGAGAACGTGGTTGAGGGAGTAGGCCCACACCGCGGGCGCGTAGCCGAGCAGGACGGCGGCGGAGCGGGTGAGGCCTCGCTCGTCGAAACCCGAGTCGCCGAACGAGAAGAGGACGCGGGTGGCGTCGGTGCGGACGAGCATGAGGCCGATGGAGGCGGGGAGGCCGATGAAGAGCGAGAGGCGGACGCCGCGCCGTAGCGTGGAGAGGAAGGCGGCGGGCTCGTCGTGGTGTCGTGAGAGGAGGGGGAAGATGGCGGTGGCAACGGCGATGCCGAATACACCGAGGGGGAACTGGTACAGGCGCTGCGTGAAGGCGATGATGCCGGCGGAGGCCTTGTCGAGCGGGTAGGCGAAGCCGAGGATGGTGGGACCGACCCAGAGGGGCCACATGGCGATGAGCTGATCAAAGAACGCGTTGAGCTGGAGCGTGCCCAGACCGAGCATGACGGGGATGAAGCGGCGGAACATGGCGCGCGCGGGAGCGGTCGCGGCTGACCAGGCTCGCGTCCAGCGGACCTGGCCGCGGAGGATGATGAAGAAGGCGAGGGATTGTGTGAGGCCGGAGGCGACGGTGACGGCGCCGAGGGTGTATGCGGCGTTGGGGCCGCCCTGCCGGCCGGAGGCGATGTAATAGAGACCCGCGGCGATGATGAAGCCGTTCAGCAGGAGCGGCCCGGAGGCGGCGGGCCCGTAGCGCCCATGAACCTGGAGAATGCCCGAGAGGGTCGCCGCGCCGCAGATAAGCGGCATGAAGGGCAACATGAGCATGATGAGCCGGAGCGAGAGCTCGCGGTCGGGGTTGGGGGGCGCAAGGACAAGGACGAGCAAGAGCACGAGCTCGATAAGGATGGTGATGGCGCTGGTAGCGGCGCCGAGGGCTACGAGGGTGAGGGAGGCGAGTTGGCCGGCGAGCGCGGGATCGGCCTTGCGGGCGCGGGTGTATTCGGGGATGAAGGCGGCGGAGAGCGCGCCCTCGCCGAAGAGGCGGCGGAACATGTTGGGGATCGCGAAGGCACTGGCGAAGGCGGAGCCGACGGCGGTGGCGCCGAAGATGTGGACGAGCAGGACGTCGCGCGCGAGGCCGCCGAGGCGCGAGAGGAGCGTGACGCCCGAGACGGCGCGGACGGCCGCGGCGAGCGAGCGGTGGGAGGCGTGCTCGGTCGAGGCGGGTGGGGATGAAGAGTCGCGGGTCAAGCGGTGTGATTATCGGAGAAAGATCGCCCACACCAGCACGAGCACGGGCAGGAGGAAGCAGAGGGCGTAGAGGATGTAGGCGAAGAAGGAGGGCATCTTGACGCCGGCTTCTTCGGCGATGGACTTGACCATGAAGTTGGGGCCGTTGCCGATGTAGGTCATGGCGCCGAAGAAAACGGCGCCAAGGGAGATGGCCGAGAGGGTGGAGGCGCCGCCTGGGTCCGCGAGGAGGGTGGCGATGCCGCCCGGGCTGAGTTCAAGATGCTCGAGGCCGAGGGCGAGCTGGAGGAAGGTGAGGTAGGTGGGGGCGTTGTCGAGGGCGGAGGAGAGCAGGCCGGTGGCGAAGTAGAAGTTTGTGGGAGATTCAACACCGAGCTGGTCGGCGTGCGCGGCGACGTACTCGAGGGCCGGGGCCATCGTGATGAAGATCCCGGCGAAGAGGTAGGCGACCTCTTTGACCGGTGCGAAGTCGAAGCGGTTGGCGGCGTGGATGTCAGGATCGGCGAGCTTGTACGCGGCAACGGCGAGCGCGAGCTGCACGGCGGCGCCGATGGGATAGCCGGAAATGCCTGCGTATTTAGCGAGCAGAGGATCAATGAAGACCGCGGCGACAATCGCAAGGAGGAAGAGGATGCTACCGAAGCCCTGGATTTGGACGGGGGCTGCGTCGTCGAGATGCGGGGCGGGGTGCGGCGCGGGGTCATGTGACGGGCTGGGCGGGAGCTTGCCGAGACGCGCGAGTCGTCGGGAGATAACGACATCGGCGAGGTAATAGAAGGCGAGAAGGGAGAAGTTCGCAACGAACCACATGGGGCGGAGGTGCTCGAAGGTCCAGAAGAACGGGACACCCTTGAGGTAGCCGAGGTAGAGCGGCGGATCACCGATGGGCGTGAGGGCGCCACCGCAGTTGGAGACGATGAAGATGAAGAAGACGATGTGCAAGGGGCGGAGGCGGCCGGCGGTCATGCGCATGTAGGGGCGGATGAGCAGGACCGAGGCGCCGGTGGTGCCGATGAGGTTGGCGAGCACGGCGCCGATTGCGAGCAAAATGGTGTTGGAAAGAGGGGTGTTTCTGGCCCGCACGCGGATCAGCACGCCGCCCGAAGCAATGAAGAGGCTGGCGATCAGCGCGATGAACGAGACGTACTCGATGCCCGTGTGCAGCAGCACATGGCGGCCGTGCGCGCCGAACATCAAGAGATAGACGGCAGCGACAACGGCGCCGAGCGCCAGCGCGACAACGGGATACCGGCGGTGCCAGAACTTCGGCGCCAGCAGGGGCGCGATAGCGATGCTCAGGAGCATCGCGGCGAAGGGGATGATCAGCCAGATCGGCACGGCCTGCGCCGCGAGGGCGGGGGGAGCGGGGAGCATGAGGGAAACGATACCCACAGCGGGGCGAGCGGCGCGGTGGTGCAAATGGCAACACCAGCAAAAAAAAAACCGGGCAGCTCGTGAGAGCCACCCGCCAAGAGAAACTAGGTTCGAAGCCAGCGGCGAATCAGCCGTTGCGCTTGAGGTACTCGGCCTCGGCGGCGCGTCGGGCCTTCACGCCGGGGTCGGCCTCCATGACAGACTCGACGGCCTTGATAAAGTTCTCGTCCAGGGGATTCCCCTGCCAGCGGACGATGCCGTCGGTGCTCATAACGACGACGTGCGGGATGCCCTGGACGTGGAGCGCATCGCTCACGGTCTTCTTCTGGTCAACGGCCTGGGCGTACACGTGCTTGTGCTCGGCAAGGAAGCCCTTGACTTTGGAGGTCTCCTCGTCGGAGATGCCCATGATCACGAGATCCTGACGGTGCTTCTTCTGCAGCTCGTCGAGCTTGGGCATCGCGCGCTTGCAGGGGCCGCACCAGGTGGCCCAGAAGTCGATAACAACAACGCGACCGTCGGTCTTGGGCTTGGCGGTGATCCACGTCTCGTTGCCGAGCTGCGCGGGGAGCGAGTTGCCCTGCACGTCGTTCGCGCTCAAGCCGTTGGCGTTCTTCTCCGGCCACTTGGCGTCCTTAAAGGTCGATGCTTCCGGCATGCTGAAAGCGACATCCAGCACCTGGCCGGGGCGGAGCTTCTCGGAAATTGTCTTGGACTTTGCAGCCTCCGACGCGGCCTTGCTCGCAAGCTGGGCCTTGTTCGTCGGCACAGCCGCGGCCTGTTCCTTGCTCTCGCCGACAAGCAGCTTGACGGCCTCGGAGACATCGCCGGTCTCGACGTCGGCGAAGCGGAGGTTGCCGGCGCGATCAACCAGGTAGAAGTCGGGATCCTGGTCGATCTTCAGGCCCTCGCGGAACTTGCCGTTATCGTGCGCCATTAGCACAGTCGCCTTCTTCTCGGTGGCGACCTTCGCGGCGTTTTCCCACCCCTTGGCATCATGCACTGCAACGACAATCAGGCCGTCCTTCGCGTGCGCCTCGGCGAGTCGCTGCGACGCGGTGAGCGCCGAGTGCGAGGCGGGGTAGAAGCTCTTCCACGTGGCGATCAGGACGACCTTGCCCTGGGTGGATTCGGCGGTGAGGGCCGAGCCGTTTGTCCACGAATCAAGGCTCGACCACAGATCGGCGGGGAAGGGCTTCAGTTCCATCGCGCCCAAGTCCGTGCGGCGCTGGCCCGAGCCCTCGCGAGCGATGAGATCGTCACCGGTCGGGGCTGGGCGGGATGCGGCGGCGCCCGCAAGAATGGAAATCGCAAGAGCGGCGGAGATCGTGAGCGCGGTCTTCATGTGCAGCGTGCCTCCAGAACGGGGTTTGGGCCGGCGCGGTCTGGCGCGGGGGCCTCACATCGAGAATTTCCAGACCTCAGTATCGGGCTTTGTGCGCCAAACGCAACCTTGATGACACCAAGAAGTGGGCCATCCAGCCATGCAAGTATACGAGTTGGTCTCAAAAAAGTTTGGAAATCCCGCGTTTAGTCCGGCGGTGGAGTCAGACGGTGCAGCGCAATTCCACCGGCGAGTGCCGCGTTGATCGAATCCACCCCCGGTGCGATCGGAATACGAACCGAGAGGTCGGCCGATCGACGTGCGGCTTCGGTAAGGCCGGGCCCCTCCGCCCCGATCAGGATCGCTCGCTTGCCGGTCGGCGATGACGGCACTCCCTCCTCCCCGTAGCCAATATCAATGGCACCAGCCGCCGGCGTGAGCGCGAGAATCTGAAATCCCGCCGCACGGATGCGGGCGAGATCGCCGGGGAAGTCGGTCGAGCGCGTGAACGGCACCATTAGAACCAGCCCAACCGAGACCCGAAGCGCCTTCCGATACAGGGGGTCAGCACAGCGGGGACTCAAGAGTACCGAGCAGCCCGCCCCGCCCAGTGCCGCGGCATTCCGGAACATCGCCCCCAGGTTGTCGTGATTGGCGAGATCTTCAAGCACCACGAGGGTGTGGGAGCCCGCGAGCAACTCATCGAGCGTGGGGAGCCGGCGGCGGATGCCGACGGCGAGCAGGCCGCGATGGATGTTGAACCCGACTACGGAGTTCATGAGGGCCTGATCGATGACGTAGCGAGGGGTGGTCGGGGGGAGGGCGTCGAGGGCGTCGCGAACCGTGGCGAGGCGCGATTCGGTGAGCAGGACCGAGCGGGTCTGGAAACTCGACTTGATGAGCTGACGGACGACCACCTCGCCCTCAGCGATGAAGGTGGTCTCGGCTCCCTCGCGGCTCGCGAGCGACCCGGCGCGCAGGTGCTGCTCGCGGATGTCGAGGTAGTCCGCAAGGCGCGGATCGGTGGTGGAGGTAATAGGAATAAGGGGCATACAGCGTGGTACCGGGCTTTGGGCAGTGGGATAGGAGGAACGCAAGTCTCGCCGACGAGGAGTGGGGACCGTACGGGAACCGCGGCACTCGTGCAACGCGGCCTCCAACGGCTTGCCCGGCCCGATCCACCTTGACCACTTTGAGCCCAGGCGTCCTACACTGCCGCCCTCGTTCGAACCGCCGTGCTTGCGCTCCTGGAGTTCACCGCCCGATGGCCACGAAGACTTTCTTTCGCACCAAACTGATCACTCCCGACGCCCAGGTGCTCGACGAGCCTACGAAATACGTCTCTATCCCGGCCTGGGATGGTTCAATCGGCTTCCTCCCCGGCCGCGCCCCCATCGTCGCCAAGCTTGGGATCGGCGAGCTGCGGCTCGACTTCGCGGACGGGGCCGCCACAGGGGGTAGCGGTTCCAAAGAACGCGGCGGCTCCCGCTCCTTCCTCGTTGAAGACGGCTTCGCCCACATGGTCGGCGACACACTGACCATCCTCGCCTCCAAGGCCACTCCCGCCGAGACCATCACCGAGGCGAGCGCCCAGGCGGAGCTCGCCGAGGCGCAGGCGCGAAAGACCGAGGGCGTCGCCGACCCGGCGCTCGTCACGCGCATCCGCAAGCAGCGCGAGGCCGCGACTAAGAAGCTCACGATGGCCCGCGCCTTCCGCACCCGCGGCGGCGCGATCTAAGCAAGGCAGCGGAAGCGGGCGGCGTTGGGATCTCCTCGTTCGCTCGCGCGGTACGCTCCGGACTCTTGATCTCTCCATCTACTCTTCCTTTGCGATTGCTAGTCGCCGTCCCCTCGTGGGTCGGTGACGCCGCGATGGCAACGCCCGCACTCCGCCTCCTGCGCTCCCGCCTCCACGGCTCCTTCATCGGCGGTCTCGTCCGCCCCGGCATCGACCAGGTTCTCGCCGGCACCGACTTCTTCGATCAGCTCCACGTCGAGCGTGCCCGCGGCGTCATGGGCCCGAAGGTTCTCGCCGCCCGAGTGCGCCCACTCCGCTATGACACGGCGCTGCTGCTCACCAACTCCTTCTCCTCCGCACTTGTCGCACGACTCGCGTTCATCCCCCGCCGCGTCGGCTACGACCGTGACGGCCGCGGCGTGCTCCTCACCGACAAACTGGAGCCCGCGAGGCGGGCAAGGCCGCATAAGGGGTTTGCGCCGATGCCGGCGGTGGACTACTACCTCGCCGCGGCACATGCGCTGCTGGGTGAGCGTGAGTCCAAAGGTGCAAGTCCAGCCTTGTCGCCACCCGCTCTTGAGCTGGCCGTCACCGATCAGGAACAACACGCCGCGGCGGAGATACTCGCCAAGGGCGGCGCCGCCCAACTGCTCGACCCCGGCGGGTTGGGCGAAGCACAACTCTTCGCGATCCTCAACCCCGGCGGCAACAACCCCGCCAAGCGCTGGCCCGCCGATCGCTTCGCCGAGATCGGCGCCCGCCTCGTGCGCGAGCACCGCATGTCCGTTCTCATCAATGGGTCACCCGCGGAAGCCGAACTGGTCGCCGAGATCGCGGACTGCATCCGCGCCAAGCTGGGATCTGCGGACACGGGCACCGCATCCGCCCCCCCCATCCTCGAGCTCCCCAAGCTCGGCATCACCATCGGCGCCCTCAAAGCCCTCATTCACCGCGCCGGGGGGGACGGAGGGATCCTCGTCACCAACGACACTGGCCCACGCCACCTCGCCGCGGCCTTCCGCGTTCCCACGGTCTCGCTCTTCGGCCCCACCGACCCGCGCTGGACCACGCTCCCCGGCCCCCCATCGCCAACGTGGGAGCACCCGCGCAAGCCGTCCTCGCCGCGCGAAGTCGTGCTCGTGTCCGACCCGACACTCCCGCCCGAGGAAGTGGCCGACGACCACCCCGAACGCTGCCGCGTGGACCGCATCGAAGTGAAAGCGGTGTGGCGGGCGGTGGAAAGCCTGCTGTGACGCAGATTCGCGGCGACGCTCGCGTCCGCCGGGTACCCCGCTGGTCGGCGGCGGATATCCGCACGCCCCCCGGCTCAGCCGGTCGCCCCGCTTGCCTCGGGAGCCCAGAGCGGTAGCATTGTCCCGAGCGGCCGACCTCGGCCACTTACAGCTACTGGGGAATGGTGTAACGGTAGCACGATTGACTCTGACTCAATTAGTCTAGGTTCAAATCCTAGTTCCCCAGCTTTGCTTCACTCGCGATACGAGCCCTCCGAACGAGCGTACGGGTTCTCTCACAAGCCTATCTGACAAGAGCCACGCGGCGCACGCCGGGTTTTTGTCCGACGCGACCCACCAAAACGCTCGGCTTCGATCACGTGGTCGTCGGAGCCGGTGCCACCTACAGCAGGCTCGCCGCGAGGCTCGCAAGCTCGCTTCGCTCGCTCTTGGTGAGCGTGACGTGCCCGGCCAGCGAGAGTCCCTTCATCTTCTCGACGACGTACGACAGGCCGTTGCTCGACTGATCGAGGTAGGGGTTGTCGATCTGTCCGATGTCGCCGGTCAGCACGACCTTGGTCCCCTCGCCCACGCGGCTGATGATCGTCTTCACCTCGTGGGGCGTGAGGTTCTGGGCCTCGTCGACGATCATGAACTGGTGCGGGATGGAGCGGCCACGGATGTAGGTGAGCGGCTCGAGGACGACCTTGCCGTCGAGGATGAGCTTCTGGACGCGCTGCTCGGTGGTGTGGCTCTCCGCGGCCTGCATGGGAGCGCCGCGGGTGGAGAGGAGGTACGCGAGGTTGTCGAAGATGGGCTGCATCCAGGCGGTGAGCTTCTCGTCCTTGTCGCCGGGGAGGTAGCCGATGTCGCGCCCCATGGGCATGATGGGCCGGGCGACGAGGAGTTTGTCGTAGCGTTCCTCGTTGAAGACCTTGGCCATGCCGGCCGCGACGGCGACGAGCGTCTTGCCCGTGCCGGCGGAGCCGAGGAGGGTGACCATCTTGATCTCGTCGTCGAGGAGCAGGTCGAGGGCCATCGTCTGCTGCACGTTTCGGGCCATGATGCCGAACGTGGGCTTGCGCGGCCCGGTGACGGGGATGAGATGGTCGGTGTCGGCGAGGCGGCGCGCCAGGCCGGTGTGCCCCTCGTCATCAACGTCCTTCATCACGACGAACTGGTTGGCGACGACCTCTCGCGTGAAGGGGGTGCCGTCGGGGTGCTCGCCCGAGAGCGCGGGACCGATACGCTCGATCGCGAGCATGCGCTGGCTGTAGAGCTCGTCGATCAGCTCCCCTTCGAGCTCCACCTGCACGAAGCCGGTGTAGAGCCGGTCGGCGTCGACCTTCTGGTTCTCGAAGTCCTCGGTGCGGATGCCGAGCGCATCGCTCTTTATCCGGGCGTTGAGGTCCTTGGAGACGAAGATGGGTTGCACGCCCGCCTGGTGGAGCGACCACGCCACGGCGATGATGCGGTTGTCGGGGGAGTCCTCGCGGATCGCCACCG
>JACMLW010000026.1 GCA_014379385.1 Phycisphaerales bacterium
CGCAAGCGAGCGTGGTGGCGCCGGCCGCGAGCACGGTGCCGGGTTCGCGCGGACCCTTGGCGGCGCGGGCGCCGTCGTCGAGGAGCACCAGCTCGTACGTGTGCCCGATCTTGACGCGGCTGCCGCCGACCACGGTCGTGCGGACCTCGACGAGGTCGTCGTAGTAGACGGCGCGGCGGTAGCGCATCTCGAGCTTGACGATCACGAGGAGGACGCCCTGGTTCTCGAGGTCCGCATAGGTGACGCCGGATTCGCGGAGGAGTTCGGTGCGGCCCATCTCGAGCCAGGGGATGTACGCGGCGTGGTGGGCGACGCCCATCGGGTCGCACTCGCAGTAACGGATGCGGGTGGAGAGGGCGCCGAAGCGAGGGACGGGATGAGAGGGCGATGAAGGCGTGGGCGAGACGGCGGAGTGGTCGTGCGACATCTGGGGGATCGTAGATGTGGGGTCGGGGGGATCGGGGTGGACATACGGTTGCGGCTTGACGGGTCAGCGAACGGTGCAATCTCGGGGCGGCGCAGCGAAGGCGAGGCCGGCGCTCGAGCCGCTGTCGCTCTCGATCGTGCTGCCGTGCCGGAACGAGGAGGCGAATGTAGAGCGGGTAGCGCGGGAGGCGCTGAAGGTGGGGCGGCGGCTCGCGCGGCATCTGCAGGTTGTGATCGTGAACGATGGGAGCACGGACCGGACGGGGGCAATCGCCGATGAGCTGGCGCGGGCGCACCCGGAGGTGCGTGTGGTGCATCACGAGACGGGGCGCGGGTACGGGGGCGCGCTGCGGGGCGGGTTCGGCGCCGCGACGGGGGAGTGGGTCTTCTACACGGATGGTGATGGGCAGTTCGAGATGGGGCAACTGGAGGGGGTGCTGCCGCTGCTGCGCGAGCACGACGTGGTGGCGGGGTACCGGATCAAGCGTGAGGATCCGTCGCACCGGCGGCTTTTCGGGTGGGCGTGGTCGCGCGTGGTGTGGGTGGTGCTGGGGCTAAGGGTGCGCGATATTGACTGCGCCTTCAAGGTGCTGCCGTGCTGGTTTGTTCAGAGCGCACCGCTGCGGGCGAGCGGGGCGATGATCTCGGCGGAGTTGCTGGCGCACGCGAAGCGCCAAGGGCTGCGCCTCGCGCAGGTGGGGGTGCATCACCGGGCGCGGACGGGGGGGAGGGCGACGGGGGGTAACTGGCGGGTGATCGCCAAGGCGATGCGGGAGTTAGTGGGGCTGAGGCGCGAACTCCGAGCCGGTCCGCCACGGAGCGGCGGGCCACTCAGAAACAAAGAACAAGGCCCCGGTTGTTGAGACCGGGGCCCTGTGGATTCATGGCTTTCTGAGGACGATCAGGCGCCGGCCGCGCCCACGGGCTTGCCGCCACCACCACCCGCGCCCTTTCCGCCGGCGTCTTTTTCCTTGGGAGCGGCGGGCGGCGGGGCCGGCAACTGCTCGGTCTGGAAGAAGAGGTGGTCGGGGCCTTCGCTGGGCTTGCCGGAGCCGTCGGATGCTTCCGCGGCCTCCTCGACCTTGCGGGTAACGACGATCTTGGTCGGAGGCTTGAAGTCGCCCTGGAGCATCATCTCCGAGAGCGGATCCTCGACGTAGGTTCCGATGGCGCGGCGGAGGGGGCGGGCGCCGAAGTCGGGGCTGTATCCCTTCTCGATGAGGAAGTCCTTGGCCTTCTGGTCGAGTTCGAGGGTGATGCCCTGAGCGGCGAGGCGCTTCGCGACCTTGCTCGCCTCGTAGTCGACGATGGTCGTGAGGTCTTCCTTGGTGAGGGGGCGGAAAACAACGACGTCGTCGAGGCGGTTGATGAACTCGGGGCGGAAGAACCGCTCGATCTCCTTCATCAGGATGGACTTGATGTTGTCGAAGTCGGCGCTGTCGGTCCGCTTGGAGAAGCCGAACCCGCCGCCGCCCTTGATAAGGTCGGCGCCGATGTTGCTGGTCATGATGAGGATGACGTTGCGGAAATCGACGTTGCGGCCGAACGAGTCGGTGAGGCGGCCCTCTTCCATGATCTGGAGGAGCATGTTGAACACGTCGGGGTGCGCCTTCTCGACCTCGTCGAGCAGGATGACGGAGTACGGCCGGCGGCGGACTCGCTCGGTGAGCTGGCCGCCCTCCTCGTAGCCGACATAGCCGGGGGGCGCGCCGACGAGGCGGCTGACGTTGTGCTTCTCCATGTACTCGGACATGTCGAGCACGATGAGCGCATCCTCGTCCCCGAACATGAACTCGGCGAGGCTCTTGGCGACGAGGGTCTTGCCGACGCCGGAGGGGCCGACGAAGATGAACGAGCCCATCGGGCGTTTGGGGTCTTTGAGGCCGGCGCGGGCGCGCCGGATGCTCTTGGAGATGGCCTTGATGGCGTCGGCCTGGCTGACGACCTTCTTGTGCAGCTCCTTCTCGAGCTCGAGCAGGCGCTGGGCCTCCTCTTTCTCGAGGCGCTGGAGCGGCACGCCGGTCATCTTGGAGACAACCTCGGCGACGACTTCCTCGTCAACGACGCCGGCGACTTCCTTGGACTTCTCGCGCCAGTCCTTCTGGATCTGGTCCTTCTGCTTGCGGGCCTGCTCGGCCTTGTCGCGCAGCTCGGCAGCACGCTCGTAGTCGGCGGCCTTGACGGCCTCGTCCTTCTCGACGCTGAGACGCTCGATGTCGGCCTCGAGGTCGGCGAGATTGGGCGGCTTGGTCATGCTCTTGATGCGGACGCGGGCGCCCGCTTCGTCGATGACGTCGATCGACTTGTCGGGCTGGACGCGCCCGGAGATGTAGCGGCCGGAGAGCTCGACGGCGGCCTTGATGGCCTCGTCGGTGATGTTGACGCGGTGGTGCTTCTCGTAGCGCTCGCGCAGGCCCTTGATGATCTCCACCGTCTGATCGTTGGTGGGCGGGTCGACGGGGATGGACTGGAAGCGGCGGGCGAGGGCGGCATCCTTCTCGATGTACTTGCGGTACTCGTCGAAGGTGGTGGCGCCGATGCACTGGATCTCGCCGCGGGCCAGCGCGGGCTTGAGGACGTTGGAGGCGTCGATGGCGCCCTCGGCGCCGCCGGCGCCGACGAGCGTGTGCAGCTCGTCGATGAACAGGATGACGTTCTTGGCCCGCCGGACCTCGTTCATCACCGCCTTGATGCGCTCCTCGAACTGCCCGCGGTACTTGGTGCCCGCGACCATCATCGC
>JACMLW010000027.1 GCA_014379385.1 Phycisphaerales bacterium
GGGGCCGAGCCCTGGTCGCCTTTGGCGCCGCCGTAGGCGGGTAAACTTGCTCGGTCCTCTGACGCGCGCATCAGGACCGAGCAAGCTCGGCCCCTACAAAAAACCGCTCAAAACAGCGCGGTCAGCTCGATGTGCCTGCCGGGCTCGAGAAAGATCTCGCCCGAGAGGGCGGCGGTTTCGTCGTTCTTGTACAGCTTGCAGGCGAGGGGCATCGTCACGTCGTTGGAGGCCCAGCCCCACTTGCCGATGGAGACAAACTGCATCGGCACGCCTTTGTCCCAGCTGAGGCCGGGGCCGTCGCCCCGGATGAAGAGCTTGTTGCCGATGCCGATGTACGCGGTGACGAGCAGCCGCGTGGCGCCGTCGGATGAGACGGAAGTTTCCGCCTTCGCCAGACCCTCGGCCGACTGTTCGGAGGATTCCTCCGGAGTGGCGGCGGAGGCCGGCTCGGTCGCGGCGCCAGTCCCGTTCTCCGTCGGGGTAGATTCGGCCGACATGGCGGCCAGGGTGTCCTCGGGCTTGGGTTTGCGCGGTGCGCGGGGCTTTTTGGGCTTGGGCTCCCCGGCGAAGGGGGCGGAGGTTTCGCTCAAGGTGACGGATTCGATGACCCCTTCGACAGGCTCAGGGCGGGCGGGCGTGGCGGCTGCGGGGGGTGCGTCGGTTTTCGGTTCGTCCGTCGCGGCCGGCTTGCTCTCCGCGGTTTCAGCGGAGGAGGAGGCGGACTGTAGCGGCGGTCTATGGCCGCCGTCGGGTTGTGCTTCAGATTCAGAACGGCGGTCAGAGACCGCCGCTACAGGCGCAGGCGCGGCAATGGTCACGGTAGTAGGGACGCTGGCGGCGGCCTTCTGCAATGCGGCGATGCGGGCATCGATCTGCGCGAGGGCAGCCTGCAGGTCGCCATTGAGCCGCGCGGTGGCATCCTGCACGGAAGCGAGTTGCTTGCGGGAGGCGGACTCCAGTCCAGACCAATCGGCGGCGGCCTTGGCGATCTTGTCGGCCACGGCCTTGAGGTTGTCGGAATTGGTGGCACGGAGCTCGTCGAGCTCACGCTCAAGAGCCTCGCGTTCGTCGGTTTCCTTGGTGGCGAGGGCTTCGTTGAACTCGGCGAGTTTCTCCTGCATGCGGTAGGGCAGGTTCTCGGCGGTATGCGCGGTCTTGTGGACGGATTCCTCGACCGCCTTGATCTGGGCGGCGGCGCGACCGAGGCCTTCGATCGCGGCCTGCAGGCGCTGCACCTGGTCGGTTACGCGGCGGCGTTCGTCCTGAACATAATCCCGGTTCTCGGCGATGAACTCGATCACCAAGGGACCGAGGCCGATGATGGCGGCGATAAGGACACAGGCGACGGCGGTGACAAACGGGAGCGGAGCGTAGGGATCCTTGGCGTTGAAAACGATGATGAGGGCGGTGGCCACAAGGCCGGCATCGATCGCGAGGAAGACTAATTTGTTTAACCGGGGGGCGGGGTCGAGATTCATGGTGATTCGCGCGCACGCTGGTTTTCGCCGGGTAGGGGCGGTTTCTCAAGGCTAAATCCGGCGGCCAGCTGGTTCTTGGGCGGAACGCGGCCGCGGCCCACCGACTTCGCCTTGCGGCATCGGCGCGATCCAGCAGACCCCGGGGTGGGCTTTTAACCGCTTGAGTTCGACCAACGACAGCACAGACTCCGGGTCGCACCCATGAATTTTTCCCACTTTGTGCGGATTGACCGGGAGCGACGCGGACTCGAGCGGCACTTTGTGGTGCACACGCTCGATCCCAGGTTCACCCTCGAACTCACGGCGGATCACGAAGCGTCCGACCGGGTCGGCCGGGGGGTGATCAAGCGGCTGTGCGTGCCGAATTCCTGGGCGGGTGATTACGGACAGTACGGCCAGTTGCTGGCGGCGGCGCAGGATTTCTTCGCGGAGTCCCAGGTGGGCCCGGCCTCGCGAGTCTAGGGCGGCGAGTTCCCTTGCTGCCGTATTGGCTTGGTTGTCGGCGGGGCTTTACGCCCCGACAAAACCACCGCCGCCTTCGGGCCGTCGGGGCGTAAAGCCCCTCCCACATTCGGAACAA
>JACMLW010000028.1 GCA_014379385.1 Phycisphaerales bacterium
GGGTGGGGGTGGGGGCGGGGGCGGGGGCGGAGGGGGGGCGCTGGGCTCGGATGGCCCGGATCTCGTCCACGTGTTCGGAGAGGATGCTTGGAGAATCGGTCTGGAGGTGTCGAGACGGTTGGGCACGACGACCGTGCTCGAAGTGTGGAACGGCGCGACCGCTCACTACGCCAAAGACATGGTGCGCCGGGCATCGGCGTACGGACCTGTGCTCTTCTTCGCCGCCGATCAGTCGCTCGCCACCGCAATCGGCTCGGTGGTGAACCCCAGCGAGCATCAGGTGTACCTGGCGCCCTGGGGAGTGCTCGCGCTCGATGCCCCGCACGAGGCCGTCGATCCGGAAGGCAGCATCGCGGCGGCGATCCTCGCGAGCGGCGAGGATTCCAGGGCAATGGCGAGCGTGCTCGAGGCATTCGCGAAGGTCGCGGAGGATTGGCCGCAGTTGCTGCTGTTCGCTGACGCCGAAGCGGCCCGGCGTAGCGGCGTGTGGGCGAAAGCGAAGCAGCTCGGCCTCCTTGACCGGCTGTCGCTGGTCGGCAACATGGAGGAGCACCGCGAGCCCATTCTGCATGTCGATGTGATTGTCCAGCCCGAGATGAGCGGGGCGCACCATAGCCTGGTGCTCGAGGCCATGGCCGCGGGTGTGCTGGTGGTGGCCCGGAACGATCCGCTCGTGGACTATCTGGTGGAGACGCGGACGTGCGCGGTGGTCCGGAAGCTCGACCCCGGCGACTGGGCCGCGGCGATCTCCACGCTTCTGCGCGATCGCGCGCGCGCGGAGAAGCTGACAGCGTCGGCCCGGGAGTTCGTGCGGACGCATCACGCGGCCAGCGCTCAGGTGCGCGCCGTGCTCGCCGGGTACGACAAGGCGATCGCGATGTCGCCCGTCGCGGTGGAGGGCTGACCCGTGGGGCGCTTGCCCTTTGACCCAGCGAAGATGGCATCGCAGCCGATGCCGGCCGGCGCGGCTTCAACCGGCGCTGCGATAGAGCAATCTCGCTTCACGGTGACGCAGCTCGCGTCGCTCGTGGAGGGGGCGCTGCGTGACCATCTGCCCAAGCGGATGAAGGTCGTCGGCGAGATAAGCAACTTCAAGGAGCGCACGCACTGGTACTTCGAGCTCAAGGACGCGGGCGCGGTGATCTCGTGCGTGATGTTCGCGACAGACCTGAAGCGAGCGGGGTACACGCCCTCGGGCGGGCAGGAAGTGGTGCTGACGGGGCGCGTGGAGTTCTGGGGGAAGGCCGGTCGAACGCAGTTTTATGTCGAGGCGATCGAGCCGCTCGGCGCGGGGGCTCTCGACTTGAAGTTCAAGCAACTCTGCGAGGAGCTGCGCGGGCTTGGGTGGTTTGCGCCGGAACGCAAGCGGGCGATTCCAAAGTTCCCTCGCCGCGTAGCCGTCATCACCAGCCGCACCGGCGCCGCCCTCCAGGACGTGCTCGACACTATGCGCAAGCGGTGCCCGGTTGTCGAGGTCGCGCTGATCGACGTGCGCGTGCAGGGGGACCAGGCCGCCGCGGACGTGGCGAGAGCGCTCCGATGGGCCAGCCGCGAGCACGCGAGCCTTGGTATCGAAGCCGTGCTCCTCACGCGCGGCGGTGGCTCCAAGGAAGACCTTTGGACGTTCAATGAACGAATTGTGGCCGAGGCCGTCGTTGGGTGCGCGGTCCCGGTCGTCGCCGCGATCGGGCACGAGACCGACACAAGCATCGCCGAGCTCTGCGCTGATGAGCGGTGCGCCACGCCCACGCAGGCGGCCATGCGCCTGACGCCGGACCGCGCGGCGCTGGGCGAGCAGATCGATGCGCTGGGCTCGCGCCTGTCCTCACTCGTGGGGTGGCGAATGCGCGAATGCTCGAAGCGCCTCCGCCGCGCCGCGAGCCGTGCCTGCTTCACCGACCCGCGCGCCTGCGTGCTGGATTCTCGGCGCCAACTCGAGCAGTCCCAGCGCCGTCTGACGCACGTCATGCAGGCCCGGGCCGCCGGTCTCCTCCGCCGCCTCGACCGCGCCGCCGTCGTGCTGGAGCGGGCCCGCCCCGGTTCGGTCTATGCCCGGCGCGGCGCCCAGGTCGAGCATGCCGCGGTTCGCTTGAGAACCGCAATGGACAGCGCGCTCTGCCGCGTGAATCTCGGCGAGTTGTCTCGTCGACTCGCGGCCACCGTCGGCGACCGGGTGCGCGAGGCCTCGCACGGCGTGCGGACGGCGGGGCGCTCGCTCGAACTCGTCGGCCCCGTCAGCGTGCTCCGGCGCGGCTATTCATGCACGATGGGGGTCGATGGCAAGGTCATCACCTCGCCCGAGCAGGTGCGCAGCGGCGATGTGGTGACCACGCGCGTTGCGGGCGGCGCCTTCCCCTCGCGGGTCGAAGCGGGTGCCGCACCCAATGACGCCAATACGGCGAACGACGAGATAGACTCGGCGGTCAGGCGTGCCGCGGCGATCTCCGATCAGGCGCGACGCTCGATAGGCCGGTCGAAGCCCAAGCGCCGCGCGCGGGGCGATGGTTGGGGCACAAGGCCCGACCAACCTGGGCTTTTCGGATAACGCCGCGGCGAGCGCCGCGCCAGCGAGGTGCGATTGTGGAAGCAGGCAAGCCCGTGGCCGGCCCGGCCCAACCAGCCCAGGATCTCAGCTTCGAGCAGGCGCTCGAGAATCTCGAGTCGATCATCGAGCGCATTGAGCAGGGCGAGGTCGGCCTCGAGCAATCGCTCGCCGAGTACGAGCGCGGCGTGGACCTCATCAAACGCTGCCGTGCGATCCTCGAGCGGGCGGAGCAGAAGGTCGAGGATCTCACCGGAAAGATGATGGGAGATTCGGCGTCAAACTGAGCCGCTTGCCATAACGAGTTGTTCGCGTACTCCGAACTCCGACCTCCAGCGTGGTGTTGCAGAGCCGTCCGCGTGCCGATAATGCCGATCCGCACGGGATGGTGGTCGCTCGCCAGCCAATGCAGATCAAAGGCCCTCAATGCCCTCTTACCAATGGTACCAGTTTTTTGCGATGGGCAGTTGGGTGCTGTTCGTTACCGCCTTCGGCTGTTGCGTGGGCTCGCTCATCAACGTGCTGGTCTACCGCCTGCCTCGCGGGCTCAGCGTGGTTGCTCCCCCGTCGCGCTGCCCCTCCTGCGAAACCCGCCTCACGTGGCGCGAGAACATCCCCGTATTCGGTTGGCTCCTGCTCCGCGGCCGGTGCCGCTTCTGCAAGTCCAAGATCTCGCCCGAATACCCGATCGTCGAGGCTTTCGTCGGCCTTCTCTTTGCGCTCTTCTTCGTTCTCTGGTATTGGCTTCCCCCCGAAGCGATCGCGATCCACCCTCACGACACCCTCCTCAGTTTTCGACCCGAGTGGGCACAGAACCCCGTTACGATCACTTGGCCGTACTTCGTCGTTGTCCTCATGCTCCTCGGGTCGCTCGTTGCCATGACCCTCGTCGATGCCAAGATCAGCCAAATCCCCCTCGAGCTCCCCTTCTTCGCCACAATTGTCGGGCTGATCGCCCACCCTGCCCACGCCGCGTGGGTCCAGTTCGCTTCCCGCACCGGAGGAGTCGCTGAAACCGCTCCAGGCTTCACTTGGGTCATCCCAACCCCTGGCCCAGACGCCTGGTGGTGGGTTGGCGCTCCAATCGGCGCCATGATCGGGCTCGCCTGTTCGATCATCCTGCTCCGCACCGGCCTCATCCGCCGGAGCTTCACCGACTATGAGGAGTGGGAGCGCAAGGCTCGCGAATCGATGGGCGATGGCGCGCCGGAGGCCAACACGCCGGAGCTTTGGGTGCAGTACCCCCACGCCCGGCGCGAGATGCTTAAGGAGATTGCGTTTCTTGGCCCTGTCATCTTGCTCGGTTGGTTGGGTGCCACCCTGGCCGTTTCGTTGGGCGGTTCAGGCCTGAGCGCGACCGAAGTCCCGCTCTGGCTTCGCGCCATATCCGGTTCCATACTCGGCTACCTCGTCGGAGGCGGCATCGTCTGGGGGCTGCGTATCTTCGGCTCCCTCGCCTTCGGCAAGGAAGCCATGGGTCTCGGCGACGCCCACCTGCTCGCCGCCGTCGGGGCCTGCATCGGGTGGATCGACTCCCTCTTCGCCTTCTTCGCCGCGGCGTTCCTCGGCATCGGCTGGGAGCTCTCCCGGCGACTCTTCTCCGAGCGATTCCGGCGGATGCTCCCGTACGGACCCTTTCTCGCGGGGGGCGCCGTGCTGGTGCTCCTCTGCAAGCCGCTGATCGAACTCGGAATGACGTTGCTTTTGCGTGTCCCGGCTCACCAACCGCCGATCAATATCCCCTGAGGGAAGCGAACGGTTCACAGCGGACAGTGTCCAGCCGGGGTCGGCCCGTTCTTGATCGGCTGTAACCTGTCCCCTGACCTGGACGCTTCCTACCGTTGCCACCCGGCGGCAGAGCCCGCCGACACACGACTTGATCTGGAGATGACGAATGCTGAAGTTCTGCTCGCGATTGATTGTCCTGGGCGTTGTCGCCGCGGCCCTCACCGGCTGCTCCGATGGGATGAAGGAAGAGAACGCCAACCTCATGCAGGAGAACGCCGAGCTCCGCGACCGCAACGCGCAGCTCGAAGCCTCGCTCGGCACCGAGCAATCCTCCAAGGCCGGACTCCAGGCCGAGGTTGACAGCCTTCGCCAGCAGCTCTCCGGCCGGGGCGTCGGCGGCGGAACCGACACGGGTCTCGAGGGCGGCGACTGGACCGTCAGCAGCCGCGGGTCGGACATCGTGGTTGGCATCGCGGGCGATGTCCTCTTTGACTCCGGCAAGGCCACACTCAAGGATTCCGCCAAGCGTTCCCTTGGCCAGATCGCCGAGACGCTCAGCAGCCGCTATGGCGGTCGCGGCATCCGCGTCGAGGGGTACTCCGACTCCGATCCCATCAAGAAGAGCAAGTGGGCCGACAACGAGGAGCTCAGCGCCCAGCGCGCCCTCGCCGTCGAGCGGCACTTGGTCTCGCGCGGCATCAGCGGCGGCTCGATCTACTCCGCCGCGTTCGGTCCCGCCCGCCCCAAGGGCTCGAAGAAGGACAGCCGTCGCGTTGAGATCGTAATCCTCGACGGCGCCAACTGACCCCCGCGGCACGCTGCGGAATCCCCGCGATTTTGGGGCGAGCTTCACCAGCAGGGCGGTGGAGAGCCGACGCCAGAGCGATATACTTGGCCCTGCAATCTGGGCGATTGGCGCAGCTGGCTAGCGCGCATGCATGACACGCATGAGGTCACTGGTTCGAGTCCAGTATCGCCCACTTGATTCGATCGAATGAACGCACAACGAGCCCCGGCGCAAGCCGGTGTTTTTGTTTGGACGGTGACCGAAGATGCACCCGTACCCTACCGCGAAGCCGGGGAGAGCAGCGCACGGACCACAAAAAGACAAACCCCCGGCGAGCGCGGGGCTGGTTGTACATTCAGATGTGCTGCGCACTGCCGCTCGCGGTTCCGTGATCGATTCACCAGTAGCCCGCGAGCCTGGTCATCGGAACGGCCGCGTCACATCGGCTTCTTGCCGATCGTCACGTCGTACACGTTCAGGAGCTTCTCCTTGTCGAAGATCATCTCCTGGCGCGTGAGGCCCACCACGTCGTACTCCGGCGTGAGCTCGATAGCGTCGACCGGGCACGCCTCCTCGCACATGCCGCAGAAGATGCAGCGCAGCTCGTCGATCTCGAACTTCTTGGGGTACTTCTCGCGGTCGTCCCACGGCGATTCGGCCGCCTCGATGTGGATGCAGCGCGCCGGGCAGATCGTCGGGCACATCATGCAGGCGACGCACTTCACGCGGCCCTCTTCATCGCGGTTGAGCCGGTGGACGCCGCGGAAGTTGCGGACCTCGATGCCGCCGTCCTCGGGCTTTGAGTGCTCGCGTCGCTGCTCGGGGTACTGGAGGGTGCGCGACGTCTTCCCCTGGCCGAAGGAGGTGAAGAAATGCCGCATCGTGGTGCCGAAGCCCTTGAAGACCTCGGGGAGATAGGCGTTCTCCATGCGGGTGAGCTTGGGCGAGTCGATGTTAATGATGTCGCTGTCGTCGATGGCCATGTGCGGAGTATAGGGGTTAGGGCTTTGGGGTCAGGGATGAGGGAAGCCGGAGGCGGGACGCGAGAGTGGGTCGGCTTCTTTCCTAAGCCCCAACACCCCCGACCCTGTCCCCTATCCCTTGACGCCTTCTGCGGCCACACCCTGCACGAAGGCGCGCTGCGCGAGGAGAAAGAGGATCAACACCGGCAGGAAGACGAGCGAGCTGGCGGCCATGAGCAGGTTCCACGGCGTCAGCCCCGCCTTGCTCTGGTAGAGCTGCAGGCCCAGCGCGAGCGTGAAGTCCTCGCGGTGCGTGAGGAAGATGAGCGGGGCGAGGAAGTCGTTCCACACGTAGATGAAGTGGAAGAGCGCAACGACCGCGAGCGCTGGTCGGCTGAGCGGCACGATCACCCGCCAGAACGTGCCCCAGTGGCCGAGGCCGTCGATGCGGGCGGCCTCATCAAGCTCGCGCGGCAGGCCCATATAGAACTGCCGGAGCAGGAAGATGTTGAAGGCCCCGCCGAACCATGCCGGCACCCACAGCGGCTTGAGCGAGCCGATCCACCCGAGCTCGCGGAAGACGATATAGAGCGGGGCCATGAGAACGGGGAACGGGATCATCATGGTGACGAGCACGCTGGCGAGCACCATGCCGCGGCCACGCCAGCGGATGCGGGAGAGGCCGTAGGCGACGATGGCGCTCGAGAGTGTCATGCCGACGACGCTGAGCGCGGCGACGATCAGCGTGTTGCGCAGGTAGATGGGGAAGGTGATGCTGGGGTCGGACCAGACCGCGTCGTAGTTAGCGGCGCCCTGGCGGGCGGCCTCGGTGAGGCGTTCGCCGATGCCGGCGCCGAAGTCGGGCACGCCGTTCGTTATGGGCCACGGAAGGAGCGTGACACGGCCTGAAGCGGCCTGCTCGGCGGGCTTGAGCGAGGTGGTGAGCATCCATACGAGCGGGAGGAGGAAAAGGGCCGCGCCCGCCGCGAGGAGGGTTCGGCGGAGCCAGGTTGTGGTGGGGGGGTTCATGCGGATTCACCACAGAGGCACAGAGATACGGAGAGAAGAGTTGGAAGCGAAGGAAGGCAAGGCATTCGAAACACGGAGATCACAGAGGACACGGAGAGAAAGCGTGTGTGCGGGGACTGTGAAACGGCACTCTGAGGATTCCTCCATGTTCTCAGTGAACTCCGTGTTTCAACTGCTGAATCTTCGATCCCGCCTGGTTGTCCCATCTTCGTCCATTCCAATCCTTTCTCTCTGTGCTCTCTGTGGCCTCTGTGGTGAAGGGCATTTGGCTTATCCAACGCGGTAGTGCACGAGGCGGCGCGACATCCAGAGCATGAGGCCGGTGAGGCCGAGGACGACAAGGAGCTGGATCCAGGCCATGGCGCTCGCGTAGCCCATGCGCTGGTAGACAAACGCGGCGTCGTACAGATAAAGGTTGTAGAAGTCGCCGGCGGCTTTCTGGCCGCGCTCGTTGCGGAAGAGGATGTAGGGCATCGCGAAGACCTGGACGGCACCGATGGTGAGCGTGATGACGTTGAAGAGGATGACGGGCGAGATCATCGGGAGCGTGACGAATGCCCAGCGGCGGACGGGGCCCATGCCGTCGATTTCCGCTGCCTCGTAGAGTTGTGTCGGCACCTCGCGGAGGGCCGCGACATAGATAACGACGCCCTGGCCGATTCCCCAGAGGCCGGTGATGACCAGCGCAGGGAGGGCCCATCCGGGCTCTTCGAGCCACGAGGGGCCGCGGAGGCCGACCCACGAGAGGGCCGTGTTGATGAGGCCGCTGCGCGCATTGAAGAGCCACATCCAGAGCATGGCCGCGGCGACCATGGGGACGAGAGTGGGGATGAAGACGGCGACGAGCGCGAGGCGCTCGGGGCGATCGGTGCGCCAGAAGCCTGGTGCGCTCCGCTGCATGCGCGGCGTGAGCATGGCGGCGAGGACGAGGGAGAGGAGTGTCATGAGAGGGATGCTGACCGCGGCGTACGCCGCGGTGTTGCGAACAACGAGCCAGAAGCGGTCGTCGCTGCCCAGTTCGCGGTAGTTGGCGAGGCCGACGTAGGCGGGCGGTTTGAGCAGCGGGTAGTCGGTGAGCGAGTACCAGAGGCTCAACAGCATCGGCAGGAACATGAAGACGGCGCCGCCGATGAGCCAAGGCGCGACCCAGAGCAGGCCCGCGGCCTCGGGGCTGCGGCGCAGGCGAGTGCGCAGGCTGGGGCGCGTCGGGCTCGTCATGTACGGTTCAGCCCCGTGCTTTCGCCGCGGAGCTGGCGAGTGCGGGCGGCGCGATCGAGAACAGCCTGCGACGCGGACTGCACAGCGGCGAGGCGCTGCGCGGCGGGCTCGCGCAGCTTCCAGAGGTCGCTCATGGCGGTGTCGAAGATGTCCTTGAGCTCGGGCCAGGCGCCGGTTGGGGGGCAGATGAAGGCGCGCGGGCTGGAGAAGAGCTCGGTGTGCAGGCGCACGCCGCGGTTGGGGTGCGCGGCGAGGAACGACTCGCTGACGTCGAGCATGGGGGAGCCCTTGCAGTGGGCGGTGGCGAGGCGCTCGGCGATGCGGGGCTGCTGGGTGTAGGCGATGAACTCCATGCTGGCCTCGGGGTTCTTGGCGCCGCGGGGGATCATGAGGACGTCGGTGTCGATGAGGGCGGTGGGGGGGGGGGCGGCGCCCTCGTAGATGGATTCATCGACGGGGAAGGGCGCGACGCCGTAGTCGAGGTCCGGTGCGAACTGGTTCACCTGGCTGGCCATCCACGGTCCCTGCACGACCATCGCGAGCTCGCCGGTGAGGAATCCCCAGTTGGCCTGGCCGTAGGGGCCGAGGCCGCTGCGGAAGCGCTCGACAGCATCAACGCCGAGGTGCCGCGGATATGACTGCATCCAGTCGTAGGCGCGGATGTTGGTGGGGTTGGCCGCGAGCGAGCGATCGGTCGCCTCGTCGTAAAGCGTGTCGCCAAAATGATAGCCCCAGATCCAAGACCACCAGCCCGGCTCCATGTGGAGGAAGCCGGCGCGCTGGACCTCGCCGGCGGTAACGCGGGTGAGAGCCGCGTGCGCGGCGTCGAGCTCCTGGATGGTGCGCGGCGGCTGCTCGGGGTTGAGGCCGGCCTCGGAGAAGAGGCGCTTGTTGTAGTAGAGGGCGAGCGTGCCCGCGGTGTTGACGGTGGCCCACCACCTGCCGCGGTGCTGCATGACCTGGCGGACGCCGGGGGCGTAGTGGTCGAGGCGGAGGCCGTGGCGGGGCGCGAGGTCGCCCAAGGGGAGGACGGCCGCGGCGTCGGCGTAGGCGGGGACGTTGTAGTTGTACATCCCGATGATGTCGGGCGGGTTGCCGCCGGCGATGGCGATGAGGGCCTTCTGGTGGATGGTTCCGGTGACGAGGTAGCGGACGAAGAGGCGGGACTGCGAGGCGTTGAACTCATCAACGACCGCCTGCATCGCGCGCCCCTCGTGCTGGGTCCATTTCTCCCAGTAGTCAAGGACAAGGCGGCCGGTGGGGACGTGCTCCCGGCCGCGCGGGCCGAAGACGATGAAGCCGGCGCCGGCGGCGGCGAGGGCGCTGATTGCGGTGCGGCGGGTGAGTTGCGCTGCGGTCGCGGCCATTGCGTGCGCCTCGCGTCAGGAATCACCACAGAGGCACAGAGAAGGCGAGAGAAGAGGGACAAGCAGCAGAGGGAAGGGGCAGAGGAGTGCGGACGGCAGAGCGCTACTTCGGCGGCGGGGGTTTCTGCTGCTGGCGTTCCTTGATTGTCAACTCGCGTTCTTCGTTGAGACGCTTGACGGTTTCGGTCCACTGGCGATCAACGGGGAAGCCTGTCGCCTTTCCGGTCTTTGGATTGACGATGCCTTGCTTGGGGTCTATGGCGCCGGAGCGCTCGCGGAGGGCGAGCTCGAGCTCGGCGCGACGCATCTCCCAAGTGTCGCCTGTCTCTGAGTCGCGGATGACCACCATCTCTGACATGCGCTCGCGCGAGTAGGTACCCCCGCTGCCGCGGCCGAAAAACCAGTAGGCGGCCGCACCGACCAGCAGCACCACGGCGATGGTGGAGCCGATCCACGGATTCTTGTTCATAGCGTCGCGGATCTTCCCCATGTGGTCTCCTCGGCTTGCATGCTCAACGGGAGCGATCGGCTAGTTGTAGAAATGGCCCCAGTTGTAGAAGGGGCCCGGTGCGCCAAAGGGATCGGTCGCTTCCGGGCCGCGGTAGTTACGCAGCTCCATCGAGTCCACGCGCTGATCTCCAAAGAGGAAATGACACTTGCCGTCATGGCGCGGGATCCAGTCTACCGCGTCGGCGATCCAGACGACCCAATCCGGGTTGCGGATGCCGTTGATCGGGACTCCGGACACCCCGTGCTGTCGGCCGTTGGAAACTCCGGGACGCGAGTCATTGAACCAATACTCGCTGACATACTTCCGGCCTTCACCGGTGGCGGGCCATTGATCCATGACCTGGAACTTCCCGCCATCCTCCATCGCGGCGCGAGTCGTCGGATCCAGCGCGCTGGATGCTCCCTTGGCCGAGGGGCAGATGAACGCGCCGTCCGAGCCGCCCATGTAGTCCTCGTAGAGCAGATGCACCATGTACCACCGATCACCCGCGAAGTCTGAGCGCGGGTAGAGGTCGGGGTACGCTGGAGTCTTCTGCTCGTCGAGGTACATCTGGAGCGAGAGGCCGATCTGCCGGATATTGCTCTTGCACTTGATGCTGAGGGCCGCGTTCCGCGCGCTCGCAAGCGATGGCAACAGGATGCTGATGAGCAGGGCGATGATCGCGATGACCACGAGCAGCTCGATGAGCGTAAAGCCGGGGCGGAACAGCGTTCGATCGGTGCGAGACGGACTTCGTGTCATGCGTGCCTCCCGCTCGCGATCAGCGAGCCACCGGCTCCACTATTCCCGACCACGACCGAGGCCTTCGGACCCCAGTTTACTTCAACGACCAACTCTTCGCCCTCGCCCTGCGGGAGGGATTCGGGCATGATCACATTGCCCGTGAGGTCGGCGCCGCAAACGCGGAGCCTGGCGGGCGCGCCCGGCGCGAACGCGCGGGCATCGAACTTGACGCGGATGCGCCGGCCGCGCCAGGTGCGGGCGGCCTCGACTTTGCCGAGCTCGGGCATCGGGCATGGATCGATCATCAGCCCCTCCCACACAGGCCTGATGCCGAGAACCCACTCGAGGCTGACGCGGTTGAGCCACGCCGCCGAGCCGGTGTACCAGGTCCAGCCGGCCTTCCCGGGGGTCTCGGAGCGCGGGCCATCGACGTTGCCCGGCATGACGTAGGGCTCGGCCCGGTACCCCTCGGCGTCGTTGCCGGTGGCGCGCGTGGGGGGGGAGATCGCGCCCCAGATCTGCCGGACAGCCGCGGTGTCGCGGCGCTGGCAGGCGGCCATGAGGGCCCAAGTCGCGGCGTGCATGTAGACGCCTCCGTTTTCTCGGGAACCAGGGGCATAGCGCGTGATGTACCCGATCGAGTCGTCGGGGATCGTGTAGGCGGGGGACAGCAGCAGCGGACCCATCTCGCCCAGCAGCTCGCGCTTGACGGAGGTCCACGCCTCGGCCTCGCGCTCAGCGGAGGTGACCCCGGCGGCCGCGCCGCCCGAAAGCACGGCCCACGTCTGGGCATTCAAGTAGATCCGTCCATCAGTATTCGCGGCCGACCCGATCCACGTTCCATCGTCGCGGGTGGCGCGGGCAAACCACTGGCCATCCCAAGCGTGCTCGTTAACGGCGGCGATGAGCTTCTCGCGCCGGTGGCGCAGGATGGACGCGGAGGCGGGGTCGCCGATGCGATCGGCGACGGTGGCGACGTCGGCGAGCAGACCGATGAGGAACCAGGCGAGCCAGACCGATTCGCCCTTCTCGCCGACGCCGAGGGCTGAGAGGCCGTCGTTCCAATCGCACGAGCCGATGAGCGGCAGGCCGCGGGGGCTGAGGCGGGTGAAGGCGCGCTCGATCGCGCGCCGGCAGTGCTCGAGGATGGTGGTTGGGGTGTCGTCATCAACGAAGGGCGCCGTGGTGCGCAGAAGCCCGAAGTCGCCGGTTTCCTTGAGATAGTTCACGACGACGAAGGGGAGCCACAGGTAGTCGTCGCTGCAGGCGGTGCGAAGGCCCATCTCGGTGAGCGGGTGCCACCAGTGATAGACACTGCCGTTGGCGAACTGGTGCGCGGCGTGGCGAAGGATCTGCTCGCGGCAGCGCTCGGGTTCGATGGGGAGCCAGACCTGGCTGTCCTGGAGCTGATCGCGGAAGCCGAAGGCGCCCGACTGCTGGTAGTACCCGGTGCGGCCCCAGAGACGGCCGCTGATGGCCTGGTACGGCAGCCAGTGATTGTTCAGGAGATCGAAGTCGGGGCTGGCGGTTTCGATGGTGGTGGATTCGAGGCGATCCTGCCAGGAGATGGTTGAGTCGTCGATGACGCGGGCTGCGGCGGCGTGCTTCGAGTAGGTGTCGAGGTGAGATTCGAGGAGCTGTCGTGTCTCGTCGATCGCGGTGATGAAGTGGAGCGATATGCGCTGGCCGGACGCGAGCGTGAAATCCCCGCCGACCGCGGCGCTGGCATCGCCGAAGCGGCCCATGCCGGCGACGGCGGGCGCCGCCGCGAGCCGCATGAGCTCGGGCGAGCGAGCCTCGCCGTAGCGCCCGAAGAAGGTGGACTTGTCGCCGACGGCGTGCGTGCGGATGAGCGGGATGGAGGATTGGCCGAGTGAGTGGGCCGCGATGTAGGGCCAGGGGCGGTTCCAGTGCTCGCGCTCGGAGCGCTGCGGGACGTCCCACATGTTCCTGGTCGCGAAGATCGCGCGGCGGGCGTCGTCGTGGGAGACGGTGAAGAAGAGGCGGTGGAACTCGCGCTTCACATCGGGCGCCACGCCGCAGCACCACTCGAAGAACGAACTGATGCGCAGGCGCCGCGGCGAGGGGCCTTTGTTCTCAAGCTCGACCGACCAGATTTCGACGGGATCATCGGTGGCGACGGCGAGCGTCCACTGTGCGCCGATGCCGGCGTGCTGGGTGCGGAAGGTGGTGGCGCCCTGAGTGTGCTCGCACTCGTAGCTCTCGTACGCGGGACGGCAGGGCGAAGGGGCGAGGGACCAGATGTCTCCGGAGTCAAGGTCGGAGAGGTAGAGGTAGCGGCCGGCGCAGTCGCGGGCGAGGTCCATGTCCCAGCGAGTCAGGACATTGAGCTGGCTGTTGTCGAGCCAACTGAAGCCTCCCCCGTTCTGGCTCACGACAAACCCGTAGCGGCCGTTGCAGACGACATTCACCCACGGCATGGGGGTTTGCGGATCGGTGATGGTAAAGATGCGGCCGGTGGAATCAAAGTGTCCGTACCTGTTCGCGAACATGGGCGACGTGAACTCCGGAGTCAAGTATGAAAGCGTTTACATAGTGTGTGGTACGTCGGGGGCGCTGTCAAGTCGGGATCATCAAGAGAAATGCGTCGCGCGGCAGTGAAGCGCTATTGAGGGGGGAGGTCGCCAAAGAAAAAGGCCGCAGCCTGGGAAGGTCGCGGCCCTTGAACAGTTCATTCTTGAGCCCGAAGGGACTCAGCGGCGGCGACGACCGGCCGCGGCGATGCCGAGCAACCCCAACGCGAGGGCGCCCGGGGCGGGGATGACCACGATGTTGCCAAAGACGGTGGAGTTCGTCTGGCCAACACCGGCGGTGGGGAACTGGGTGTACAGACCGGCGGTGGAACCATCGATGATGCCGAACTCAAGGTTGCTGAACGCAATGGCGCCGCTGGAGACGCCATTGGCGCGGTACTCGATGGTCGCGGGATCGGCAAGGGAGTTGCCGTTGGCGTTGTAGACCATCTCGAGCACGATGGTCTCGCCGAGGTCGTATGTCGCGGGGAAGGCGAAGAAGGGGAGCGGGCCGCCGAAGGCGACGATCTCGTGCGCGTCGGAGTTCACGATGAACTGCCCCTGGCCGCCGAGCGTGTCCAGGAGGATGCCGGCTTCCTTGCGCGGCGCCGAAGCTGTCGAGTTCATGGTGACTTCGGTGCGGATGTAGAACGAGTCGGAGTTCTGGATGAGGCGCGAGGTCGCGCCGCCGTCCGCGGAGAAGCGGGCGACGTGCCGGTTGGCGAAGCCGTCGCCGTTGTAGCCGGACTCGGTGAACGAGATGATCGTCGGGAAGTTGCTCACCGTGAGGAGCGTGGTGCCCGGGTTGTCGTTGAACTCGCGCTCGAAGAGGCGCACGCTGTTGATGTCGTTGAGCTGCGCCAAGGCGCCCGAGCCCGCAACACAGAAGACCGCGGCCGCAGAGAACACATTAAGCCGTCGCATGGACATTTCTCCTTCTTCCTTCTTCGGTGTACCCGCCGAGGCGGGCCGACATCATTTCCGATGCTCATTCCGGGCTGGGGGAATACGCGCCCACGAGCGTTCCCGAGAACGCCGCCAGAACCGAGGTGTAACCGATTACAGAATGAAGCCTCTTCCCCCCTGAGTCAATGGGGAACGTCACACTTTTATGCCTGAAACTGATGTAACGGAGTTATCGGGCGTTTTACGGTGTCCTGTTCCGCCGCTCGAGCTTCAGGCGCGACAGCCCCCACTGGACCACCGGGTGCGTGTGAAAGAGGCGTGAGACCAAGCCCGTCCGGGCGTTCTCGATCGCGAGAATGAGCGGGCCTTGGTCGATCGAGACGTAATCGGTCGCCACCCACCCTGCCCGCTCTCCTTCCGCCTCTCCGCCCCGGCTCGTGAGGTTGAACGAGTCGAGGAAGCCACACGCTGCCCTGTCACCAGAAGCCGGATCGCGCCAGACGAGCGGTGGGCCGTCGGGTGTCGCGAGCTGCTTGTAGTGACGGAGGGCGGCGATTGCCGCGGCGGGCTCAAAGAGGATCGAGCAACCGGCGGCGTAGGGGGCGACCGTGCCGTCACCCCAGTTGTCGGGCGCGATGTTGCTGCCGGAGGGGTAGTCGAGTTCGGGGATGGCCCCTTGAAGGCGGATGGGCTCGGGGAAGAGGCCTGGGACGCCATACCCGCCGGGGATGTCGGACGCGGAGAGTCCCCACTGGTTTTGGCCGAAGCCCGCGAACCCCTTGGGGTTCTCGATCGCCTTCGCCCGGTGCATGTTCACGAGGCGGCGGCTGTTCTCCCACCAGTCCGTGCGGACTCGGTTCGCGACGCCAAAGGCGGCGGGGTCGTCCGGGCCCATGGCGGCGTAGTCGATCCAGCAGTGGGCGAAAAAAGCGGTGAACAGAGCTCCGGACCAGGGGAACCAGACGATGGGGCCGGAGTTTTCGTATTGGCCGATCTGGCGGCGGAGTTTGTAGTAGAGCGCGGGTTCGACGGCGTGGGCGGGTCTGGGTGCCGCGACGGCGAGGAAGGTGACGAGCTTGTGCTCATCGCCGTTGTCGAGCCAGTAGTAGGGGACGAGCGCGCCATCGCCTGTGGGATCGGTGTTGCTCTGGGGTTTCCATGCGAGGGAGATGAAGCCGCGCTCGAACTCCTTACTGTCGGGTCCGGCGACGAAGAAACTCCAGTCGGCCGCCGCGAGCAGCCCGTCGCCGATGCGGGCAACCTCGCCGCCGAAGTAGCTTGAGGCGGTGATGACCCCGGCGAAAAAGAGCGCGGAGTCGATCGTCGAGACCACGACCTCGTAGCCCTGGTCGGATGGGCCGGCTGTTGTCGGGTCGAGGTAATGGAAAAAAAGTCCGGCCTTGCGGTTAGTCGGGTTGTTCGCGAGGGAACCCAGGATCAACTCGGCGCGCTGCTGGCCCTCTTGCCTGGTGATCCACCCCCGCTCAACGCCGATGGGGATGGCCGAGAGCTGGAAGCCCACGCCGGCGATACTCACGACGGTCTTGCTGGATCGATCGGGCGCCATGCCGGTCTCTGGTGCGCCGTATCCCCACAGGAACCTAAACGCCCCGTGCTGCACCTCGTCGAGCAGCGCGGCATCTTCCGGTGAGAACTGAAAGGGCGGACGCGGATGGGTTGAATCAATCACCACATCGGCCGCGCGCCTCACGGTGGAGCGGCCGGGGGACGGTGCATTCACCTGCCCGGCGTTCTGGGGGACTTTCGCCGGCTCGGGCTGAGTTTCGTTTGAGCACGACACCAACACCGCAGCAACGAATGACAAGAAGATTGCTGCGATTCCGCCTCCGTAGATGCTCATGCCGATCTCCTGGACCGCCCGTGGGGCGGGCGTGCCGATGAGGTTCCCCCGCGTGGTTCGCCGCGCCCGGTCCTTGCTGGCGTTCCGCTCGCCCGATTTCCCCCATACGAGAATGTAATCGCTTTCTCGCTTGTTCCACAGGGGTCCGTAACTCTGTACAATCCCGAATCATGTCGCCCATGGATGGTGCATCGCCCCTCTCGCCTATTCCCCTCTCGCCCCCCACACCCGAGGCGGGTCGCCGCCATGCCTCTATTCAGGATGTCGCCAAGGCCGCGGGTGTCTCAACGGCGACGGTGAGCCGGGTGGTGAACAACCCCAGCCTGGTAGCGGCCGACACCGCGGCGCGGGTGCAGCGGGTCATCACGGACCTGGGGTACCGTCCGAACATCTTTGCCCAGGGTCTGACGACCCGCCGCAGCCACCTGCTCGGGATCGCCCTGCCAGACCTGCATGGCGAGTTCTACTCGGAGCTGCTGCGCGGGGCCGACAACGAGGCACACCGCTGGGGGTATCACCTGATCGTGAGGTCCGAGCCGCGCAAGGGGGGAGCGAGCGAATCGA
>JACMLW010000029.1 GCA_014379385.1 Phycisphaerales bacterium
CGCCCAGCTCGCGCAGCGCCCGCGCCAGCACGCGATCCCCCAGCCCTCGGCGCAGCGAGCCGCAATCCCACAGGATCGCGTCGGTTCCCAGCGCGCCGTCGCGGCAACGGACCAGCAGGCAGGAGCCATCGCCCACGCTCAGCGCATCGACCCGCGCGAGGCCGCGCCAGCTCATCGCCGGCGCCACCCACACCTCGGCCCCCAGCCAGAACACGAGAGCACACAGCACCGCGCCTAATCGGCGCCACGACAGGCTCCTGGCACCTATCACCACCGCTGCGAACGCGCAGGCCGCAAAGCCGGCGCTGACCGCTGGCAGCCGCAGGCTGCCGGTCGGTAGGCCGTCAAGCCACATCGCGCCATCGCTTACCCACTTCGCGGGTTCGGTCAGGAGCGGCGCGAGGCTGGCCCCGGCCCATGGCCACGCCAGCCCCAGCAGAAGTACCGGGTATCCAACAACCAGCATCGCCGCCACGATCGGCGTGAGCAGCAGCGTCGCCGGGATCGCCAGCGGGCTCAGCAGGCCCGTGTGGTGCAGCACGATCGGCGCCGCCACCAGCCAGGCGAGCACGGCCGTCGTCGCCGCGCGCCCCGCCTCGTCGATCATGAACCGCCGGATTTCGCCAAGCGATGTGCGAGGCGCGGGCCGGGCAATCAATCGAGTCCCCTCCGACCCCAGCAGCCGCTCGTGCCACCGGCGGCCGGTGTAGAGCAGCGCCCCGACGATCCCGAAACTCAGTTGGAAGCCCAGCGACCAGAGCTCCATCGGCCGCCACAGCAGCAGCACGCACGCCACCCAGCCCAGCACACTCAGCCGCACATACCGCCGCCCGCAGTTCTCCGCGGCGAGCAGCGCGAGCACCATCAGCGCGGCCCGCAACACCGGCGCCTCGGCCGGTAACACCGCGGCATACGCCACCACGAGCCCACCGATCACCCACGGCTCGAGCCCGCGCGGATCGCCGATCACGCGGAATGCGAGCGACCCCATCCGCGCCAGCACGATCAGGTGAAACCCGGAGATCGCAAGAAGATGCATGAGCCCGACGCGCGACATGGCATCGGCCACCTCGCGCACGCCCGGTTCGTAGGTGCCCAGCAGCAGCGCCTGGACCATGCCCGCCGCCGCCGGGTTCTCGTCGTCGCCCAGCACGCGAGCGAGCCCCGCCCGGGCACGCTCCCGCAACCGCGCGATGACACTCTGCGCACGATCGACCACCCCCGGCGCCGCGCTCGTCACAGGCCGGATCAGCTCTGGCGATGAGACCAGCAGCGTGCCCACCCGCCCATCCTGCGCACTCCACAGCCTACGGTCCGACTCGCCCGGGTTTATCGGCGAAGCCACAGGCTCAAGCACACCCATCAGCCGCACCACCGAGCCAGGTCCCGGCATCGCGCCCGTGCCGACAACGCGAACCAGCACCACCCCCTTGGCAGCGCTCGCCGCCTCGCTGCGGATCATCGCCCGCACGTTCAGTTCAAAGCGCGCCGCGGGTCGTCGCAAAAACGCGGGGCCGCGATCAGGGGCGACCACCTCGCGCACAGCGCTGGTGATGACGCCCTCCAGCTCCACCACCATCGAGCCCTCCGCCGCTTCAAGGAGCGGGCGCGCCGAGAGAGGCGCCTCGCGGCACCTCATCCCAAACCACCCCGCACCCAACAGCACCACCGCGGCGACCAACGACACTTTGCAGACCCGCCCCCGGCAGGCCGCCGCAACCGCGAGACACCCCTGCGCCGCCCCCAGCCATGCGACCGCCTCAACTCCGGGCGTTCGGCGCGACAGCACATACCCCCCGACCAAAGCCGCGAGCGCAATGAGCGACCGGTATCGCGGCCTAACGCCGCCCTCCTCCCCGAACTCCGGCGATGTCAGGCTCGCGAGTGACACCTGCGGACCTTCCGCGATCCGGCTCCGAACGTCAAGTTGGCGATCGAACGTCCGAAAATCACGGCCTCTGCAACCTATCGTGAGGGCCTCCATGCCCGCCCCCACCTCCTCGGACCCGTTCGTCCCGTGGCCCCGGCACACCGTTGCCGCACCTTCGCGGGTCAGCGGCATCACGCTCTTCACGGGCGCCGCCACCACGCTGACCATCCGCCCGACGCCGGCCGGTCACCCGGGCGGCCTGACCATCCGGCGCACGGACCTGCCCGGCTCCCCCGCCTTTCCGATGACGATCGCGCATCTTGTGCCCGAGGCACGCCACACGGTTCTTTCCCTTAATCCCTCCGATCCCAAGGCCCCTCAAGTTCACACCGCCGAGCACGTGCTCTCGGCCCTCATCGGCATGGGCATTACCGACGCCGCGCTCGAACTAGACGGCCCCGAGATACCTGTCGCCGACGGTTCCGCCGAGCCGTTCGCCGCGGCTATCAACGGGGAGGGAGGGGGCGTTGTTCCCTTTAAAAGTGCCCGGGAAGCAACGTTGCCGCTCCGAATCAGCCAGCCCTTCGTGGTTGAGCAGGCCGGCGCGAGCATCCGCGCCGAGCCCTCGGAATACGGGTCAAACGAACTGCACCTCGAGTACCGGCTCGATTACGGCGCCGCCTCGCCGATCAGGCCGCAGTTGAGCTCGCTCCGCATCCGCTGGGGCGAGGCGTCGGGCTCGTACCGCTCCGCGATCGGCCCCGCCCGGACGTTCTGTTTGCTCGAAGAGGCCCAGATTATGCGGCAGATGGGCCTGTTTAAGCACCTCGAGCCCCGCGACATGCTGGTGATCGGCCCCGATGGCGACCCGATCGACAATACCTGGCGATTCGCCGATGAGCCCGCACGCCACAAGCTTCTTGACCTGCTAGGCGATCTGGCCCTCGCCGGCCGACCCATCGTCGGGCGCATCACAGCCGCGCGCGCGGGTCATGCCCTGAACCACGAGATGGCCCGGACCCTGCTGCTGAACGCCTGAGCCTTGCCGCATGGCTCCTCTTCCTTCCTATCTTCCAGCGCCCAGTGCGAGTTCCCAGTGCCACCTTCTCTAACGCAACCCGTCCCGGGCAATCCCCTACAACCGAGAGCGTTTGGCTGGCAAGAAACTAGGTTCCCGGGCCCGCTCCCTCGAGGTGTCGGTATGCGGAAGCGATCTAACTCCCTCGGCATCCACCGCCCGAGCGCCTTCACGCTCATCGAGCTGCTCGTCGTCATCGCCATTATCTCCGTCCTGCTCAGTATCCTCATGCCCGCGCTCGCCTCGGCCCGCGAATCCACCCGGCGCGTCAAGTGCCTCGCCAACCTCAAGGGCATCGGCGTCGGCCTCGCCAACTACATGAACACGTCCAAGGACGTGCTCCCCCTCGTTCGCCCCCTCCACGGTGAAGAGCCCAGCGGCAACGACCCCTCCCTGCTCGATCTCCTGGGCGACTACATCGACGCGGCAGTCCCCGCCCGCGATGCCGGCGGCGTCTACTACGCCTCCACCGACCCTTGGGTCTGTCCCGCCGACCGTGTCGGCAAAGACTCCGCCACAGACTTTGAGCCCGTCTGGCGCACCGATGGCATCAGCTACGAGTACTTCCCGGGCATCCTCATGTTCGCGGCCGAGATGATGATGATCCGCAACACCGCCGAGGCGGTCACGCAGACACTCATGCAGCCCAAGTTCTCCATGCTCCCGGTGCTGATGGACCAGGACGACTGGCACCCGCTCCGCAAGAAAGGCCCGCCGCGCAACTCGCTGTACCTCACCGATTGGCGCTCCGATTGGTCGGCCGATCTTTCGGTGGAGGGCGACGACCTGTGGGGCGACCTGATGGGGGATATTTTCCGGTTTGGCGGAATGATCCCGCCCCCCTAGTCACCGCACCTCGTGAGCCACATGCTTCCGACCAACCGCATCAACGACCCCGCGCACGCGTTACCCCCGAACCACGCCTCGCTGCTCGATGGCCTGGCTACCCCGCACGCGCCCGTGCCCGCAGCGGTCGCCCCCGCCATCACCGGCC
>JACMLW010000030.1 GCA_014379385.1 Phycisphaerales bacterium
CGGGCGAGGCGCTCGCGGCGCGTCGCGACGGGCGCCGCGTCGTCGGCCCCGTCATCGGCGGCCCGGCTCCAGGCGTAGATTGCGTAAATGGCCGAGCGCTTGGGGTCGGGCGTCAGCCGCAGACCGTAGTAGAAGTTACGGGCTCGCTCCCGCACCACGGCGCGACAGTGTTCGTACGAATCGGCGATTGGTCCCGACGAGGCCGGGAGCGCCGCCATCGAGCACGGGGCAACAGCGATTGCCGGTGCGGGCGACGATTGGTCGTCAACAATACCGATAGTGGCTGCGGTCGCGACGTTCAATCAACCTTCTCCAAAGCCGGCAATCTACCGCGCCGGACCGATCAGGCCAAGTCGGGCCCGAAAGAGCAGCCCGGCCTTGGTCATAGCCTTGAGTCTAGGGCGATGCCACAAGGTCGTGCAGCCGCACCGCTCGACCGCTTCCAGCACCGAGCGCCCGCCGGCGCCGAAGAGCCATACGACCGGGGCGATGTCGCGCGTAAGCGTGCGCGGGAGTGGCCGCCCGATCTCAAAGAGCTCCCAAGTGCGAGCGACGAGCGGGCGCAGCGAACGGATAAACCCCAATCGCACGGAGGATTCGCTCCCGCGATCGGCGAAGTCCCGCAGCGATTCGGGGGAGAGGCCCGTGAGCGCCTCGGGGATGTAGACCCTGCCACGCTCGAAGAGATCGCGCCGGACGTCCTGCCAGAAGTTGGTGAGCTGAAGGGCCGTGCAGGTGGCGTCGCTCATCCGGTAGCGATCGGCGTTCGCCGACTCGTCGGGATACCCCCCGAGATGGAGCACGATGCGTCCGACAGGATCAGCGGAGCGTGCGCAGTACTCGATGAGCTGTTCGAATGTCTGGTAGCGGGTGACCTCCTGGTCCTGCACGAACGCCGCGATCAGGTCGGCGAATGGCTTGAGGGGCAGGCCATGGCGCCGGATGGTGCTCTGGAGTGCCACATAGACCGGGTGGCGAGACTCTCCGCGCGCGCAGGCGTCGAGTTGGCCTCGCCACCACGCGAGCAGCTCGCTCGCCCGGGTCCGGGCTTCGTCGCTTCCGCCGAGTTCGTCGCCGAGATCGTCGGACCAGCGGCAGAAGGCGTATACGGCCGCGAAGTCGTCGCGGAGGCGCTGCGGGACGAGACCGGTAAGGACGGAGAAGTTCTCATAATGGGAACGGGCGAGAGCGCGGCAATACCGAAGGGCCCCCTCCGGAGAAATCGACTCGGACTGGGATGGGCCGAACCGCTCGAGCAGCTTGACGGGCGGGGTCCGGGGATCAATCGGATCGGAATCGGCGGTGTTCATGCTCGGTCCGTTGGCTCTCGCGATCCCCACCTTCAGCCACGGCCTGCTTGGAAAGAACAATACGAGAGGAGGGAGCCTGCGACGGTACAGTCTCTGGCCGAGGCCTCTAGAGGTCAAGCGCGCGGCCTTCCGCGGATTGAGCTTCACCCGGCGGCGGCGCAATAGCTACCATCGACAACCCCCATGCGGATCATTCTCGCCAATCCCCGAGGCTTCTGCGCCGGCGTGCGCATGGCCATCGACGTCGTCGATCAGGTGCTTCAGCTCTTCCCCGGGCAGACGATCTACGTCCACCACGAGATTGTTCACAACAAGCACGTGGTCGATCGCTTCATTGACAGGGGCGTCGTGTTCGTGGAGGAACTGACCGAGGTGCCGCCGGGGAGCATCCTGGTCTTCTCGGCCCACGGCATCAGCCCCGCTGTCCGCGAGCAAGCGAAGTCTCGCTCGCTGCGCACTGTAGATGCAACGTGCCCGCTGGTGACGAAGGTGCATTCCGAGGCGATCCGGTATGCCCGTCAAGGGTACGACATCCTCCTCGTCGGTCACGCCGATCATCAGGAGGTTATCGGGACGATGGGCGAGGCGCCCGAGTCGATCCAGATTGTTGAATCGCCCGAGGACATCGCGAACGTCAAGATCAGGGACCCGAGCCGCGTGGCATACCTGACGCAGACAACGCTGAGCACGGACGACGCCGAGATCATCATCAACGCGATCCGCGAGACGATTCCGACGATCAAGGAGCCGCCGAGCAGCGATATTTGCTACGCGACGACCAATAGGCAGGCGGCGGTTCGGCAGATCGCGCCGGAGTGCGATCTGGTGCTGGTCGTCGGCTCGAAGAACTCAAGCAACTCGGTTCGGCTGACGGAGATCTCGGCGAATGTCGGGGTCCCGGCGTACCTGCTCGATGATGTCAGCGAGCTGCGCGATGAGTGGTTCGCGGGCCTTCGCGGAGGTCCCATCGGGGCAACCGTGCTGATCACGGCCGGCGCGTCGGCGCCCGAGGACCTTGTTGCAGACCTATGCCGCACCCTGCTGGAGCGACACGGGGGCACCATCGAACAGCGCGATGTGTTCGACGAGGATGTTGAGTTCGGATTGCCCGTGACGCTCAAGAAGCTCATGCGCGAGAAGGGGATTGATCCCGAGTCGCGCCGCATCCGCGTCGGGCATTACGACCTCACGCAGGAGGCGTACGGGGGGGTGCCGGTGACGGTCGAGGGCAAGGCCATGGAATCGGGGCGGTAGCATCAGGGCTCGCGTTTGACCGGAGCCCGGGTGGGCGGCTCGGGGGGCTCGGATGAAGGCTCCTCGGGCTCGTCACCCTCCTCCTCAGCGATTCTCTGATATTCGGCGGCCATCGCGTCTTCCTTTGACTGTGCTTCGCGCTGCAGGTCGGTGGAACGATCGGCGGCCAGCATGCGCCAGCCGAAGAGCGCGATGCAGAGCGCGCACAGTCCCCCGAGCAACAACAATCTCGTCTTGCTCTGATTGGATGCTGGCAGCGCAGAGGTCAAACATCACTCCTGACAATCGACCCGAGCGGATCAAGCGGTGAACAAGCCGGCACGCCGCCTGCTAGAAATCTCTACCCCGTAGGCCCTTCCGGGTCGCCCAGAAGAACGCCGGGCGGCCGTACGTCCAGTAGAAGCCTTGCGGCGCGCCGTACAGCATCCGCTGGTCCATTTCGGCGCTTCCCGGCGTCCACAGGCCTGACGGCGCGGGCAGGTATTCGGGGTCATTATTGCCCGGGGGAGCGGTCTGCCTGATCACATCCGCCATGTTCGCGTTGCGGGCGCTCGAATCCACGAGGATCACGACTGGGCGAGCCGCGGATGTGTTCCACATCGGCTGGGCTGCGCTTTGATAGTCCTTCCCCTCGAAGAAAAATACCTTCTTGTCCGGGAAGACCACATCCGAGGCGCGGTTACGCCGCAGGAAATACCCGTTGCTGGAGTTGCCGTTGAGGCGCGTGAGGTTGTTGAACCTGGTCGTCGCCTGCCAGAACACGGGCGGGTACCAGTACGACGAGGGGAATATCCAGTTGTAATCGGTCTGGGCGTTGCCGTCGTTGTTTTCTTTCAGCCAGCGGATCAGGGCCTTGTCGCCCGGGGCCACAAACGATTTGTTGCGTGAGAACCCATCGTCGGAGTCCTGATAGAACATGTGCGCCAACGCGTGGTAGCCGAATGACTCGGTTCCGCTGGTGCTGTAGGGATCGCCGTACGCCCAGCCCCACGTGCCCTCGCTGCCGGGAACCCAAACCCATGGCTGCCCGTTGCTGAACGGGTTGACGAATACGTCCTTGTTGTCAGTCTGGTACGACGACTGATACTGTGCCTGCGATCGAAGGTTGATCATGCTCACGGCTCGCATGGCGGTGAGCTTCGCTTCCCGCAGGCTCGGGAGCAGGATGCCGATCAAGAGCGCGATGATCGCGATGACCACGAGCAGTTCGATCAGCGTGAACGCCCGGCTCGCCGCGAGCCGGGCGCAGCGCCGCACGGAACGATTGAGATCCAACATCTGCACGTCCTCCAGCCGAAGGTTCGTGGCGGCGCCCGCTTCATTCGGACAGCGGACGGCGACCCAGAAAGGGGCCGTACGCCAAGCATACCAGAAGCCGGCGCTGGTGCAACGGCGAGTCGGGATTAGCTGCTCTCATGTTGAGGGACACAACCGAATCGCCAGCTTGCAGGCTTGGCGAGCGATGCCGCGCCCCTTCGGAGGCCGCAGACGCTCAACTTCTCGCGAACTTGGGCATTGACGAACCGCCATTGGGTGTCAACGATTGGTCCGATCCCAGCATCGGAGAGGTGGCAGAGCGGTTGAACGCGCTGGTCTCGAAAACCAGTATGGCCTCCGGGTCATCGGGGGTTCGAATCCCCCCCTCTCCGCTTTCGCGGGAGACTGTCAAACTCGACAGCATCTCCCTTTCTTTTGGTACGTTTCATCACGACGGGTTGTGATAGTGTTGGCCCCGTCACGATCGAGGTCGCGGCGGCGGCGGCGCCGTAGCCTACCGCGGCTTGTACCTGTAATACACCTCGAGGCTGAGTGTGCAGACCGCGGTCTGGTAGATCCGACCGCCCATTCGAGACCATTCATCCTGAGGATCCCAGCTCCCGGCCGCCGGGCCGGATTGGTGCTGGTGCGCGATCAGTTCGGGCATGATGGCCTGGTTCCAGCGTCGCCAGGCGTCGCCTTGGTGCTCGAAGAGCGCCAGGGTGGCGTAGTACCAGCAGTACGTCGGTGCGCCGCTCGTCCACTTGGGTGAGGTGCCGAGCAGAAAGTCGGCCGACTGCTTCATTCTCGCTTCCTGGCGCGAACGGCCGAGCAGCTGCTGCACGAACATCGCCTCCGCTGTCATGGCCACGCTCGGCGCCTCGCCGTTTCGGTAGGCATAGAGGCCCGGCGATTGGCGCGTGCTGACATACTCGAGCCAGCGGCTCGCGGCGTCGAACGTGTCGCGCGGCACGGCGATCCCAGCTCGCTCCGCGCTCTTCATCGTCATCACCAGCCAACCGAGCACCGAGGTGTCCTCATCCGCCGCGCGTTGGTCTCGCGGCTTGGCCGCGATCTCCAGCACGAAGGCGACGGCGCGGCGCGCCGGGTCCGCGAGCCGCTGGTCCTTGGTCATCGAGAGCGCTTCGCAAAGAGCCACCGTCGCGACGGTTTGACCGTACATCGTTTCATCGCGGCGGAGGTCGCCGTTCTCCGCCTGACGGCGCAGGAGCCACGCCAGCGCCCGGTCGACGACCTCCCTGTACTGCCCTTCGCTCTCGTGAGTATGCCCTGCGCCCAAATAGCAGAGCAGCACCATCCCTGTCATCGCGGCGTCCGCATCAAACTCGGCCTCGCCGGCACAGTGGCCCCCGCAGCGATCGTCGAAGTGTCTGCCGGTCCAGCGACCGTCGAGTTCCTGGTGCCGCGCGAACCACTCGAGCGCGAGCGAGACTGCCCTCTCCGTCTCCGGGCTGCCGCCCATTTTCTCCAGGAGTTCATCGCGCACCTCGGGAGCACGCTGCTCGAAACTTTCCGGTGATGAAGCCGGTTCAATCGGGAGTCGGAGATCTCCCAGACCTGCGAAGTCTGCGGGGGGCGAGCCGCCCCCGGTGAAGGTGGGTGGCAGTCCCGAAGCGTTGAGCCGCCCCGGACGAACTCCCGCCCTCTCGATGGCAGTTGACAGATCAAGCGTATTGATACCCGGCGTGGTGTCCGTACCCGAGCCCGCCGCCGGCTCGATGGCCACGGTGGGAGCTGTTATGACCTGTCCTTGCAGCGATCGAGCTGCCTCCGCGCCCACAGCACCCGGCACAATCGTTCCGATAGTCGCGCTGGCCTCGTCAACTGGAGATTCTCCCGCCGCACCGGCACCCGAAGCGCTCGGAATCGCGGGATCGATGGTCGCGAGCTCAGGCGCGGGGCCGGTTCCGGACTCGATGCTTCTCGAACCGACGCTGGAGAGCCCATTGTGATTGATGTCATCAGCGAGTTGCAGCGGAGGTATCGCGCCCACACCACTTTCGGATCCGCGAGGATCGCTCGGTCGCACTTGCGCGCGGACGAACGAAGCTGAACTCGACGCGGGAGTGGTCAGTGGCACCGCGAGTGCGACCCCCGGTAGCCCGAGCTGCACACTCGCTTCAACGGCTGACGACGCACTGCCGCCGGCGACCGAGAGAGCAGGCGGAACCGCCGATGACTCGAGAAGAAGATCAGTGGGCAGTTGATCGAATGCTATTGGCGCGGTCGGCGTGTTGAGTCCCGCGGCCGTTACACCTATCTCCAGAGGCGCAGGCCCAGCACCCGGCGGCGCGGCTGAAAGCAGGACGTGCGCACGCGGTGCCGTGGGAGTCGCGACTGATACATCAGGAGCCGCGATCGCTGAAAGTTCTGGGGTGAGCGCGGCCTGCGCCTCGGAACGGGCTGGTTCTGCGGCCACCCCTCGAGGCACGTTCAGGGGTTGAAGGACTTCCGTCGCTGCCGCCGGCCCGAGCGTCGTCATCGGCTGCGATGTGGATTGTCCCGCTTCAGGCACGGCCGCGGCGAGCCGGGGCACCGCCGCCATTTGCATCGAACCGGGCAACTCTGAGCTAGCAAACTCGGCCTTGATCGCGGTTCGCGGCACATCGGCGGACAGAGCGGCTAGCGCCGGCATTGACAACTCCAACGCGCCTGATGCAGGTCCGAGCACCTGCGAAGCGATCTCGCCCGTCGCGCCAGACGACGTCAGGATGACCTGTGTGCCCCCGCCACGCTGCACCAGCTCGATGATCCCCGATCCCACCTTCCACACCGCGAGGCCGGACGCGATCATGGTGTGCGCGAGCAGCGAGATCAGCAGGCATTGGGCAAGCAGGCTGAGCCGTGCGAAGCGGCGCCGCCAGGCCGCGCTTTTCATCAGCCGGTGAAAGAGATAGCCCAGGAGACCTATAGCGATAAGTGTCGGGAGCCAAGGCCACATGGCGTCCAGGCTCGATGCGAGATCGGCACGTCGAGACGTCTCGATCTCGCGGTACACCTCTCGGGAGCCTGATGACCAGAGGCGGTAGATAGGCGCTTTCTGGAGCGGCTCAGCGCCAACACCGTGGGTCGCATCCCGGTCCGTCGCCAAGTTCGGCGGCACGTCCATACGCGGCATTGCTTCACGGTCTGAACTGAAATATATGCGAAAGCCGTCGATGCTCAGCGCAGGATCAAGGTCGTTCGCCGGAGAGTTTATCGACTCGCCCAAGTTCTCGGGCGGGTGCGTAGTGATCCGGGTGATCCGCACTCGATAGAGGTCGTAGCCCCCGTGCCCCCCATTGCGATCGGACGCGAAGTACAGGAAGTCTCCCACGGGACTGACCGCAGGCGCGCCCTCATCGCTCGGCGTATTCAGTTCGACGAGCGGCGCGGCGGCCGTCGGCTCTCCCTCGCCCGCCCCCGCAATTTCAGATGCATACAAGTCGTAGTCGTGCCGATCGCGCCGCTCCCGAAGAGTCGCCGCCCACGAGTCGCCATTGGTCGCAGGCTCTCCTGCCCGCGGCCGATTCGAGGAAAAATACAGGATCTTGCCGTCCGGGCTTAGCGCCGGCCCATATTCATTCCACGTGGAGTTTGCCGCCGGGCCGAGGTTGACCGGGGTGCCCCACACACTCTCGAAGCGCCGTGACACCCATATGTCATACCCGCCCACGCCGCCGGGACGATTCGAGTAGAAGTAAAGCGACTCGCCATCGCTCGATAGCTCCGGTCCGAGTTCATCGTGCGGGCTGTTGATCGCCTCAATCGGCGCCGGTTCGGTCCAGCCGTCCGGCTTCCAGCGAGAGGTGTATAGATCGGCGTTATCGCCCGGCCGGCGGCGGACAAAGACCATGACGGTGCCGTCGGCGCTCAGGCGCGGCTCGTACTCGTCGGCGGTGGTCGGTATTGCCGGGTCAGCGACCTCGTTCGGCGAGCCGTGTGAGCGGGTCACAACGGGCTCGGCGGGCTTCCACAAAATCTCGCGAAGCGGCGCCGATATGGCGCGCGCCCGGATGGTGGCCCCGTCTGTCCACCAAGCCGTGGGGCGCGAGCGAGCCGCGAGCAGAGAGATCAGCAGACCCGCGCTCACAACGATGGCCAGCCCGAGCACCAGTGCCGTCTTGCCGTGGCGATTCATATGGAGTGCCTGCCTCGGGTGCTACTGAAGTGGGACGGTTTCGAGATAGGGCTGCTGGATGCCCGCGGCCTTGCACACATCCAGGATCCGCACGATGTTTGCATACGCGGTCGTGCGGTCGCCCCGCACGCTTACTTTCTGATCCGGGTTCCAGGTGATGGCCGAGCGAAGCAGGCCCGAGAGCTCTCCGTCGGTTGTTGGCTTTCCGCCGACAATCGCTTGGCCTTGCGCATCGACGTTCACGATGATCTCACGGAGCGAAGCGGAGATCGGCCCCGACGCCCCGGCGTGCGGGAGCGCGATGCGCATCTCTCGCTCGGTCTGGGACATGCTGGTGGCGAGCAGGAAAAAAATCAATAAGTTGAAGAGCACATCGACCATGGGCACGAAGTCGAGGTGAAGGTCCGACTCGTGGCTGGAGTTACGAATCAGCATCGAGGCACCTCATCCGTTGGCGATGGCCAGCTCCGGCTCTGAACCGACCGCCGCCCGTGACACGGCCACGGGCGCTGTTTCGATGGTGACGGGCTCAGTCTCGCGCTCCAACCATGTCGCGGCCGCCAGGTCGAGCGACGCGGCCGCGGAGTCGATGCGGCCCATGATGATGTGGAACATGAGCAGCGTCGGAATCGCGATGACCAGGCCGGCAGCGGTGGCGGTCCAGGCCTCGTAGATTCCCTGTGCGAGTTTCTCGGTCTTCCCGAGCGACTCAGCCGACGCCGCGACCACGGTGAAGGTTCGGATCATTCCGAAAACGGTGCCGAGCAGGCCCAGCATGGTCGCCGCCTGTGGAAGGCACGAGAGCAGACGCATCCGGTGGCGCAGCTTGCGAACCTGACGCTCCCCGGCCTCGGCGATATGGCGCTCCCGGATTTCGCGGGGCTCGCTCCGGGACTTGATCGCGGCGGCCAACACCGCGGCGAGGGGCGCCCGTTCGGCATCGCATCGCGCCAGCGCTTGGCGCGGCGTGGCACGCATCGATAGCAGGCCCGCGAGCAGCCCCGCGGGAGCGACACGGCCTGGGCGGGTCATGATGAATCGCTCAACGACAAGCGTCATTGCAACCAGCGAGCACGCACCTAGTGGGATCATCGCCCAACCACCCTTGAGCACCATGTCCCATACCGTCGCGACAAGGCCTGCGGATGGCGGGTCGGCCTGTGCAAGCACGGCGGTCAATAGCATCTGCGACATCGGTCCCTGCTCCTTTATCGGGGGCTTGTTGTGCGTTCCCACGAATCGTCGACTGGTTGTCCTGGTAGACCCGTTGACTTGTCGGCAACGCCCCGCTCGCGGGCGAGCGTTGCCCACTTGGTGTCCGGGTAGCGTGACATGAGTTCATCGAACTGCTTGCTCGCATCCGCCGGTCGCCCAAGATCCGTGAAACACCTGCCGGCCTCATAGAGCGCGGCTGCGCTCCACTCCGGGTACGCATACAGCACATCCACCTTCAGAAGCTCAAGGGCGGCTTCTTCATACTTCTTCTGGGCGTAGAGACATTCCCCGATCTGGAACTGCGCACGAGCTGCGGTGGCGCCCTGGTGTGAGGAGGTCACTTGGCGGTACGCCTCGATAGCCGCGGCGTGCCGGCTCTGGTTCTCGCGGGCCCACCCCTGCCCAAAGCGCGCTTGAAACCAGAACTCGCTTGAAGGGAATCGGTCAAGAAAGCCTGTGTACGCCTGCTCGCACGCGGCCCACTGCCGGGTCGCCGCAAGCGCATCGCCGAGGCGGAGCATCGCCCTTGACGCCGTCTCTCCCCGGGGGCCCGCGTCGAGGATCCGCTGCAGCTCTTTCGCCGCCCTTTGGGGCTGGCCGGATCTCAGCAGAGACTCACCAAGCACAAGACCCACGGACGGCAACAGCTCGCTCGTGGGAAACTCCTTCGCGAACGTTTCCAGCGCCGCGACCGCCTGGTCCGGCATCCCGAGTTTCAGGAGACACAGCCCGCGCGCGTACACCTCTCGCTCTCGCACCCGCGCCGAATCTGATCCTTGCAGATTGGCGACGGCGCTCCGGCAATGGTCAAGCAGCGCGATCGCCTCGGGGTAATGGCCCGCGCCGATCTCGAGCTGCGCCAGGTCCAGTGCCGCGTACGCCTCAACGCTGCTGGGCCCGCCCTTGAGCAGTGCCCGGTATGCCTCAGCCGCCTCGTCATTGCGGCCCAGGGCCCGCAGTGCCATCGCTCCCTCGTACTGCACGCTTCCCACCAGCTCCGGATCTCCCACCTGCGCCTGATCGTCGGCAGCACGAAGCTCAGACAACGCCTCTTCATGCCGCCCTTGCCGATTGATCGCGATCGCTCGGCGCGCCCGGGCCTCCCATGCCGCCGGAGCCGACGGGCTATCGGCAAGGATCTTCGAGTAGATCCGCTCGGCTTCGACGAACTTTCCTGCGGCGAGCCATGCCGACCCTTGAAGCAGCAGGGTTGCCCCATCGCCCGCGTCGCCCAACGCTGCAAGGGCCTCCGCGGCATCGGCGGGCCGCCCCTGCTTCGATGCGATCGCGGCAAGGTGCCGCAGTGCGTGCGGTGTGAATCGTCGCTCGTCTGCTCCCCGCTCCAGCTCGACCACCGACTCAAGGGCAGCTCGAGCCTCGCTTAGGTTGCCCGTCTCCGCCAGTCCCTGTCCGATTTCGAAACGGGCGTGAAGGGCGTCGGCGCTCCCGGGTGACAACGCGACCACACGCTCCAAGATCGGGCGTGCATTCTCAATGCGACCCTGGCGCTGGACACTCAGCGCCTGTCGAAGGAGCGCTGCTCCTTCATCCGGCTGCCCGATTGTCTCCGATGCGAGCGTTCCGAACCACTTCTCCGCGCCGGTCCAGTCGCGCTGGGCAAGGCAGTGCTCACCCAGCGCCAAGAGCGCTGCACGCTTAAGCGCAGGCTCCCGCTCACCCGGCGTGCCGGGATCCATACCGTCAGCGAGCACGCCGGCTCCCTCGACGTCGCGATTCAGCTTGATAAGGCTGAGACCGCGACGCGTCCTAGCCCGCCACGCGGCAGGGTCCGTGACGTGCGCAGAAAGAAAGTGGGCGTAGGCCGTCTCCGCCGCGCCGAACTCGTTCGCGAGGAACCGATTCTCGGCCAGAAGCAACTCGACAAAGCCGGCTCGGAGATGCTTCGGAAAGCTCGAGAGGAACTGTTCGCAGAGTGTTGCGCTGGCAGAATACTGCTTAGCGCGGTGCGTGCTGGCAGCGTGGGCGGCGAGCGCCTCCGCGCCGAGTTCATGCTCCGGGAACTGCTCTCGCCACTGCGTCCATGCCGCAACGGCGACCCTGTCATCGCCCAGATCTCCAATAGCCGCGGCCCGATCAAAGAGCATGTCCGCGAGCAGCTCACTGTCGGGAAACTTCCTGGCCGCGGCCGCGAGCAACTCGGTCGCCGCGCCAAACTCCCCGCGCCGGAGTCGGCACTTTGCCGACCAGTACGCGGCGTCATCCGCGAGCGAGTCGGGAGCGGACCGAGCCAGGGCATCGAACTCTCCCAGGGCAGCGTCGGGCTGATTCTGGTCCATCAGCACCCTTCCGCGCTCGAGCTGTGCGCTCGCTCGGACCTGCGGCGAGCAGGGCGCATTCGCAAGCTGATCAAGCGCACGGCTCGCGTCATCGAGCTTTCCCGATGCTCGCGCGACCTGGGCGCGGCCGAGCAGCGCGTCAGTTTGAACGGGGCCATCACCCCGGCGCAGCGCAAGGTCGTAGAGATGCGCCGCCTCTGCCAGTTCTCCGCGGCGGTGCCGGCACTGCGCTTCAACGAGCGCGGCATTCCCGGCGAGCCCACCGTCCGGGTATTTCGCCCGCATCGCGACGAGCCGATCGATCGCCGCGCCCGCGTTACCCTGTGCAACTTCGGAGAGAGCAGCAAAGAGCCAGGCCCGTTCGATATGCCCGCTCGCGGGCCACGCCTTCGCCACGCTCGAGAGGACTTCCTCTGCCCTTTGGTACTGTCCGGTCCGATATAGCGTCTCGCCGAGCAGCGCCGCGGCGCGGTCCGCGTGCGCGAACTCTGGGTGAAGTTCTACGAGCCACTCAAGCCCCTCGATGGCCCCCTGCTCATCGGCGAGAGCGATCGCACACTGGGCGCGGAGCATCATCGCGTCGGCGCGGAACTCGAACCCATCGAGTGACACGACGCGGTCGAGTTCGGTTGCGGCCTGGGCGTGCTGTCCGAGCTTGGCAAGGCAGACGCCAAGCGCGTAACGTGCGCTCGAGACCTGCGCTCCGTCACCTTGTCCATCGAGATAGGCTCTGAGCTCGACCGCCGCGAGATCGTGCATCCCCTTGTTGAGAAGCCCGATGCCCGCGCGGTAGGCCTTTTCTCCCTCCGGGCCTGGACCCGCTGCGTGCCCCGCCGCCGCATGCAACGCCGACACCATGATGATCGCGGACACCAAACCGAGTAAGGGCTTGTGCTGTAAGTGCATTGCGCGGTTCCCGCCTGGACTGGAGCGCACGACACCACCGGCGCGGCATTAAACCGCACTCCAGTTCGTGCAGGACTCGTGATCTGAGAACCTTCGGCCGCGGCGCTGACCACGGCGCGAAGTAGTGCGAGGCGAAGCGTGATGCTTGGGACGATTCTCGCTTGCCGTGCTATTCAGCCGCGCTGGTCTCGCCATTGTCCGACCGGAAAAGCCGAATCAGGTGCTGCGCGAGCTCGGTGTAGGTTGCTCCACGAGCATGGGCCGTGGACTCCGATGCGTCAGAGTCTTCATTTTCCTCCATCTCTTCAGCAGCCTCAGCCTCCTCGGCCTCTTCCTCGACGCCCTCAATGTCCTCCACTTCGGCGGCTTCTTCGGCGGCCTCGATCTGGGCCTCGAGCTCCTCCGCGCGCCGCTCAAGCTCCTCAAGCCGCAGCAAGATCGCGGCGACCCGGTCATCCATTGTGCGAGATTCGCTGTGAAGCGCATCCGAGCGCGCCATCAGCCTCGATCTTGCTTCCTCGAGCGCTGTGCGGGCCTGCTCTTCACGCTGCTCGACGGCACGTTCCCGCAGCTCCCCTGAGAGGCTCTGGAGTTCCTCGGCGCGTTCCCGCACCGCCTCCGCCTCGTCTCTCATCTGGTCGGCCTCGATCTCCATCGCACCCTGGCTGATTTGAAGCTCCGCGAGTGCTTGGGTGTAGGCTTCCAGTTCGTGCCGACTGGTCCGCCGCCAATGCTTCGCGTGCGCCAGTTCCTCCGCCGCCTGGAACTGCTGAAGGGGCAGCGCGTGCTCGTCGAGAATAACCATGCCAAACGCCGAGCTCTCGGGGTTGATCATCTTGATGAACGACTTGAAGACCGGGTGCTGCTCCTCTGTCCCCCAGATGACAATGTTGTTCTCTTGGAGCTGGACGAGCACCGGCACGTCGTTCCGGCTCATGAGGTCGTAGAACGACTGGAGCTTGCCCTCGGGTAAGTCGTACTCCTGGGGAGTGCGGCCGATCTTCAGTTCCTCCAGGTCGCCGCTCCACTGCCCCGTTGGCGCAGACACTTCGCTGAACAACTCGCTCGCACGCGCCGGTTTCGGGGCCTTCGGCGGCTTCGGGGCCTTGGGCGGGCGCGGTGTTTGGCTGGCCCCGGGTGCGAAGACCTGGACGTGCGGCTCTGCGATCTCGAAGAATGCTTCCGGGGCAATGGCACGCCCGCCACGCATCGCTTCGAGTGCCGGCGCCTCCCCCAGGAACGGCACCGCCGGCGGCGTCGGAGCAGAGATGTGTTGCCCGTGCAGTTTCAGTTTTGCGATCTCGGGCGCACGCTTCTTCGCCTTCTCACCCTCCTCTGGCGGACAGGCGAGCCCAGGTGTGACAAACATCCCCATCGCGAGAACAACACTCGCCACACACCCACCGACCAGCGAGAGCTTCGGCGCCGTTCGTTGCGTCATCACCATAGTGATTCTCCTTGCCAATCTCTTGGCAGATCCCGACATGATCCCCAGACCTGCTCCCGCACAACGGTCGCGGGAACTCAGGAATGACTTCGTCGTAACCAGAGCCGTCGCGTACGCGCGCCGGCTCTCGGGCAATAGGCTCGTGACCCACGCGTCGCAGCTTGCTTCAGCCTCGTCGTGCAACCGCCGCCGCGCCCACCACACCACCGGATGCCACCAATACAGCGCGCCCACGACCAGCACGAACCAGCACATCAAGTGGTCTCGCCTGCAGAGGTGCGCCAGCTCGTGCGCCACCACCGATCGACGCGATTCCGTATCGAGCGATCGCCAAAGCCGCTCCGGCAACACTAACCGCGGCCGCACACCGCACCAGATCATCGGCGACACCGACGCCGCCACGACGACAACCCTTGGCGCGCGAGCCAGCCCGAGCTGACCCGCAACTTCCCTAACCAGCGCGACCGCATCGTCATCGGCGGGCACCGCCCCGCCCATCCAGCGCGCCGTCACGGCGGCACGGGCCAAGGCAATCGCCACAAGCGCTCCCGCGACGCCGAACCACACGGCGCCCGGCATAGGCGGGACTGCGGCTACCGAATCCCTCACCTTGACGATGCCCGTTATCCAGTTCCGCACTCCACCCGAGGCAGACGCCGAGGGTGCCGCAGCGGCACTCATGTCGGTTGGAACCGGAACGCTGGAAATGCTTACGGGCTGATCGATCGAGGAGTACCGCTCCAGAGCACTCGCAAACTGGCGCGCAAGGCCGACTCCCGCCTCCAGCAACCCGAGGCCGTAAGCTTGAGTATCGCCAGTGGCAACGGCGCCGTCGCTTTGGATCCCCCGCGCCTCGACAGACAGGCCGGCCATTGCCGGAGCCTCACACAACGCAGTCGCGACCTCGCCTCCAATGTCTGCTGTGAGCTCCGCGCCCATAAGAGGCGCGTGAGTCGCCTCACGCCCAAGATCCAGGAGGAGCAGCGCCGACCGCGCCCGCGCAGCGGGGACTGGCCGTTCGTGCTCATGGCCCCGCGTGGATTCGGCGACGGCAGGCCGCGACGGCGCGGCAGCCGCCCGGTCAGTCAGTCCATTCCTCCCTGTTGGTTCGCACGCTGCCGTACTCGGGAGGAGATCGACCCCTTGAACATTCGTGGTCGGCGGTCTGAACGAGGGCGTTTGTGGCCGCCAGCCAGCGCTGTTCGCTGCATTTGTTGACTGTGGTGCCATGGGGCTGGGCGTGGCAGATGCGGGCGCGGGCTTGACGTCCGGCAATCGCTCCCTGCCGTCGCCTCCGCTACTAAGCACCATCTCCGTCGCCGCGAGCACTCGATCCGAGCGAAACCACTCCGGCCGCCAGATCATCGTTCCCACAGTTGGTGTCATGAACGACGCGAGCGCCGCGAGCCAGAGCAGGTGGCGGGTCGCAGGCCGGAGTGATCTGATCCGGCAGATCACACCAACCGCAATCGTAACCGGCGTCGCGGCAAGGCCGCCGAGCCAGAGCAGTTCGATGATTCGAGAGGACAGTTCCATCGCGACACCCCGTGATTCACTCGGTCAGCACGCACCGTCGCCTTCCCCGAACACTTTCTTGCAATGCTCTCGGCCCACTCTGATCCACCAGACTCGTTGGCCCGACAGGCCGGTTGATTTCGTAGCCAAGACGAGCCGATCAGCCCGATTCTCGCGCATCGAGGTCATCGATCAGCTTCCGCAGCTGAGCGATCTCGTCCGGCGTGAACCGCTCGTTCTCGATCAGGTGCAGCAGCACCGGCGTCGCCGCGCCGTCGTACAACTGGTCCACAAGTGTCCGAATGCGCGAAACGGTCACGCTCTGTCGGGAGATCTTGGCCCGGTAGACATACGCGGTGTCCCGCTTGTTGCTGGCGACCACGCCCTTCTGTTCAAGGCGGCTGAGAAACGTCAGCACCGTGGTGTACGCCACGGCCCGGCCGCGTTCGTGAAGCCGGTTCATGACATCGCGGACCGTCTGCGGCCCCCCTTCCCAGAGCGCCCGCATCACGGCTAACTCCGCCTCTCCGAGTTCGATCGGTTTCTTAGCCATTCCTCTCTCTGTCTACCGGCCGATCTGCGTTTGAACAACTCGTCAACAGTGTACCGGCCCCGGCTACTACGGTTGTCGTAGCACAAGGTACTACGAGTGTCGTAGGCTGTCAAGCGAAATTCGGGAAGGAATTTCCGAGCTTCTTCAACCTCATTCCGGGCCCGGCCGTCCGCCCGACGAATCCAGACGGCCGCCGATGGGAAGGTCCGTGATGCCAGAGAGTTCATGGAGGCTGTGCCGCCCAAGTCGCCCGGCATTCGTGGCGCGAGGAATACAACGCGCAGCCGACTCGCATCCGGCAGCACGCGTGACTGAACGACCGTTCGCAATCATCCCACCAGCTCGATAAACCTCTTCGCCAGCCGCGGTCCCTTCCCCTCGCCCTCGTGCTTGAAGAACACGAACGCCTCGCGCCAGTCTTGCTTCTTTAGCTTCTTCGCCCGCTCCTTGAGTTCCGAGTCTCCATAGTCGGGCCGTCGCAGTCGGAGGTAACCCCAGTCCGCGGTCGAGAGCAGCGGCACCTCGAGACCGTCCTCCGCCTCGGCGACGCACAACGCCACCCCGTGGTGGCGCAGCACGTCATATACCTCGGCACTAAGCCATGACTCATGGCGAAACTCGAATGCCGCGCGACGATCCGGGGGCAGCAAAGCCAGGAACTCCGCCAGGCGCGGCACGTCCTTCTTCATGTTCGGCGGCAACTGGAAAAGCAGCGGCCCGAGTCTCTCGTTCAGCACGCCCGCGACGTTGAGCAACTCCGAAACTGTGGCGGCAGAGCTCTTGAGCCGCTGGAAGTGCGTGATGCGCTGCGGCGCCTTGATCACGAACTTGAAGTCGGCGGGAACCTCGGCCGCCCATCCTTCGAGGACGGAGGCACTCGGCATGCGATAGAACGAGCTGTTGATCTCAACGCTCCGAAACCGCTCGCCGTAATAGCAAAGCATCCGCTTCGCCGGAAGATCCTCCGGGTAGAAGCCTCCCTTCCATTCCTTGTACGAATACCCGCTCGTGCCAACATAGAGCCTCATGGGCGCTCAGCGTAGCAAGAACATCGAAAATACGACCCCGTCCGACCAACCCAGCACCCGGGCGCGGACAAAGACCCAGGCTCGGCACTCGCCTTTCGCGGAAGTCGACCAGCTCCTTCTCACACCTCGAGCAGCAGCCGCTCCGGCTGCTCGATCCCGTTCTTCACCGTCACCAGGAACTGAACCGCCTCGGCGCCATCGACGATGCGATGGTCATACGAGAGCGCGAGGTACATCATCGGGCGCAGCACCACTTGGCCGGAGCTATTCGGATACTCAACCGCGCGGTTTTTGATCGTGTGCATCCCCAAGATCCCGCTCTGCGGCGGGTTGAGGATCGGCGTGCTCATCAGCGATCCGTACACGCCGCCATTGGTGATCGTGAAGGTCCCGCCCTGTAGCTCATCGAGCGTCAGCTTGCCGTCGCGAGCACGCGTCGCGAGGTCCTTGATGCCGCTCTCGATTGCCGCGAACGACCGCCGCTCGCAGTTCCGCAGCACCGGCACCACCAGCCCCTTCGGGGTACCTACCGCCACGGCGATATCGCAGTAATCGTGGTACTCTACCTCTGTCGCGCCGCCGCCACCGCCCTGGGCCGCGACAATCGAAGCGTTCACGCCCGGGAACGCGCGCAGCGCGTTCACCACGCCCTTGACGAAGAAGCTCATGAACCCGAGGCCCACGCCGTGCTTCTTCTCGAACGCCTCCTTGTGCTGCTTACGAAGGTCCATAACCGCCGACATGTCCACCTCGTTGAACGTGGTGAGCATCGCCGCGGTGTGCTGCGCCTCCACCAACCTCGCCGCGATCCGCTGCCGCAGCGGACTCATGCGCTCGCGCCGGACGCCGCGTCCTTCCCCACTGGCGGCGGGGGCGACCGCCCTGGTCGGGCTTGCAGCGCCAACCGCAGCCGGCGCAGCGTCGTTCTTTGCCGAGTCGCGCACGGCCGTACCGCCTTCGCCGCTGCCGCGCGACTGCACGGCCATCAGCACGTCCTGCTCCCGAACGCGACCCGCGGCACCGGTCCCCGAAATTCTCGAAATATCCACACCGTGCTCGTCGGCCAGCTTCTTTGCCAGCGGCGTCGCTTTGATCGCCGCGCCACCGCTTGAAGGCTCCGAGCTCCCCACCCCCTGCGATCCGACCTCGCTACTGGATGACGCAACAGAATCCTTCGCTATCGCGTTGCCATTCCCCGAACCTCGGTCCTTGGCACCCGAGTCAGTCACGCCCGCTCCCGCGCGATGCCCGTTGGCCGCTCCGCCTACGCTCCCGCTGCCTCCGACAGAGCCATCGCGTCCCGCGCCCTCTTCAACCAGCCCAACCACCGCGCCCACCGGAACGGTGTCACCCACCTTGGCCTTGATCACCAACTTTCCGCTCGCGGGCGCCACCACCTCCAGCGTGATCTTGTCCGTCTCCAGGTCCATGATCGGCTCATCGCGCTTCACCGCGTCCCCCGAGTTCTTGCGCCACATGGCGATCACGCCCTCGCGGACCGATTCACCCATCTCCGGGATCACAATGTTCGTCGGCATGTGTGCTTTCTTCCGAATCCAGCTCGCCGCGGTCGCGCCCGTGGGTATCTAACAATAACCGTCCAGGCTACGCCTTCGCGGGCTTCTTCGCCGGCTTGCCGGCGGGCGCAGAAGTCCCTTGCTTTGCCGCGCCAGCCGCAGTGGTTGTTCCCTTATCGGCTACACCGTTGCCATGACCGTTGGATTGGCCGTGCGCCCCGTTCCCACCGACCACTTTGCTTGACTCTCCCATGACGCGCGCGATGATCGACTCCTGCTCGCGTCGGTCCCGTGAGTGCGAGCCCACCGCCGGCGAAGCGCTCGTCTCTCGCCCGATGTACGCCGCTTCCAAGTTCAGTTCCGACCGCAATCGGTCGGCCACGAACCGGTACGCGCCCATGTTCCGCGGCTCTTCCTGGGCCCAGAGAAGCTCCGTCCGGTTGCTGTAGCGCCCCAGAACTTCCGCGAGCCGCGCCGTGTGGAACGGGTAGAGCTGCTCGATCCGCACGAGCGCTGTATCGGCGCGCGCGTTGTCCCGTCGGCGCGCCGCCAGTTCGTGGAACAGCTTGCCGGTGCAGATCGCGACCCGCTTGACGCCCTTGGGGTCGGCGCCCCCGGCGCCGCTGAACCTCGGGTCGTCGATAATCTCCTGAAAGCCGCCTCTGCTCAGCTCGTCGATCGTGCTCGTGCCCACACGCAGCATGCTCTTGGGCGTCATGACAATCAGCGGCCGGCGATAGTTCGCCCGCACCTGCCGCCGCAGCATGTGGAAGCATTGGGCCGCGGTGCTCGGGTACACGACCAGCATGTTGTCGTTCCCGCACAGCTCCAGGAACCGCTCCAATCGCGCCGATGAGTGCTCCGGCCCCGCTCCCTCGTACCCATGCGGAAGCAGCAGCGTAAGCCCGGACCACCGGTCCCACTTGTACTGCGAGCTGGCAAGGAACTGGTCGATAATCACCTGTGCGCCGTTGGCGAAATCGCCGAACTGCGCCTCCCAGCACACCAACATCCGCGGGTCCGCAAGCGAATACCCGTAGTCGAACGCCATCACCGCCGCCTCGGACAGCGGGCTGTTGTACACGCAGAACCGCGACTGATTCGTCTTCCCGTCCGCCTGGTCCGGGGTCTCAGCGATCGGCCGCATGTTGTTCAGCGGCACGTACGCCTCGCCCGTCTTGGTATCGCGCAGCACCGCGTGCCGGTGGCTGAACGTGCCCCGTTGGCAGTCCTGCCCCGACAGCCGCACCGCGTTCCCTTCAAGCAGCAGCGTCCCGAACGCCAGCGACTCCGCATCAGCGTACGAAATCTCCTTTGCCGTCATCAGCCCGCCGCGATCATCGAGAAGCCGCCTCAACTTCTGGTTCAGGTTGAACCCCTCGGGAACGCGTCCGAGCCCCCCGGCCACGTCGGCGATCATGTCCCGCGACACCGCCGTCGCCACGGGCGCAAAGCTGAACACGCGCTCGAACCCTTCCCATCGCTGCGAGCCCGGATCGATCGTGGGTCCGACCGGCTTCTGCTTGACCGCCTCCTGCGCCCGCTCGAGCAGCGCGATCAATCGATCGCGAATGGCCTGGAGATCCGCCTCGTTGATGACGCCCTCCGCGAGGAGCCGCTGCGAGTACCCCTCGAGCACGCCCTTCTTCTGCCTGATGAGTTCCGCGAGGATCGGCTGCGTAAAGCTCGCCTCGTCCGTCTCGTTGTGACCGTACCGCCGGAAGCACCACAGGTCGATGAACACGTCCTTCTGGAACTTCTGCCGATACTCGGCCGCGAACTGCGCAGCGGCGACCACGGCCTCCGGATCCTCGCCGTTCACATGGAACACTGGCGATTCGATCGCAAGCGCCCAGTCCGTGCAGTACCGGCTCGTCCTCGCATCCTCCGGCCCGGTGGTGAACCCGACCAGGTTGTTCACCACCACATGCACGCACCCGCCGACGCGGTATCCCTCGAGCTGCGAAAGCTGCAGCGCCTCGGCCACCATCCCCTGACCGATGACCGCCGCGTCCCCGTGCAGCAGCATCGGCATCACCTTGAGCCGTGCCTTGTCGTTCCGCAGCCGCTGCTTCGCCCTCGTGCGGCCAAGCACCACCCCGTCCACCGCCTCAAGATGGCTCGGGTTGCTCGACATCGCGAGGTGAACCGACTTGCCATTCTTGAGCTGCCGCGCCCCCGAATACCCCCGGTGGTACTTCACGTCCCCGCCCGCGTCGGCGAACCCAGGCACCCAGTTATCCTCAAACTCGGTGAAGATCTGCTCGTACGTCTTCCCCATAATCGTGTTGAGTGTGGTAAGCCGTCCCCGGTGCGGCATCCCCAGAACAATCTCCTCTACTCCCAAGTTTCCCGCCGCCTCTATGGCACGGTCCAGCAGCGCGATCAGCGACTCGCTGCCCTCCAGACTAAAGCGTTTCTGCGTGGGATACCGCTTTCCCAGGAACTTCTCAAACTGGTCCGCGCGAACGAGCTGCTCAAGCACATGCGCCCGCTCGCCCCGCGTAAGCGGAACTCGACCCCCGCCCTTCTCGATTCGCTCGATCAGCCAGTCACGCTCCTCCTCGTTGGAGAGGTGCATGATCTCGTACCCGATCGTTGAGCAGTACGTGCGCTCCAGAAACGCGATCGTTTCACGCAGCGACGATGTGGCGGCAAGCGGAGTCGTGCCGGTATTGGCGGGCCGATCGAGATCCGCCTCGGTCAGCTCGTGGTACTCAAGTGTGAGCGACGCCGGATGCGACCGTTCTCGCCCGAATGGGTCCAGTTCCGCGCACATGTGGCCGCGACGCCGATAGGTATCCAGCAGGTCGCTCACCGCCCTCTGGAACCGAAGGGTCTCGGGGACGTCGCCGCTGAGCGCGCCGGCAACCCGCTTCCCTCTCTCTCCACTCCGCGCGAGGTCAAACCCCTGGAAAAACGACCGGAGATCGTCCGGCACACCCGCCGGATCGGCTTGATACCGGGCGTACTGCTCCTCCATATATACAGCGTTCCAGGCGTTGACGGAGGGAACGGTCGCTCGTGGCGCGGCGGTCATAGAAACCCCGTGGGGCGTTGGTGTCCGCAATGGCGGTGACTCTAACGGCCGCCGCCCGCAATCCTACCCAACAGGATCGGCCTAATCGGCACTTCCCACGAGCTATTCACCGCGCGAGCAGCCTCCCGTCGGCGTGACCCAGTGTCGCCCCCGATTGACACTACTCCTTGTTGCCCGGTAGATTGCGTGCCCCGGAAGGCTACCGTGAAGTCGCATCCGAGCCCCTCATCAGGCCGTACCGGGTCAGGCTCAGCGTTGTTTGCCGACCGCGGCGTTCGCCGCAGCCGGCTTCGCATCATTGTGCTTGCTGCCGCAATCGAGAACGTTCCAGCCCGGCCTTTGCCGCGAACCGTCCAGCAGGAGTTGATCGTGCCCAACCGTGCCGCCAGCCACTCACCCGCCCGCCTTGCGCTCACTTCGGCGTCTCTCTTGCTCGCATTCGCCGCCGGGGGGGGTGCAGCCCTCGGTCAGGAGACACCCGCCGAGACCGCTCCAGCGGCGCCAACCCAGCCCGAGGGGCCTTCAAACGCCCAGATTCTTCGTGACTTCATCCACTACATTCTCATCAACCGCGCTGATCTCGCCGCCCAGTGGGGGAAGGCCCTCCTTGACAAGAACATCTCTCCCACCGATTTCGCGACGCTGGTCGAGAGCTCCAACGAGCTCGCTCGCTTCGAAGAAACGATCACCCGAGTCCAGCGCTCGCCCCAGGCCGGGGAACTTGAGGACATCGCCTCCCGCATGCTGAAGCTCTACGAGCAGGGCAAGCTCGACACCGCCCGCAACCCCGATCAGATTTCCAAGGCCATCGCGCTCCTTACCGGGCCCGCCCGAAACCGCCTGGTCGGCATCGATCGCATCAGGGCCGCGGGCGAGTACGCCATGCCCCAGTTGCTCCAGGCTCTTCTCGCGCGCCGGGACGCCGTTCTCCAGGCGGAGGTCCGGCGCGTCATGGTTGACCTTGGTCGCCACGCCGTCATCCCCCTCGCAACCGCGCTCCCCGGACTTGACGAGGCCGGCCAGGAGATCGTCATCGGCGTGCTTGGCGAAATCGGTTACGGCAGCGCCCTGCCTTTCCTTGTGGATAGTCGCGAGCACTCCAAGAGCGAATCGGTGCGTACCGCGGCCGATCGCGCCATCGACCGCATTGGCGGTGCTTCCGCGGGTGCCTCCGTCTCGGCCCTCTATCGCGACCTCGCCGAAGGCTACTACGACCAGTCGGCCAGCCTGACCAACTTCCCGGGAGAGGACGACCAGCTCCTCTGGGTCTACGACCCCGGCGTTGGCCTAATTCCCTCGGGGATCAGTACGACCGTGTTCCACGAGGCCATGGCCATGCGCCTTTCCGAGCGGGCTCTGGTGCTCGATGCCGCGGACGGCGAGGCCCTCGCACTCTGGCTCGCCTCGAACTTCTCCCGTGAAATTGACACTCTCAAAGACTACGAGAACCCCGCCTACGGCGCCGACCGGCGCGAAGCAATGTACTACGCTGTGGCTTCGGGCGCTGGTCCTTCGCAACGTGTGCTCGCCCGCGCCATCGATGACCGCGATACCCCCCTCGCTCGCCGCGCTATCGCCGCCATCGAGCAGACCGCCGGTGGGGATTCGCTCTGGGCCGCACAGAATGCGCCGGGAAGCGGCGGCGAGCGCCGCCCGCTCCTTGAGGGCCTCCGCTATCCGAACCGTCGCGTGCAGTATGAATCAGCCCTCGCCATCGGCGCGGCCCAGCCGCGCGAGGCCTTCGAGGGCTCGGACCGCGTCGTCCCCACACTCGCCAGCGCCGTCCGTTCGGCGGCCGCTAAGTTCGCCCTTGTGATCTCGTCGGATGAGGAACGTCACAACACGCTCGCGGCCACGCTCGCGCAGGCCGGGTTCACGGTGCTCTCGCCGGCCCGTTCGCTCTCGCAGGCCGAGAACACGATCGCCGAGGCGCCCGGGATCGACCTCATCGTCGCCGACCTGTCGGATCAGGCCTCCGCCCGCACGGACGAGTTCCTCTCTGATGCGCGCGGCTCCATCAAGCTTGGCGCCAGCCCCATCATCGCGCTCGTGACGCTTGATGCCCAGAACGACCTGGCCCCCCGCCATGGGCGCGACGCCTCAACCATGCTCGCCCGCGCCTCTATCACGGCCGAGCAGCTCGCCGCGGCCGTCGACCAACTGACGGAGGTGGCCTCCGGCGGCGTGGTCACCGAGCAGGAAGCCACGTCCTATAAGGAGCGTGCTCTCGCCGTGCTGCGCGACCTCGCTATTTCCGGCAACCCAGCCCTTAGCGTGGCTGACGCCGCCGCCCCTCTCGTCGCAGCACTGTCCGATAACCGCGGCGAGCTCAAGCTCGCCATCGCCGACGTGCTCGCCCACATCGATCAGAAGCGCGCACAGGTGGCCATCATGGATTCTGCGCTCGGCACCGGCGCTGCCGATGCTCCGCCGGATCGTGCCCCCCTTCTGGGCAAGGTTGCCCAGTCGGCCAAACGGTTCGGCAACTTGCTCGAAGACCGGCAGATCGATCGCCTTCGCGACATTGCGACGAAGGGCGAGGGCGAGGAGGCCACTGCGGCCGCCGCGCTCATGGGTGCTCTGAGTCTCCCCAACTCGGACGTGATTCCCCTAATTATTGGTGAGAATGCCGCGAGTAAGTAGCCTGTATTTCGCGCCAATTTGACACAAATCGTACCCAAATCGCCGCCGGTCCCCAGGATCGGCGGGTTCTATTTTTGGTACTACGCTCTGATTCATCGACGCCAACACTTCGTGTCGCGGGAGGCAGCGAGAGGGGAATTTTTGGGTCTCGCGTGGAAGTGCAGGCAGCACGGGGAGTTAGCGCAAGCTTAACCTCTTTGCGGCCCCTTCCCCGAGTTGACGTCTTAATAATCCGCTGCTCCCTTTTGGGGGCGAGAAAGACTCGACCAAGAACTCCAAGGAGATCCGAATGAAGCGTCTGATGATCGCGTTCGCCGCTGTGGCCGCCCTTTCTGGCGCCGCTTCGGCCCAGGACACCAAGAGCCTCAAGGGCAACATCAAGATCGACGGCAGCTCGACCGTTTACCCCATCACGGAGGCCGTCGCCGAGGAGTTCAAGAAGGCCGCCCCCAACGTCAACGTGACGGTCGGAATCTCCGGAACCGGCGGCGGGTTCAAGCGCTTCAGCGCCGGCGAGATCGATATCGCCGATGCTTCACGCCCCATAAAGAAGGATGAGCACGAGACTGCCGCGACCGGAAAGGTCGAGTACATCGAGCTCCCGATCGCGTTCGACGGCCTCTCGATCGTGATCAATCCCAAGAACACCTGGGTTGACAAGCTCTCGGTGGACGAACTCAAGAAGATCTTCCTCGCCGACTCCGCCGCGAAGACCTGGCGCGATGTCCGCGCCGAGTGGCCCGCCGAGCCCATCAAGATCTTCTCCCCCGGCACGGATTCCGGCACCTTCGATTACTTCAAGGAGGTCGTCGCCGGCAAGGACAAGTCCATCCGTTCCGACATGTCCGTCTCCGAGGACGACAACGTCCTGGTCCGCGGCGTCGAGGGCGACAAGAACGCCATCGGCTTCTTCGGCGTTGCGTACTACGAGGAGAACAAGGACAAGCTCAAGGTCGTCCCCATCGATAACGGCAAGGGCGCTGTGACCCCCACGGCGCAGACCATCGAGGACGGCACCTACGCACCGTTCAGCCGCCCGCTCTTCATCTACGTGAACAAGAAGTCCGCCGAGCGTCCCGAGGTCAAGGCCTTCATTGACTTCTACCTCAAGAACGCCCCCGCCCTCGTCACCGAGGTCGGCTACGTGAAGCTCCCCGGCTCCGTGTACGCCGCCGCGGGCAAGAACTTCGCCTCCGGCAAGGCCGGTACCTGCTTCCTGGATGACAAGGGCGAGAAAGTCTCGGGCCCCGTGACCAAGGTTTATAAGTAAACTCCGGGCCGTTCGCCGGATACCGTTCACCCCCGCACCGTGCCCATTGCCGGCAGGCAATGGGCCGGTTTGTTGGTCCCTTGACAATCCTCCGCGCGCTGCCTGTGCGCCCGCCCTCGTGAACCCCTCACCCGGAGCGCCCGTGACGAGCCTCGCGGCACAACCAGCCCGCACCGCCCTCGCCGCCGGACGCGCGAAGTCTCGCCTCGCGAGGCGGGTGATCGAGACCCTCGTCCGCACAATCCTGATCGGCTGCGCCGCCGTCTCAATCGTTACCACGTTTGCGATCATCGCGGTGCTGCTCGAGGAGACCCGCCGGTTTTTCCTGCTCCCGGAGGTGACGGTCTCCGAGTTCTTTCTCGGAACCGAGTGGTCGCCGTTGCTCGGAAACCCCAAGCACTTCGGCATCTGGCCCCTGGTCATCGGCACGATGCTGGTCACGACCGTCGCGGCCCTGTTCTCGCTCCCGCTCGGGCTGATCACCGCCATCTATCTCAGCGAATACGCCCCGCGCCGCGTCCGCACCTTTCTTAAGCCCGTACTTGAGGTGCTCGCCGGCATACCAACGGTGGTCTACGGCTTCTTCGCACTCACCGTCATCACCCCGGCTTTGCAGGAGATGTACTCCGGGGTGGAGACGTACAACGCCCTGAGCGCCGGATTGGCCATCGGCATCATGACGCTCCCCATCGTCTCCTCGCTCTCGGAGGATGCGCTGCAGTCCGTGCCGCGCAGCCTGCGCGAGGGCGCCTACGCGGTTGGGGCCACCAAGTTTGACGTGTCGCTCAAGATCGTCATGCCCGCAGCACTCTCTGGCATCGTCGCCAGCTACCTGCTGGCCATCGCTCGCGCCATCGGCGAAACCATGATCGTCGCGCTCGCGGCCGGGAACCTCGCCCCACGCCTCTTTGCCGCGGGACAGGACCTGCTCCGCCCGATCGATCCGACGAAGCAGACGCAGACCATGACCGGCTACATGGTGCAGATATTCCTTGGAGACACCTCCGCCGCGGGAGTTGAGTATCGCTCCAGTTACGCCGTCGCCGGCGTGCTCTTCGTGATGACGTTCGCCATTACCATCATCGGCAACCGGGTGCTCGCAAAGTACCGGGAGGCGTACCAGTGAGCGCCGGCCTCCCCGCATCCACCGGCATGTTGCCCGGCGGTCAGCCCCCGGCTTCAAGCCGCGATGACCTTCGTCGCCGCCGCAACCGTCGCCTCAAGAATCAGGTGTTCCTGGTGGTCTGCATCGGCGCCACGTCGATCTCGGTCGCGGTGCTCCTCCTCCTGCTCGGCTCGATCGTGGTCCAGGGCGCAAAGTACCTGGACCTCGACCTGCTCAGGAACTTCGCCTCGCGCAAGCCCGATGAAGCCGGGATCAAGGCCGCCCTGTGGGGTTCGATCTGGCTCTGCGGTATCTGCCTGGTGGTCGCCGTACCGCTGGGCATCTGCACCGCGATCTTCCTTGAGGAGTACAAACCCCGCGGCAACACCGGCAAGCGGATGTACGGCTTCATCCAGCTCAACATCTCCAACCTCGCGGGCGTGCCCTCGATCGTCTACGGCATCCTCGGCCTCACGGTTTTCGTCCGCATGTTCGGCCTGTTTGGAAGCCCCAACTTATCCGTGTACGACGAGATGTACCGGCTGCGCCTGGCCGACGGCCGCACCGTGCTCGCCGAGATCGTGGATATCGAGGCCGACCCTGTGGAGGCCGAGTCGCCGGTCGAAGGCACGCTCAGCATCCCCCGCGCGGAGATTGTCGAATCCGACCGCTTCTATGCCCGGCGCCACACCTTCGAACTGCGCGATGGCCGCACCATCACGGGTGATTTGAGCGAGTTCACGACCGAGACGATCACGATTGAAGTCACCCCTGAGTTGACCGAGCAGTTCGCGCCGGCCGACGTCGCCGGATACCGCACGAAGAACGTCATCGAGCACGGCGAGCCCGAGTCGTTCTTCTACCTCCGCCTCCCTCTCAGCGGCAGCGTTCTGGCGGGCGGGCTCACCCTCTCACTGGTCATCCTGCCCATCCTCATCATCGCTTCGCGCGAGGCACTCCGAGCGGTACCCCCCTCGCTCCGCGAGGGCGCCTTCGCACTCGGCTCCACCCGCTGGCAGATGATCTGGAGGATGATCCTCCCCGCCTCGGTCCCCGGCATCATGACGGGCACCATCTTGGCCATCAGCCGTGCCATCGGCGAGGCAGCTCCGCTGCTGGTCATCGGAGGCATCCTCTTTATCATGTTCACTCCCCGCAACATGATGGATGACTTCGCCGCCCTCCCACTCCAGATCTACAACTGGGCCAGCCGCCCGCAGGCCGAGTTCCACAAGGTCGCGGCCTCCGGCATCATCGTTCTCCTGGGTGTGCTCTTAGTGTTCAACGCCATCGCGATCGTCGTCCGCCAGAAGTTCCAGCGACCACTCCAATAGATCCACCGATAGCCTGATCGGTCAAAACTTGATCGTTCCACCCATGCCCTCATCGAAGCACCAGCCCGGCGCTCCCCATCACCCCCAGCACCCGGTGTCGGTCCACCCCGGCCACGAGGCTCCCCCCTCGCCTCCCCACGCCGTCGCGCCCGTTGTCGAGCAGCGGAGTTCCCCTCTCGGACACATCGCCGAGCGTGCCGCGGCCGCACGAACAGACAACTCGATGGCGAAAGCCGCTCTGACGGTGCGCGACTTCAACTGCTGGTACAGCGCGTTCCAGGCCCTCCACGGGGTCAGCCTCGATGTCCCGCACAACCGCGTGACGGCGCTCATAGGCCCCAGCGGGTGCGGCAAGAGCACGTTCCTCCGCTGGATGAACCGGATGAACGACATGATCCCCGGCGCCCGCTGCGAGGGGGTGATGGACCTCCACGGGCTCGACCTGCTCGATCCGCGCCTGGACGCGGTCGACCTGCGGCGGCGCGTCGGCATGGTATTCCAGAAGCCCAATCCCTTCCCCAAGAGCATCTACGACAACGTCGCGTTCGGGCCGCGCCTGCACCGCAGGATGTCGCGGGCCGACATGGACGGAGTGGTTGAACTGAGCCTCCGACGGGCGGCGCTGTGGGATGAAGTGAAGGACCGGCTGAACAAGTCGGCGCTCGGACTGTCGGGCGGCCAGCAGCAGCGTCTGTGCATCGCCCGCGCCGTGGCGGTTGACCCCGAAGTGGTGCTGATGGACGAACCGGCGTCGGCCCTCGATCCACGCAGCACCGCCCGTATCGAGGATCTGATCCGGGAACTGCGCGAGAAGTACACGATCATTATCGTGACCCACAACATGCAGCAGGCCGCGCGGGTCTCGGACATCACCGCTTTCTTCTTCGAAGGCCGACTGATCGAGACAGGCCCCACCGCGGGCATCTTCATGAATCCGCGCCAGAAGCAGACCGAGGACTACGTGACCGGCCGCTTCGGATGAGCTCGAAGCGAGGTTTGTTGCCGGTGCCACCTTGTTATCGGCGGGCCCGCACACTTTGCGCACCTTTGCGCCACGCTTGACGCGCTGCGCGATTAAGCCGCCCCTCCATCCTGTCGATGTTTGGCTTGCCAGCACTGCCCGCCGGCCGGCGCCGTCATCGCCGCCTCGGGCAACCGCTCGGTTCACCCGGCGCGAGAGGATAGAGATGCTCCCATTCGACAAGGATGTCCTGACGACCGGCGAGGTTGCCAAGATCTGCAACGTGGCGCCCCGCACGGTCTCCAAGTGGTTCGATTCAGGCCAACTCAAGGGGTACCGGATCCCGGGGTCAAAGGACCGCCGCATTCCCGTTTCCCAGCTCCTCCGCTTCATGAAGGAGCACGGCATCCCCTTTGACGGGGTCGCCGGCGGCAAGACCCGCGTGCTCATCGTGGACGACGAGCGCGAGGTTGTGGACGTCTTGCAGAAGGTGCTCACCCAGCAGGCCAACTACGAGGTCCGCACCGCCACCAGCGGGTTCGAGGCCGGCCTCGAGTGCGACCGCTTCAAGCCGCATGTCATGCTGCTTGATGTCCACCTCAACGGGGGCGACTCGCGCGGCCTGGCCAACCTCATCCGCACCGACGATGACCTTCAGCTCACCCGCGTCATCGCCATGAGCGGCAAGATGACCGACGGCCAGCTCCAGGGCCTCCGCACCATCGGCTTCGACGGCTTCCTCAAGAAGCCCTTCCAGGTGCGCCAGGTCGTCGAGGCCATCGAGCACTCCACCTCGCTCGTTCACTGATCAGCGCCGCGCGCCGCCCGCCACGGGTCGGCGACACCTGAATGAACATAACGGGGCCCGCGAGCATGGACGCTTGCGGGCCCTTGTTTACTGGCCGGGGAACAAGCGCACAGCGCAAGACTCAATGGCCCGATTGAGAACCGGATACTGGGGCGAGAGCAGAACACTCGAGCGGCGGTCTCCGAACTTGTGCTCTGCACACTTTGCTTTGCGTTCCGTTGCTGCTCAGCACCCGCCGGCCAAGGCGGCGAACCACGCGTTGAGGAACGCCGTGATGTCCGACGAGGTCGTGTACCCGCTCGCGTTGAAGTCGGCGTAGAGGGTGCCGTTGGCCAGATCGGCGAACCACGCGCTCAGGAACGAGGTGATGTCGGCGCTGGTCACGGCGCCGCTGCCGTTGAAGTCCGCCGCGCAGGGGATCAGGATCGTCTCATAGTCCATGCGGACCGGGGCGCTCATCCCGAACTGCTGCCACAGGTCGTAGGCGACCTGCCCCTTGTTGTTGGTCGTGTTCGCATCACGCAGGAACGTGATGTACTCCTTGCTCGTCGTCTGGTGGTAGGTGCAGACCACCGCCGATCTCGACCCCGCGGGGATCGCGAACTCGGTGTCGTCCCAGTATTGGCCGTCTGCATAGGTATACCCCACCGGGGCCGCCTGCACCGCCGCGAAGCCGGCGTGCGTGAAACCCATGGGCGGGATGCGGTTGTCGAACTCGATGACGTTATTCACGGCGAAGTGGAAGGACTCGCCCTCGGGAATCCCGGTCAGGGCCGAGACCGCGGCGTCAACGCCCATCTTCGCCTCATAGACCTTGGTGTCGGCGGCGTTCAGGGTCGCGGTGGCAGGGTCGTACGCACCGCGCTCAGCGATAATGTCGCCGTTGCCATTGAGGAACTGCACGTTCACCCACATGCGCCGGCCCTCGTGGTAACCGGTAGGGAGCTTGTGTCCGGTGAAGTTCACAATGCGCACGTTGAGCGTGCCGCCGCTGCGGGTCACCTCGAGGTCGCCGGCGAGATTGAGCATCTGCTCGTTGCGGGCGAGAGCATCGGTCACAGACTGGTCGCTCAGCCCCGTCTCGGCGTCCGGGTAGAGCGCCCGTACCGCCCTGAGCACCCATGAGTTGGCGCCGTTGAAGTTATGCACGGGGATGTCGTTCCGCTCGGGCGGCCCGAGGAACGGGACGCACGCGGTGCCCGACGTCGTGGGCATGTGGCAGTCCTGGCATGAACTGACCGACTCGCCGCGATTGCCGCCGAAACGCCCATCAAGATCAACCGGACCGTCGGCAAAGAGCGACGCCGACCACTCGCTGTACGTCCGCTCCACGGGGAACTGGTCGTACTTGTCCTGCGTTGGGTGCGGCGCATCAAGATCGCCCAGCGCGTACGTGCCGTTGGGCTGGCGCACGTACATCGGGTTGCTCACGTCGTGGCAGGTGGCGCACATGCGTGACTCGCTGTGCAGGGGCGAGTACAGCCACTGGTGCCAGAAGAAGCCGCCCGGCCAATCGGCGTCGAGGTCCAGCGGCCCGCGCCGTCGGTCCAGCGGGTCCAGCACGTAGTTCGCGGTGTGCGGGTTGATCGGCACGCCGTTGGATCCGACCTCCAGGTCGGCGAGGACTTGCTGATCTTCAGCCGGGCTGACGCCCTCGACATACACCGGATCAACCATGCGGTGGCAGACCGAGCACGAGACGCCCTCAAAGTCAGCGCCCGCGAGCATCGAGCCGTCGGTGGGCGTGCTTCGTCCCTCGATCCAGCCTCCAGGCGTGTGGCACCGGAGACAGAGGTCGCCGGCAAATGCGGCGTCCTGATTCGCGATGGTGAGGCACGCGTGGAAAATAGGATCTCGCGCCGACTGCGCCATCATGCTGGCGTGCCAGCGGTTATAGGGGAGCGAAGCGACGCCCTGGTCGTTTCCGTGGCAGACCGCGCAGTTATCGGTCACGGGCTGGAGTGGGTCGGTGAGCGAGAGCGGCTGCGATCCCTGGAGGAAAAAATCGGTAAGCGTGGACGGCACGGGATCGAGCGCGACGGCCGCGCCGACGCCAAGGCATCCGGCCCCGACTCCCAGGCCAACGATCCACAACAGTTCTTTCCCGCTACGTACACCGCTCGGCATCGCTGGTCTCTCGCGGCGAGGGAGCCACGCCGCCGGAAGTGCGGGCATGACTCACGAACGCTCAGTGACAAAGTTATTTGCCCCGGTAGCCGAGGCGTGCCCACGAACCGTTTCGCGACTGATCGCCGCGACTCGATACGTCCCGATTCGCACTGTCTATCGGCTCGGATGCACCCCGGCTCAGGCCGAAGGCACGGGGCCTCCGCCGGATTCAAGGGGTGTATCGACCGAGAATATTTCATCCATCGGGTGACGCCAGATCAAGCGGCGGTACCCGGTCAATCATGCCGAGTTTGTAGGCCGCCTCGAACAACCGCACCATGGCTTCTCGGCCCGGCTGGCCGGCATCAATCGTCAGGTCGTTGACGTACATATCGATGTAGGCGTCCGTCTGTTCGCGGGAAAGTTCCGGCGCGAACCGCATGGCGTAGTCGGTGGAGCGTTGTCGATGACCAAGGGCGTACCGGATCGAGTGGTCGAGAGTCCTCACCACGTCCGCTAGCGAGCCGGGGCCGAAGCGCTCATCGAGGTCGCGACGGACGGCATTGGCGCCCAGCGGGAGCGGGAAAGCAGTCTCGTCGAGCCACCACTTGCCGACATCGATGAGTTGCCGGAGCCCAAGGTCCGCGAACGTGAGCTGCGACTGATGGATGAGCAGCCCGGCCTCCACTTCGCGAGATGCCACCATGCCCAGGATGCGATCAAACGGCGCCTCGACCGTGTTGAGTTCGCCGGGCCTCGCGCCGGTGCTCAGGCAGAGCAGCAGGAAGGCGGTCGTGTCCCTTCCCGGCACGGCGATGCGCGCCGGCGCGCCCGTGCCTCGCGTCAGGCCCTGCACGTCGCGGAGCAGCGAATCGTCGCGCACCACGATCTTGGGGCCATACCCATACCCGACCGAGCCTCCGAAGCTCGTCATCCGGTACTTCGCGGCGATGCGCGGGTAGGTGTTCACCGAGATCGCGGTGATGTCGAGGTCGCCCTGCTCGATCGCGCGCCGGTTGAGCACCTGGATATCGGCGGGCAAGGCCGCGTAGCGAAACCGGCCCGTGTCGATCGCGGGCGACTCGACCACGCGCGAGTGATCGGCGGGGTCAACCATACCGGTCACCGGCCACCACATGAACACGTCATCGGGATCGGGAGAGTGCCCCAGCGTGAGCACCGGGCGGTTAGATGTCGCGGATGCGATCGTCATGCTCGTGCATCTGTTTGCGGCCGATTGCCGTGGACTCTCCGATCTCGCGCCCCCATAGTCTTCAACAATGCGGGTCTACACCGTAGGGCACTCGACGCGCACCGCGGACACGCTGACCGCCATGCTCGCCTGCTTCAAGGTCGAGCACCTGGTTGACGTCCGCACGTTCCCTCGCTCCGGCACCAACCCGCAGTTCAACATCGAAGGCTTTCCGGCGATCCTCGCCGCGGCCGGGATCGGCTACACACATATGGCCGGCCTCGGTGGCCGTCGCAGGCGTGCCAAGGCGGCGGCGATTGACATCCCCAAGGCGGCCGAGGCCAACGCCAGTTGGCAGGCCTCAGGGTTCCGCAACTACGCCGATTATGCGCACACGCCTGAGTTCGCGGGGCGCTCGCCGAACTTATCTCACTCGCGGGGCGCCGCACCTGCGCCATCATGTGCGCAGAGGCCGTCTGGTGGCGGTGCCACCGCCGCATCATCACCGACTACCTGCTCGCTCGCGGCATCGAGGCCCGTCACATTATGGCCCCAGGACGCGACGAGGCAGCGAAGCTCACACCTTTCGCCGTGGTGCGTGATGACAACCACATTGACTACCCACGGCAGCAGGATCTGCCGTCGGAGCCGCCGCCCGGTTCACTGTTCGATGTCACCTGAGAAAGTCAGCGCCCACGGGCTCTCGGTCGCTACCGACCATTCCTTGTCACGGCGTCGGCCGCGGCGAGGGCTCGCTTTCCGTTCGTGGTGACCGGGCGAGGTGCCTCGGAACTCGCGCCATTGGTGCCTGGACCGTCCCCCTCGAAAATCTGCAGCTGCGTGCCAGTGACTTCCGTCGTCACCGGGTGCTCCACGTCGAGCCGGTAGTCGCCGCTGTAGCACGCGGTGCAGTAATCCGCCGGGCGCTGGTGCATGCAGGCGAGCGTGCCCTCGAGCGTGAGGTAATGCAGCGAGTCCACCCCGAGGTAGTCGCGCACCTGTTCGATGCTCCTGCCGTGCGCGATGAGCTGCTCGCGCGACGCGAAATCAACCCCGAAATAGCACGGGTGCCGGATGGGCGGGCAACTAATCCGCAGATGGATCTCCTTGGCGCCCGCCTGGCGGATCTGCTCCACCTTCACCCGGGTCGTCGTGCCGCGGACGATTGAATCGTCCACCACGATGAGCCGCTTGCCCGCGACGATCTCACGCACCACGTTGAGCTTGAGCCTGACCGCGGCGTTCCGCTCGGCCTGCGTGGGCTTGATGAAGGTGCGACCCACGTAGCGGTTCGGCACGATGGCCTCGCGATACGGGATGCCGCTGGCCTGCGCGTACCCGACCGCTGCCGAGCGCCCCGAATCCGGCATGGGGACAACGTAGTCGGCGCCGACCGGCATCTCGAGCGCCAACCGTGCACCCATCGACTCGCGCGCAATCTGCACGTTCTGTCCAAAGACGTTGCTCGACGGATTGGCAAAGTACACGTGCTCGAAGATGCACTGCGCCAATCGCGGCGAAGGATTCGCGAACCGGCGCGATTCCACCCCCGCGTCCGAGATCCGCACGATCTCTCCCGGCTCGACCTCGCGCACCAGCCTTGCACCCACCACGTCAAGAGCCACCGTCTCGCTCGCCAGCACGTGCCGCCCGTCAGGGAGCACGCCGAGAACCAGCGGGCGCCACCCCCAGGGGTCGCGCGCCGCCTCGATCCGGTCGGCGTAGAGGAAAACCAAGCTAAACGCCCCCTGAAGGTGCCGGAGCGTCGCCGCCAGCGGATCGACCGTGCCCTGCTGCTCGGGCGATGCCAGCAAGTGGATGACCGCCTCGGTGTCGGCGGTCGTATGGAAGATGTGGCCCGCCGCCTCGAACCTGTGCCGCAGCGCCGCCGCGTTGATCAGATTCCCGTTATGGGCCACCGCCACCTGGCCGGCAATATACGACTCGATCAGCGGCTGCGCATTGCAAGCGAGCGAGCCGCCCGCGGTTGAATATCGGGTATGGCCGATCGCCCCCCGTCCCCCGTTACGCTCGAGCTGCGCCAGGTTGTCCGGCGTGAACACCTCGGATACCAGCCCCATCCCGGTCACGCCGCTGAGGTATCGCCCGTTTGAGACCGCGATCCCCGCCGATTCCTGACCACGGTGCTGCTGGGCATACAAGCCCAGGTAGGCCAGCTGAGCGGGGGTGGGCCCGCCCCACACCCCGAAGACCCCGCATTTCTCTTTCTTCTCGTACTCCGCCGGTGGGCCGTCCGCGGCGCTCATCGCGCGTGCCGAGCGGTCATGGCTCAGGACCGGTAGCGAGAAGTGGTTGGGCATGTGCAAGCATGGTAGGAGCCCTTCGACGCCGCGCCGTCCTGCGGACGTACCGCCGCCGGCGCGCCGGCAAGCCAATCACCCCAAAGCCGGTAAGCTCTCGCCATGCTCACGGGGAAAATATGGCTCGCGCTCTTCGTGGTCCCATACCTCATCGGATTCAGCGCCCTGGCCTTGGTGCGCGGCAGCATCGAGTTTCTAATCTACGCCGCCGTGATGGTTGTGCTGATTGGCCTGGTCCTCCTGGCTGACCGCAAGGTACGGTTCTCCCGGCTTGTCCTCTGGGGCCTCGCCATCTGGGGCTTCCTCCACATGGCCGGCGGCACAGTCCCGATTGGTGAGGTCGATGCCGAAGGTGATCCGCTTGTGCTCTACGCGTATCGCCCCGCGGCCTGGTTCATCAAGTATGACCAGTTCGTTCACGCCTTTGGCTTCGCCTTCGCGACGCTCGCCTCATGGGAAGCGATCCGCTCCGCCGTCCACCCGCCCATCGCCCTGCGGATGTCCGCAGGCGTCGCGCTCGGTGTCGGCCTGATGGGCATGGGCCTCGGCGCACTCAACGAGGTGGTGGAGTTCACCGCCACTCGCCTGTTGCCCAAGACCGGCGTGGGCGGGTACGAGAACACCGGATGGGATCTCGTGAGCAACATGTCGGGCGCGGCTGCCGCGGCTTGCTGGCTAGTTGCCAATGCGACAAACCGGGCGGCTAGTCACCGGCATTCGCCGTGTGGACCTTCCGACGAGTGACCGCACCGGGCTTTGCCGCCGCCACATGTGCGCCGGCTCTACCCCCCACTATCCTTCAAGCGTGCATCACCCCGCCCATCACATCTTCGAGTTCACGCCCGAATCACTCCGCGAGTGGTGTACGCAGCGCGGCATGGCCCCCTTCCGCGCAGCGCAGGTGCTTGACTGGGTCTACCGCAAGGGCGTGACTGATCCCGTGCTCATGCGCAACCTCTCGAAGCGCGACCGCGAAACGCTCGGCGCGGAGATGACCTTTCTCTCGGGAGACATCGTTGCCCACCAGTTCGCCACCGACGGCACCTCCAAGCTGCTCATTCAGTGGGACGATCCTGACCAAACGGACACGCTCCCCGCCACCGGCACCACCCCGCTGCGCATCGCCGGCGAATCCTTCAACGGCCACGCCCCGGGGGCGGCCGCAGCGGGCGGCGTGCGCGGCCGCCAGACCGAATGCGTCATGATCCCGGTCCTTGACGAAGAAACCGGTCGCCCCCTGCGCCGAACCGCCTGCATTTCTTCGCAGGTCGGATGCCCCGTGGGCTGCAAGTTCTGCGCCAGCGGCATCGGTGGGCTCGAGGGCAACCTCTCCGCCGGACGCATCATCGAGCAGGTCTGGCGGCTCTCGCGCCCAGCGCAGGCCGGCGAATCTCACGGCGCCGCTCCTGCGCAGGCACACACGGCCGCCGCCCCGTCCAGCGACACCAACCCGGACCGCATCTCCAACGTCGTTTTCATGGGGATGGGCGAACCGCTCTCCAACTTCAAAGCCGTTACGCACGCCGTGCGCACGATCGCGGCCCCCTGGGGGCTCGGCATCAGCGCCCGCAAGATCACCATCTCAACCGTCGGGCTTCCCACGGCCATCGAGAAACTCGCCGCGGAACTTGAAGTCCCGGTCACGCTCGCCCTCTCGCTGCACGCACCTACCGACGAACTCCGCCGCCAGCTCATCCCCTGGGCCGAATACACCACGATCGCTGAGCTGCTTGCCGCCTGCCACAAATGGTTCCAAAAAACCGGCAGAGAAGTCACGCTCGAGTACACGCTCCTTCGCTCCGTCAACGATCGCCCCGAGCACGCCGAAGAGCTCGCCCGCGTGGCTCGCTCACTTCGAGCCAACGTCAACCTCATCCGCTACAACGAGGTCGCCGGAATGCCATTTAGCCGGCCCGACACCAAGGACGTCCGCCACTTCCAAGCCATCCTCCGCGAGCGCGGCATCAACGCCCATATCCGCCGTTCTCGCGGGCGCGACATCGCCGCCGCCTGCGGCCAGCTCCGCCACGAAACCTCCGAAAAGGCGAACGTATCGTGACCGCATCAGGAACGCTTCAAAGCACGATCGACGCGGCGGGCAGGGATCTTCCCTCGACCTTCGCGCCGTTCTCTCCGATGCACGCGCTCTGCGTCGTCGCGTGCGCCGCCGTCATGCTCGCAGCCGCCCTCGCCGGCCGCCGCCTGCGCACACGCCCAGCCGCCGAAGAGCGCCTCCGACGTTCAATCGCCATCTCCGGCGTCATCTATTGGGCCGCGAGCAACGCCTGGTGGATGTGGCCCGCCAACTTCAAGCTCGAGGACAGTCTCCCGCTGCACGTCTGCGACCTCGCCGGCATCATCGCGCCGGTGGCGATCCTCACACGCAAGCCCTGGCTGCGCGCCCTCCTCTACTTCTGGGGTATCGGCCTCTCAACGCAGGCTTTCTTCACGCCCACACTTGAGCACGGACCCGCCTCCATGCGGTTCTGGCTCTTCTGGTTGAACCACACCTTTATTGTCGGCACCGCCGTCTACGACATCGCCGTCGGCGGCTACCGCCCCACCTGGCGCGACTTCCGCACCGCCGCCGCCGTCAGCCTCGCCTACCTCGCCTTCATCCTGCTCATCGATATCCCCCTGGGCCTCAACTACGGCTATGTGGGGAACACAACCCCCGAGAACCCAACTGTCATCGACAAGCTCGGCCCCTGGCCCCTCCGCCTCCTCCCGCTCACGCTCATCGGCATGGCGATGATGTTCCTGGTCTGGATCCCCTGGATCGCCGCCGCCAAGCACGCAGGGCGACGGAGCGCCCGTGGCATGGCCTCGGCCGACCAGCTTCAATCGCCACGCTCCGATGCCCGCGGGTAGACTCGCCGTCGCATGGTCTTACTCTGCATCGCGCTCATCCCGGTGGCCCTGATCCTCTCGCTCCCCCTGACGGCGCTGGTGCGGAGGCTCAGCCTCGCAGCCGGCGCATTTGACGGCCCCGGCGTCGCCGGGCAGGTCAAGATGTCCGCCCGCCGCGTTCCCAACACCGGCGGCATCGCGATCTTCCTGGCGTTCGCGGCCCCCGTGCTCATCGGCCTCGCGCAGCTTGCACCCATCGGGCGCAGCCCCGACACCGAATGGCGCGAGGAACCCTCGCTTGTCCCCGCCGATCTGCACGAGCACGTCGCCGGGATCGCCGACCGCGCACCCGAGGCCCTCATCCTGCTCGGCTGCCTCGCCGTCCTTCACATCCTCGGCCTCATTGACGACCGTCGCCCCCTCGGCCCCTGGTTCAAGCTCACGGTCATGCTCGGCGTCTCCGCAGCGGCCGTCCACTTCACCAACACGCGCCTGCTCACGATGCTCGACGCCCAAGTGGGCGGACCCTGGCTCTCGATCCTCCTCACGATTCTCTGGCTCGGCGTCGTCACCAACGCCATGAACTTCCTCGACAACATGGACGGCCTCGCCGCCGGCGTTGCATCGATCGCGGCGTCGTTCTTCCTCGCCGCGGCGCTCATTAATCAGCAGTGGTTCATCGCCGCGATGCTCGCGATGCTGGTTGGCTCGCTGCTCGGGTTCCTCTGGTTCAACTTCCCCATCGGTCGCCAGCGCCACGCCGTCACCGGTGGCGCCACGATCTTCATGGGAGACGGTGGCTCGCTCGTGGTCGGGTTTCTCCTGGCCTTCCTCACCGCGCGCACCACCTTCCACTCGCCCCGCCTCGGCGGCGGCTGGTACGCGGTGCTCATGCCCCTCGTGGTCCTCGCCATCCCGCTCTACGACTTCATCGTCGTCAGCGCAATCCGGATCGCCCACGGCAAGTCGCCATTCGTCGGCGATCTCAATCACCTCAGCCACCGCCTGGTTCGGCGCGGCCTCACTCGCCGGCAGGCCGTGCTCGTGATCTGGGGCCTCACCGCCGTCACCGCGATCGGCGGCATCTCGCTCGGTCAACTGCGTGACTGGCAGGCCGTGCTCGTCGGCGTGCAAACAGTGCTCGTGCTGCTGGTGCTCGCGATTGTGGAGTACGCGGGCAGTCGCCCCTCGGCGTCCGCGCCCACCGCCGCGTCCGCGGTCCCGGCCGCTTCGGAGCGCCGCCCATGAGCCGCTCCGAGGCGCGATTACGGTGGTCCGGCCTCTTCCTCGTCCTTATCGGCGCGATCCTGCCCGCCTCAACCACTATCTCGTTCTTCCCGCACTGGGATCTCGACCCGCTCACGTTCCCCTCGAGCAACACCGGCCTCGGCCCCTTTGGGCTCATGCTCTGCCACCTCGCCGCACTCACGGGCGCAGCATCCCTCTTCATCGCCGAAGTGCTCGCGAGGCGTCCCGGCATCCCGGTGCCCTGCCTGCTGGGCGCGATCGGCGCGGCCGCCACCGTCTGGCACGTTCTGTTCCAACCGGACGCCACGCCCCAGTCGCAGTACACCGGACTCGCCTGGCTCACGGGCATCGCCTGCACGCTCTCGCTCGTACACGCCGGCCGAGATCCCCTCACGCGCCGACTCACGCTCGCCACGCTCCTCGGCTTCATCGGGCTCCTCGCACTTCGTGGCGGCCAGCAGGTCTACATCGAGCACGCGGCGACTCTCGGCGCCTACCGCGCCAACCCCCAAGCGTTCCTCGCCGCGCAGGGCTGGACGCCCGGTTCATCAATGGCCCGTGCGTATGAACGCCGTCTCCTCCAGCCCGACGCCTCCGGCTGGTTCGGGCTCTCGAACATCTACACGAGCATCGCGGCGTGGGCGACCGTTCTGGGCGCCGGCCTCGCGGTCGCAGGGTTCATCGCGCGCCGCGACTCTCGGAGTTCGCCCCGCAACGACACGAGTGTTGTTCTACACAGCTGGGTCGCCGCAGGCGCTGTGCTCGCGCCTCTCGCGGGCGTCGCGGCCCTCCTCCTCGGGCTTTCCAAGAGCGGCTTCGCCGCGGCCGCCTTCGGCCTTGCCATGATCGCGATCCTGACTTGGCTGAGGCGCTTCACTGAAGCGAGAACCGCGCGCCGCGCGACCCTCTTCGCCGCTTTCCTCGGTTGCCTCGCCCTCTCAGGGCCAATGATCCTCATCGTCGCCCGCGGCCTCGTCGGCGAGGCTCTCGGCGAGCGCAGCTTGCTCTTCCGCTGGTTCTACATGCAGGCCGCGGCACGCATTGGCGGAGCCAACCCGGTTGCCGGCATTGGCCCGGGCAACTTTCAGGATGCATATCTCGTCGCCAAGCCGCCGCTCAGCACCGAGGACGTTGCCAGCGCCCACAACCTCCTCATGGACTGGTGGGCGTCGCTCGGCGTTCCCGGCTTGGCTTGGATCGCGCTGCTTTTGGTGGTCGCCGTCCGCGCCATGCTCGCGCCGCTCGCGACCCCACAGCCCTACAGGCGCACCCGCGAGGCCCGCCGCCTTGTCGCGGCCGTCGCCAGCCTCACGACCATCGCCTCCGTTCTCCTTGAGCACGGAGCCATCACGCCCGATGCCGCCGCTGTGCGCATCCTCGGCCTCGTCCTCTGGTCGCTCATCGGCATGGCCGCGCTCGAGTTCGCACACCACCGGTTCTTCGCCATCGGTGTCGCCGCGGCCGCCGCCGC
>JACMLW010000031.1 GCA_014379385.1 Phycisphaerales bacterium
CGACATGTACCCCGCGGGTCAGCAGAACCAGATCCGCTCCATGCTCGCCAACACGCTCCAGGCCGTCGTCAGCCAGACCCTCTTCTCCCGCATCGACAAGCCCGGCATGTGCCCCGCGGTCGAGATCCTCCTCTGCACCCCGGCCGTGCGCAACCTCATCCGCGAGTCGCGCACCTTCGAGATCCCCAACGTCATCGAGACCAACCGCAATATCGGCATGAAGACGCTCGACACCGCCATCGCCGAGCTCTACTTCAACGGCATGATCGGCCGCGAAGACGCCATCGCCCAGGCCGCCTACCCCGACAAGCTCGACCGCCAGCTCGTCGCATGAGGTGTTCCCATTCTGCTCTGTATTCCCTGTCCCCTGACCCCGGTGCCCTGACCCCTCATCACCATGGCCAACTACAAGTTCCAGATCCGCACCAGCAAGGGTGAGACCCAGGTCGGTGTGCTCGCGGCAGACAGCGCCGCCACCGCCGCGGCCATCCTCCGTGGCCAGGGCGCGCACGTCCTCTCGCTCGGCACCGTCGTTGCCAGCGAGGTCTCCGCCGGGTTCCTCACCAAGATCCGCGAGCTCAACGCCGGCAAGCCCAAGCAGAAGCACGTCCTTGATTTCACGACGCAGCTCGCGGTCATGATCCGTGCCGGTATCAACATCCGCGCGGCGCTCGACGGCATCGGCGAGCAGACCGAGCACCCCGGTTTCAAGAAAATCATCCTGGGCCTCAAGGCCGACGTCGAGGCCGGAAAGCAGTTCTCCGAGGCCATCGGCCGCCACCCCAAGCTCTTCGGCCCCCTCTACGTCAACATGGTCCGCGCCTCGGAGATGTCCGGTTCCTTCTCGCAGATGCTCGACCGCATCGCCGGCTACATCACCCAGGAGATCGAGACCCGCAAGATGGTCGTCGGCGCCTCCATCTATCCCGGCGTCATCGGCACCATGGCCGTCAGCGTCACCATCTTCCTCCTCACGTTCGTGCTCCCCAAGTTCGCCGCCGTCTTCGAGGGTAAAGAGGACGTCCTCCCCTGGGCCACCAAGTTCCTCATGGCCCTCAGCGCTTTCATGGTCAAGAACTGGTACTTCGTCCTCGGCGGCATCTTCGCCGGCGTCGGCGGCTCCATCGCCTTCGGCAAGACCGAGATCGGCAGCTTCTGGATCGACCGCCTCAAGCTCGGCATCCCCATCGTCAAGCAGATGTTCCGCGCCCTGTTCATCAGCCGCTCGCTGCAGACCATGGGCCAGCTCATCAACGCCGGCGTCCCCATGCTCGACACCCTCGCCATCACCGGCGATGTCTCCGGCAACCGCCTCTACAAGGACATGTGGCGCAGCGTCTACACCAACGTGAAGCAGGGCAAGAAGATCTCCGCCCCGCTCATGAAGACCTCTCTCCTCCCGCGCTCCGTTGTCCAGATGGTCTCCGCTGGAGAAGAGTCCGGTAAGCTCGGCGAGGTCCTCGACGAGATATCGGTCTACTACGCCAAGATGCTTAAAGACCGCATCAAGGCCGTTACATCGCTTATCGAGCCCATCATGATCATCGTGATGGGAAGCGTTGTCGGCTTTATCGCCATGGCCATCATCCTGCCCATCTTCAAGATGAGTGCGATCGTCAAGTAACCGATCTCTTACATCGAGGCGAGCGCCGGCCAACAGTGGCCGTCTGCTCTGGAGAGCATCGCAACTCCGGGGCGATGGAAGGGTGTGTATGGACTCGATTCTCAGCGCAGCTTCTCTCGGTGGCACGTCCCCCGGTGGCGCAGGCGTCCCGCCTGTGATTCAGGGTGGCGCAGGCGTCCCGCCTGTGCGCGCGTCCCGCCGCCGCGCCGCCCGCGCCTTCACGCTCATCGAGGCCGCCCTCACCACCGTCATTATCGGCGTCGGCGTCCTGGCACTCATCGAGGCCCAGCAGACTTTCATGCGCGCCAACGACTGGTCCACCCAGGCCGCGACCGCCACCTACCTCGCCAGCGAGATCCGAGAGATGACGCGCACCCTGCCCCGGCACGACCCCGTCACTGGCCTCTACACCGCCGACGACGGAAACGGCGCCGTTCTCCACGGCTGGGGGCGTGAGCCCGGCGAAACCACCCTCGCCGACCTCGACGACCTCGACGATTACGACGGTCTCATCCTGCGCCCCACCGGCACCGCCGATATAGAAGACGGCGACCTTCCCGGGCCCGTCGACGCCTTCGGCAACGTCATCCCCGAGATCCGCGCCGACGGCACCGCCCTGCTCGATACCGATGGCTTCCCGCTCCCGCTCCAGGGCTGGTCGCAGCGCATCACCGTCGAAAAGATCGATCCCTTCAACACCGGTCTGGTCCGCTCCAAGGGATACCTCGTCCCGGCTGTCCCGCCCGACTATGACGGCCTCACCGTTGACCAGTTCCCCATGCGCATCACCGTCGAGACCTTCTTCCAGGGCATCTTCGACTCCGAGCCCCACAGCATGACCCGGGTCGTCTGGATCGTCCCCCAGTAACCCGCCCGCTCTACACCGCACGCTCCACGCCATCAGTTCACGCTCGTCCGATGGAGGCAACAAGGGAACCGCGATGGGCCGATCGATCAACCAACGCCAGCCGCTCCGAAACCCCCGCCGCACGCGAGCGCCCCGTAGGCGCTCCCGCCTCTCTCGCCGCGGCGTCGCCTCCGTGCTCGCCATGATGTTCGTCGTCATGTTCGGCTCTCTCGCCGCCGCCATGGCCATCGTCAGCAAGGGCAACATCCGCACCGCCCAGACGCACCTGCACGTGAACCGCGCCATGGGCGCCGCCGAGACCGGTCTCGCCATCGCGCGCCAGAAGCTCATGGAGGCCGCCTCCCGCTTCATCATCTCCAAGGGCACCATCGATCTGGACTTCGGGCCGCGCCTCTGGAACGGCACCATGTCCAGCGGCGACGGCGAAGTTGACGTCCTCCCGCCCCCCAGCGGATTCACCGAGGCCGCACTCCCCGGCGGCATTGCCCAGGCGCTCGTCAACGCCCACACCTCCGAGCTCAACACCGTCGCTCTGGCCGGCGCGCCCGCCGTCCCCGAGATCCACAGCGCCCCCGCCGGCGCCGACGCCGGCGCCTTCCAGTCCGCCGGCTGGATCACAACCCCGGCCATCGCGGTTGACGGAACCCCCACCGAAACCGGCGCGGGCCCCGCGGCGTTCCAGATCACGTACGCCCCCCTCGCCGACGGCGTCTCGATCCGCGTCTACGTCACCGGCTACAGCTCCATCACCGAGCTCGGCTCGGCGTACTCCTACTCGCGGGTCGCTGGCGAGCAGCAGTACCGACCCGTCAGCCGCTCCGTGCAGCAGGATTTCCAGATCGCCAAGCGCCCCGACCACGCCGTGCTCAGCCCCAGCCGCATCATGATCGGCAAGAACGTGCTGGTCAACGGCAAGCTCGGCGCTCGCTACGACGACGTGGCGCAGAACGACGGCCACCCCATCACCATCCGCTCCGACTTCATGAGCATGGACGACGTGCTCGACTCCCAGCTCGAGTCGCTCTACATCCAGCTCCTCAGCTACGACGTCGACGGCGACAATCGCCTCCGCATGGGCCACGCCGTCGAGGGCGGCGGCATCCCCATCAACGAGGACTTCGACGGCAACGGCGAGCCCGACGGCGCCTTCGAGGACGTGACCAGCGACGGCTACCTCGACGAGTTCGACGTCTTCATCAACCGCTTCGACACCAACGGCGACAACCGCGTTGCCCTCTCCACCGACCTCACCGCCGGCACCCCCGCCGACGGCCAGCCCGAGGAGTTCACCCTCGACGAGGACATGTCCATCCTCCTTGATTCCGCCCTCCCCGACCGCAACCGCAACGGTGTTCACGGATGGCAGGACGACAACGGAAATGGGCGATGGGATTCCGGCGAAGCCCTCAGCGACTTCGACGCCGCCACCGCCACCTACCCTGATCGTGTCCTCGGCTACCGCGACGGATTCATCGACCGCAAGGACCGCTACGCCAAGGTGCGCGGCCGTCTCGTCTTCAAGGTCGACGAGGACGCCTGGTCCACCGCCCAGGGCGACTACCGCCAGTTCGTCAAGGGCTCCATCGCCGCGGGCGCCGGCCAGTCACCCGTCGAGTTCTCCGCGAGCGACCGCAAGCTCCCCGAGGTTACCAACGAGTCGTTCACCAGTTCGCAGACCCCGCTGCGCGCCGCTGCCGACGGCGATTCCTTCGAGTCCCAGCTCGCCCTCCAGCTCGGCGTCGCCACCACCCAGCTCCCCACATACGTGGAGGCCGACACGGATCCAAGCCACGCCCGCTTCTGGCGCGGCGACCTCGACGACGCCTACGTCTACTCCCTCACCGGCCGTCACCTCTACGAGAAGATGCCCTTCAACTCCCCTCTCTTCACCGACTGGTACTACCGCCCACGCTACGAAAACATGGCCTTCAAAAACGTGCAGATCCCCCGCGGCACCAACGCGCTCTTCATCAACTGCACCTTCGTCGGCGTCACCTACGTCCGTTCGTACAACGATAACACCCACACCAACTGGTCCCTCTACGGCAAGCTCGACTGGAATCAGGCCCAGGCCCGACCCATCCTCATCACCGAGCCCCTCGACAAGTCCGACTTCCTCCGCTACACCACCGGCAACCCCGCCGACGGCCCCGGCAACTACGACGAGTTCCCCGACCCGCCCGTCATCGACGGCGTCATCAAAACCGGCCTGGAGCGCGACACCAAGCTCTACTCCAACAACCTCCGCTTCCACGACTGTCTCTTCGTCGGCTCCATCGTCAGCGACACCCCCTCCGGCTACACCCACGTCCGCAACAAGTTCTGCTTCACCGGCGGCACCCGCTTCGTCACCGAGCACCCCGCCGAGCCCGCCAATCCCGACCTCAACCCCGAGCCCGATGACCTTGAAGAGATCAACAAGAGCTCGATGATGCTCCCAAACTACTCGGTGGACATCGGCGCCTTCAACAGCCCCACCGACACCTTCGTCGGCGGCCCGCCACCCCACAACGTCCATCTCCAGGGCATGATCGTCGCCGGCGTCATCGACCTGCGCGGCACCACCACCGTCGACGGAACCCTCATGCTCACCTTCGCCCCCGTCGCCGGTGAGGGACCGCTCCAGCAGTACGGCCAGCCTGTCGGCAACCCCGCCGGCTTCAACGCCACGCTCGGCTATTTCGGACCCGATGACGGCGACGGCGAGGCGCTCGACCCCGAGACCCTCACCGTCTACAACGGCCAGCGCATCGTCGGCTGGGACCTCGACGGCGACGGCCTGCCCGATCTCAACCACGACCAGATACCCACCGCGGCCGAGCTGGCCGCCGGCGCCACGCCCATCCCCTTCTACGGCTACGGCCGCATCACGCTCAACTGGGACCCCGACCGCCCCATGCCTGATGGCATCATGCTCCCCGTGAGCGCCGTCGTCAGGGAAGGCACCTACAAGGAGGGCCATTGATGCGCGCCCACGCGAATCATCGCAGCCCGAAGCGCTCGCCGCGATCTGCCCGCGCCTTCAGCCTCATGGAGATGATGGTCGCCCTCGTCATCACCTCCCTGCTGCTCGCCGCCACCCTTACCGCGCTGGACGTTTCCTATAAAAGCTACAAGGTCACCAGCGAGTCCGCCTCCGACCAGCTCGTTTCGCGCCTCGTCATGCACCGTATCTTGGCGATGATCCGCACCGGCTCCGAGTTCGGCCCGTACCCCGCCGACGTGCTCGATGCCAGTCAGAACCCCGCCATCTACAACCAGATCGAGTTCCTCTCCTTCCGCGACGACGCCGCGGGCATCACCCAGGTCACCCGCATCGAACGGCGCGCCGCCGTCAGCACCGATTCCGATGTCAACGGCCAGGCCGCGCGCGTCTTCACCCAGCGCGGCCCCTTTGTTCTCTGGATGGTCATCGAGCGCGACGAGAACGGCGTCACCACCACCGCCGAGCAGCCCCTGCTCGACGGCGTCCTCGACGCCTCCTTCACCCTCGAATACCTCCCCGGCCCGCGCCTCCGCCGCGCCACCGTTGACCTCACCGTCCGCCCCCGCGGCGAAGAGACCATCGTCATCGACGAGGCCACCGGCCTCCCCGTGGTCGAGACTGAGATCGATACCGCGGAGGGCACGATCACGCGCACCAATCAGATGATCGCCGCGGGCCTGGAGGCCCCCGTCATCCGCCTCATCTCCACCACCACCCCGCGCCAACTCGACGAGTAGAGCTCAGGGTGTGCCACCGCACGGATCCTCCACGCTGATCGGCGCACCAACAAGCCATCAGTCAGAGAGGACGGCTTATGGAGGGATCTCGTCTGGTCAAGCGTGCGGTCGAATCTGTCGTCACCCGAGCATCAATGCAGTTCCTTGGGAGGCCCGGAAGTCCGGAAGCCCCCGGCTCCGAGCCGGTCGGACCTCGCCGTCACCCGGCCCCGCCACTCCGCCACTTCCCGGTATCCTCCCCCCATGGACCTCGCCTTCACATGGCCCCGCCGCGCCGGCATCTACACCAGGATCGTTGATTCCCTCTCGCTCCCCGCCGGCGCCGACCGCCCCGCCCGCATGTCGGCCGTAGTCGATGCCCTCTGGGCCCACCTCGGCAAGCCCGTTCGCGGCCCCATTTCCTGGGTCGGCTTCTACACGCCAGCCCCGGATGGCCAATCCCTCCTCCTCGGCCCCCGGCGCGACAAACCCGCTTGCTCACCAATCGGGCTGCACGGCGCCTGCGGACGCTGCTTCACCTCGCGCCGCGCGCTCGTCGTCATCGATGTTGCAAACCTCGGCGCCGGCTACATCGCCTGCGATCCCAACGACCAGAGCGAGGTCGTCGTCCCCGCCTTCGAGTTCGGTGCCTCCGACTCGCCCCCCTGCTGGGGCGTTCTCGACATCGACAGCCACGAGACCAGCGCCTTCATCTCCGACGACGCCGCGTCACTCATGCGCATCCTCGAGAAGGCCGGCCTCAGCCCCGTCCCAGCGCGAGTCCTCACAGACGCCGAGGTGGTGTGACGAGCCTCCTGCTCTGGTGGATCGGGTGGCACAGGCGTCCCGCCTGTGCGGTGTGAGTCTCATGCTCTGCTGGAACGGGCGTTCCCACCAGTGCGGCCCTCTCTCGGAGCGGCGGACTTCAGTTCTTGGTGGCACCGGTCTCCAGACCGGTGCTCTCCCACGCCCCGCATCTCCACGATCGCCTCGCCAACTCCCTCCCTTGCATTACACTCCATGGGTGCCCTCGCCTGCCCCAACTGGCCTACCCGCCTGGCTCTCGGCGTGCCTGCTACTCGGCTACCCGCCCCGCCTATACATCGATGATCCAATGAACATTCCCGTGATCAACGGTCTCGCGTTCATAGCGATGATGTCACTGCCCTTTGCCTTTGCCGGCGCCCTGATCGCGCTCGGCACCGGCGTTCAGCTCTCGCGCGAAACCAGACGCTGGCGCCCCGTCCTCCTCGGCGCGCTCGTGTGCTCCGCCGCATTCGTGATGTCCATCAGTGATCCCGGCATCATCGCATGGCTCGCCGACTGAGACAACCCAAACTCCCACCATGCAGTGTCCTGCCTGCCAGTACAACCTCGACGGCCTCACCGCGCACGTCTGCCCCGAGTGCGGCGCGCCCTTCGATCCGCGCACGGCTGGGCTCGCCCACCAGGCCCCCGCTGGCCCCACCATTCTGCGTGTCTATGCGATCACGCTTGCCGTGCCGATCGCCTCGATCCTCTGCGCGTGGATCGCCGCCGCGTCGATGGACGCGACCGGACGCTTCGGGACACTCGTCCGCATGGCCTTCCGGTTCGTGTCGAAGGCCGGCATCGCGATGCTCATTCCCTGCTGCATCATCGCGCTCACACTCGGCGTCGTGCTCGCCTGCGAAAAGCGCAATCCGCTCTGGGCCCTCGCGCCGATACTCGTGTTCGGCGGCGCGCTGGCTGTGATGCGCCTCGATCCGTTCGGGCTGATCTGGCCCGCCCTGTGGTGATTCTTCCGCCGCGGCTTGCACCCCAGGATCATCACCAGCATTCCGCCACACAGGCGTAACCCGTAAGCACTCCGCAAGATCCGGGTTTAGGCACCCCACTAGGGGTGACATCGGCGCGCCGCGGCGTAGATTCATCAGCGTGCAACGGATTGAACGATGGGGGGGTTCATCCAGGCACATAGCGGGTTGCCCACGTAAGCGCCCCTGTCCCACCTGCCCCGTGAAAGGAGCGAAGCACATGTCGTTCCGTGATGACACCTCTCCCTCGCCCTTCGAGATCCCCGCGGACCGCCTCTGCGACGCCGCCGAAGCCGCCCTCATGGCAGCCGTCGATATCGCCGAGTACACCGGCAACCCCTGGCCGTACCCCGCCGACTTGATGGGAACCTCCATGCAGCCCGCCTGCCTGGAGAGCTTCACCCGCAGCGAGATTGAGCAGGCCTGCAGGTTCTTGGTGCGTCTCGGTGTGCTCGAGGCGCGTGGATCGACCAAGGCTACCTGAGCGCGACCAACCGCGGATGCCACACTCTCTGCAATAACAGCCCCCTTCTCTTCCAACTGCCCGTTGCGCTCGCGCGACGGGCAGTTGTCTTTCCGCATTGCTACCTTCTTGGCGTGCCCTTCCTCGACTACCAGACCGCAGGAGAATCCCACGGGCCCGGCGTGCTCATCACCATCACCGGCCTCCCGGCGGGGATGCGCCTCGACACTGACTTAGTGAACGTGGAGCTCCGTCGTCGTCAAGGGGGATACGGAAGGGGAGCACGCCAACGCATCGAAAGAGATTCCGCCGAAGTTCTCTCGGGCATCTACCGGGGGAAAACCATCGGTTCACCCCTCGCGCTCCTCATCCGCAACCGCGATGCGCGCCTCGAAGACCTAGAGAAAACTCCCCCCATCTTCACACCCCGCCCCGGACACGCCGACCTCGCCGGCGCGCTCAAGTACCTGACCCCCGACTGTCGACCCGTCCTCGAACGTGCCAGCGCCCGCGAAACCGCCGGTCGTACCGGTGCCGGCGCGGTGGCTGGGCAACTGCTCCGCCGCGCGACCCTGGAGTCGGGACCGATCAACGTCTTCGGCTTCGTCCGCGCCATCGGCGGCGAGGCCACCGACCTGGTCGTAGACCCTCAGCGCGCTCCCGAGCTCTGGAAAGCACGCGACGCCAGCGAAACCTACTGCCCCGACCCCGCCGCGACCAAGCGACAAGTCGCCGCCATCCGCGCCGCGAAGATCGACAAAGACACCCTCGGCGGCCTCCTCGAATGTCATGTCTTCAACCTTCCGCCCGGCCTCGGCTCCACCATGGACTGGCGCGACAAGCTCGATGCCCGCATCGCCTTCGCCGTCATGTCCATCCAGGCGATCAAGGGTGTCGAGATCGGCGACGGTTTCTCCGCCGCGGCAGCCCGCGGCTCCAACTTCCACGATCCCATCGCATTCGACCCCGCGAAGGTCGAGTCACCCTCGCTCGGCTTCGTGCGTTCCAGCAACCACGCCGGCGGCACCGAGGGGGGGATGAGCAACGGGCAAACGCTGGTCGTCCGCGCCGCCATGAAGCCCATCTCCACACTGCTGGACCCCCTCCCCTCGGTCGACCTCCGAACCGGCGAGCCCCACCCCGCGGCCTACGAACGCTCGGATATCTGCGCCGCGCCCGCGGCGAGCGTCGTCATGCAGAACGTCGTGGCGTTCGAGGTCGCCCGCGCCTTCCTCGCCAAGTTCGGCGGCGACACGCTCGACGAGGTGCGCTGGGCCTACGAAGCCTGGCTCACCGCGGCCCGAAAGCTGGGGAAACCGTGAGCCTGTGGATTCAGGCCGGTCGGCGTCCATACCATTGGCCCGCTTGAAAAACCGTCGCCCAGCCCACGCGGGGTGTTCCCGCCGCAGCCGGGCCCAAGTCCAAGACGGGAGTGATTGATGAGCCGTTTCAGCCGTTTCGGTGCGACCCCCAAGATCAAGGTCGCCAAAGAGTCGGGCACAGGCAAGACGTACGTCGACTACAAGGACGTCGAGAACCTGCGCCGCATGATGAGCCCCAACGGGAAGATCTACGGCCGCAAGCGGCTGCAGACCAGCGCCCGCGAGCAGGCCCTGATCGCCCAGGCGATCAAGCGAGCCCGCTTCCTCGGCCTGCTCCCGTACACGTCGGCCACCCTCTAAGCCTCGACCCAACACGAAGTTATGATCTGGAGCCCGCCCGTCGGCGGGCTTTTTTTCGTTGTTGGGTTCGACAAAAACCTCTCAAAAGCCAAAATAATACCAAATAATATCTTGACAAACCTCTCTTCGTGTGCCAAACTCTATACATACACAGAGGAGCCGCACATGGACATCTCCGCACTCAACAACGCGCTCGCCGAAACCCAGCTCCGCGCCCTTCAGATCCTCCGTCGCATCATCGACGATCCCCAAATCCCCATCGCCCAACTCCGCATGGCCGCCGCGGCAATCCTCCGCCTTCGGCCGCTCCCGGAGCCCAAACCCAAGATTGACACGAAGACCGAGACGCCAGCGGCCCGGCCTGTCGCTCCTCCACGGCAATCCCAGGCCGCGCGTGCCACAACCCCTCAGCACGGGTCGCCGGCGCCGATCCCGAAATCGCTCGCGAAAATCCTTGATCTCGCGGCCTCCGCCGGTTTCACCGATCCCCGCCCGCCATCCGTGAAGTCGCCCTTCCCACCCACGACCCCCGCCGCCTCCCTCCTCAGCCGCCTCGGCGTCGCCGGTCCCCTCGCTGGATAGCCATTCGGTTCAGCCAGCGTTGTCCGCGAGCGGTGGCGGAGGAATCAGCGGCGTGAGACTCGCAACGAGGTCCTTGGCATGCACGGTCGCAACTCGCCATAGGTCATCCAGGCGAATCGCGCCGTACTCGTGAGCGAGCACATGCCGATGCGCCACGATTTTCCGCCAGGGTATTTCCGTGTGAGCAAACCGGAACGGCTCCGAGACGCCGCGGGCAGCCTCCCCGACGATCTCGAGTTCGCGTTCCACGGCGCGCCGGAGCATTCGATCCGTTGGAGAACTCTTCGAACGTGCGGCCACGGGTCATGTCGAGCGCAGCCCGCGCCGAATCGAGCATGTCGAGCAAGAGCGCCAGGTCGCGCTCCTCAGGCCGCATAGAGAACCTCGCGGCTCGCCATCATGTGCGCCAGCCTAAACGGGTTCAGGATCAGCTCTCGCTCGACCACATCGACGCGGAACGGAGCGAAGATCCGCCCGAGCTCGTCGTAGATGTCCGGCCGGTTATCGAAGTCGATGCCGCGTCCCGGGAGAAAGGAGAGCATGACATCCACATCGCTCGGCCTCGTCCCGGTTGCTCGAAAGTCGCCGCGCACGACGGACCCGAACAGCGAGAACTCGCGCACCCCCCAGCGCTCGCAGAACGCTCTGATCTGGTCCATATCGAGAGGGATATACCGGTGAGCAGCCATCGGAGGTATTCTAACCCATTCCTGCACGCCCGCGCCCACGCGCGCTACAACGACCCCAGCCGCCCGCCATCCACCGGCAGGTTGATCCCGTTGATGTACGCCGCGGCGGGCGACGCCAGGAACGCCACCGCGGCGGCAATCTCCTCCGCCTCGCCGAAGCGCCCCGCCGGAATGCTCGAGATCAGCTCGCGCGAGATCGCGTCCTCGGAAGTAGCCTGCTTCGCGGCCCGCCCCTTGACAAGCGAGGTAAGCCGCTCGGTCTTGGTGTAGCCGGGCAGCACGTTGTTCACCGTGATGCCGAAAGAACCGAGTTCCGCAGAGAGCGTCTTGGCCCAGCTCGCGACCGCGGCCCTGATCGTGTTCGAGACCCCGAGGTTCGGGATCGGCTGCTTCACGCTGGTCGAGATGATGTTGATGATGCGGCCGTAGCCCGCGGTCTTCATCGCCGGCACCGTGGCCTGCGCGATGAGCTGGTTGTTGATGACGTGCGCATTGAACGCCGCAAGGAAGGCCTCGGGCGCGGCGTCGATCGCCTGCCCCGCCGCCGGCCCGCCCGTGTTGTTGACGACAATGAGGATGGGATCGAACGGATTGATCGCCGAGTGGACCGCGCGCCGAACCTGCTCGGGCTGCGTGAAGTCCGCGACGAGAGTCAGGTGCTTCTGGCCGGTGGTCGCGGGGGGGGGGAGCGCCGCCGCGACCTCGTGCAGTCTCGCCTCGTCGCGGGCCATCAGAGTGATCGAAGCACCCAGGTTGGCGAGCTCAACGGCGCACGCGCGTCCGATGCCCTGGGTGGAGCCGCAGACCAGGGCCCGCTTGCCGGAGAGTGAGAGGTTCACAGCGACCTCCCTTCGACCGCGGTTCTCCAGTGCGCCGGAACGTCGCCGTGCTCGGCCCGGATGATGGATCGGATGCCGCCGCGCCCCTTCCAGTTCGTGACGACCTGCAGCCAGACGGGGTGCATCAGGCCGACCAGATCGTCGCGGATGCGGTCGGTGACGGCCTCGTAAAAGATGCCCTCGGTGCGGAACGACTGCAGGTACAGCTTGAGGCTCTTGAGCTCGACGCACCCTCGCTCGGAATGCGGCGTTCCCGCGGCCGCGGGCCCAAAGCGCACAGTGACGGTGCCGAAATCCGGGTGGCCCGTCTTGGGGCACTGGCTCGTGAACTCCTCGGCGATGTGCTCGATGACCAGCGGCAGGCGCGAGGGCGTCGGGAAGGCTTCGAGGAGCGAGGCGGGGGGGGGCGGCATGGCGAAGGCTAGCGGCCGTACTTCGTCAAGAGGTCAAGGATGAACGGCTGGTCTCGCTTGATCTGCAGCGAGCGGCGGAGAGCATCGATGCCGCGGCGCTTGAGGGCCGGATCGGACTGGGCGCCGGTGATCCACTGGTTGAGGTAGATCACGCCGAGGCCGTTGAGCGCCGGGTAGTAGTCGGGCTCGAGGGTGAGGGAGCGGTTGAACGAGGCGAGCGCCTCATCGAACTTGCCGAGCTGGAACGCGGCGAAGCCGAGCCGCTCGTGCCCGCCGGCCGACTCTTCCTTCTTGAGGAGCTCGAGCAGCGCGTTGCGCATCTCCGTGTAGCGACCCGTCTGCCCGAGGCTCTTGGCGAGGTTCATCAGAAGGCCGGGCGTGAGGTCCATGAGCTCCGCGGCCTGCTGGTATTCCTTCACGGCGTCGGCGTGGCGGCCGAGCTCGGCGTTGATGTTGCCGAGCGTGAAGCGGGCGGGACCGCTGCGCGGGTCGAGCTCGACGGCGCGCTTGCCGTACACCAGCGCCTGGTTGTTCTCGGAGAGCTGGTAGTAGGCGGAGGAGAGGTTGAGGTTGGCCTCGAAGCTGTTGGGTTGGACCGCCAGGGCGCGGAGATACGCCTGCACCGCCTCCGTGACGCGGTCAAGCAGGTGCAGCATGAGGCCGTGGTAGTACTGCGCGTCGAAGTTGCGGGGCTCGATCTGCGCTGCACGCCGGTAGCTTGACTCGGCCTTGGGGTAGTCCTGCTGCTCACGGTAGATGTCGGCCACGCCGAGGTGCGCGGTGGTCAGGTTCGGGTTGACGGCGATGGCGCGGGTGAACTCGCTCAAGGCGAGTTCGCGATCGCCGGCGCTCAGCGCGGCGTTCGCCGAATCAACGTGCCCCTGACCGGGTGCAGTCCGCGGCGCGGACGAGCCGGAGTCCGAATCGGACAGGTCGGCTTCGCCGCCGCGGCTCAGGTTGCATGAGGCAAGGATCACGGGCATCGCGAGCAGGGCGAGCAGCGTGATCGGACGGGCGAGGATGAATGGACGGTGGTTCATGGGAGATCAGTGCTGGGTACGCCGCGGCAGGGCCCGGGTTCAGGGAAGGGGAGCAGGCCAGAGCATATCGGACGGTCGGGCCCGTGTGGGATATCGCGGTGGCCGCGCGGCCGAGGCCGTGCGCAGGCTGGGGGCCTGTGCCACCTAAACTCAAGCGATGCCGCAGCCAATCACGATCGCGAACCTGATCGACGGGAAGTTGGCCGGTCCCAAGGGCGGGGGGTATCTCGACGACCCGAACCCGGCGACGGGCGAGCTGCTCGCTCGGGTGCCGGACTCGGACGAGGCTGACGTCGCGGCCGCCGTAGATGCGGCCAAGCGGGCCTTCCCCGGTTGGGCGGCCACGCCGGCGGTGGAGCGGAGCCGGATCCTGTGCAAGCTGGCCGACCTCATCGAGGCGCGGGCGGAAGAGTTCGCGCGGGCGGAATCGAGCGACAACGGGAAGCCGCTCTGGTTCGCGCGGTCGGTGGATGTGCCGCGCGGCAGCGCGAACCTGCGGTATTACGCGACGGCGGTGCTGCACACGACGAGCGAGTTCGTGGACTCCGACGGGGGCGGTGTGCCGGGGGCGACGCCAAGCCTGAACTATGTGCTGCGGCGGCCGCGTGGCGTGGCGGGGGTGATCTCGCCGTGGAACTTCCCGCTGTACCTGTTCACGTGGAAGATCGCCCCGGCGCTGGCGTCGGGGACCACCGTGGTGGCGAAGCCGAGCGAGGTGACACCGCTGACGGCGTTCATGGTCAGTGAGCTGGCGGCCGAGGCCGGCCTGCCGCCGGGCGTTCTGAACGTGGTGCATGGGACCGGCGCGAAGGCGGGCGCGGCGATCGTGCAGCACGCGGATGTGCCGACCATCTCGTTCACGGGCTCGACGGGCGTCGGCAAGTGGATCGCGCAGACGGGCGGACCCATGCTCAAACGCATGAGCTTGGAACTCGGCGGGAAGAACCCGTACGTGGTGTTCGACGATGCCGATCTTGATGCGGCGCTCGCGACCGCGGTGCGCGCGGCTTTCAGCAACCAGGGGCAGATCTGCCTGTGCGGGAGCCGGATGCTGGTGCAGCGGCCGGTCTTCGACAGGTTCGTCAAGGGGCTGAGCGCCGCCGCCGCGGCGCTCAAGGTGGGCGACCCCATGGAGGAGTCGAGCAAGCAAGGAGCGCTCGTGTCGCGCCAGCATCTCGAGAAGGTCAGGAGCTACGTGCAGATAGCGCGCGAGCTGGGCGGGGTGATCCACTGCGGGGGCGAGTCCCCGAAGGAGGGCGAGCTGCCGGCGCACTGCCGCGGCGGGGCGTTCTTCAAGCCGACAGTGATCACGGGGCTGGCGGCGGACTGCCGCGTGGAGCAGGAGGAGATCTTCGGGCCGGTGGTGACGGTGTCGGCGTTCGACACGGAGGAGGAGGGGGTGGCGCGGGCGAACTCGACGCCGATGGGGTTGGCGGCATCGATCTGGACGCGGGATGTGGGGCGGGCGCACCGCGTGGCGGCGGCGGTGCAGGCGGGGGTCGTGTGGGTGAACTGCTGGATGAACCGGGACCTGCGGACGCCGTTCGGCGGGATGAAGCAGAGCGGGATCGGCAGAGAGGGCGGGATGGATGGTCTGAAGTTCTTCACGGAACCGAAGAACGTGTGCGTGGCGGTTTGAGGAAGAGTTTTTACCACAGAAACACAGAGGCACCGAGGAATCACAGAGAGTGGAATGGATGGAACGCGAAGAGCGCGAAGCAGTCAGCATCGAGGATGCCGCGGGGCGGCTCGGCTTTTGTAGGCTGATTGACTGCCGTTTGTCCCTTGGTCCCTGCTTGCTCTGTGTCTCTGTGCCTGTGTGGTGAAGTCCTATGAGCGAACTGCGAAGCAACACGGCGCCGGAACCGGTCGGGGCATATCCCCATGCGCGACGGGTGGGGGAGCTGGTGTTTTTGTCGGGGATCGGGCCGCGGAAGCGCGGGAGCAAGGAGATCCCGGGCGTGGTGTTGAACGCGGATGGAAGCGTGAAGGACTACGACTTCGAGAAGCAGTGCCGCGCGTGCTTCGAGAACGTGCGGACGGTGCTGGAGGAGGCGGGCTCATCGATGGACAAGGTGGTCGACGTGCTGGCGTTCCTGACGGACATGAAGCGCGACTTCGTGGTGTACAACCGGCTGTGGGCGGAGTACTTCCCGGTGAATCAGCCGTGCCGGACGACGATCGAGGTGTCGCGGCTCCCGCAGGCGGGCAGGGCGCCGATCGCGTTCGAGATGAAGGTGGTGGCGCGGATCTAGAGCACTTCACCACAGAGAACACAGAGAGCACAGAGGTGATACGAGGGACGTGCGTCCGGTCGAAACACGGATTTCACGGAGGCCACGGAGAGGAGCGATTGTGCTCTCGCTGCTTAGGCGGTCGGAGTGTTGAAGGCTCGTTCGTAGGCGAATCGGAAGCCCATCCAAGCGGCGAAGAAGGTGCAGATCGCCGCGACGGCTTGCACGCCCGGAGGGAGTAGTGTGCTGGCTGAGTAGCCGCTCCACTGCATGCCGATGGCAACGATTGCCCAGATCAACGCCAGCACCGCAGCGGCCATCACTAAGCGGCAGACGTACAGGCCCACAGTCCAGAATGACTGCCAGTGCGCGTTGCGGTGCTGCTGCCTCACTAGAGCTTCGGTCTTGGCTCCGCCGAAAGCGGCATCCGCGCGGGCACGGCGCTCGGAGAAGCCGCGGGCGTGGTCGGGGTTCGGCGCGGTGGCAGCGGGGTTGTGGGTCATTGCAGATCAATCGTAAACCACACCGGGCAGTTCCACAACAGGGAATCGGACGAGCGATGCTTCCAATCACTACAAATCTCTGTGTGCTCTGTGCTCTCTGTGGTGGAATACGTTAGTTCAGCGTGCGGAGGACGGCCCGGACGGGGCTGGCGTCGAAGCCCAGGAGCCGCAGCGGCAGGGCGATCAGCTCGTAGACGCCGGCGGGGACGTCGGTGAGGACGAGGCCCTCGAGGATGGCCATGTCGTGCCGGTGCATGGCGTGGTGGGCCGGGAGGTCCTTGGATGTGAAGAGATCGACGCTGGGCGTGTCGATGCCGATGGTGATGACGCCGCGGCTTGCCAGCTCGTCGATGAGTTCGACGGAGAGCGCGGCGAAGTCGTCGTTGAAGGTGTGCGGATCGGGGAAGGTGCCGGTGCGGATGAGGACTCGCTTCTCGGTGATGGTGCCGAGGGCGCCGAGGAGGTGGTCGGGGGTAAGGCGCTCGGTGGGGTTCACGCGGGCGTGGACGACCTGGCAAGGGCCAAGGTAATACTCGAGGGAGCGCTCGCCGACGCCCGGCGCGGGTGTGTTGAGACCGGTGGCGTACTTCGCGTAGTGGTTTGGGCCATCGGCGTGGGCGCCGAGGTGGACCGTTGCGCTGAGCGTGCTGAGCGTGATGGTGTCGCCCCCGGCGAGGTCGCAGAGCACGCGGCGCGAGGGGGGCGTATCGCCGGGCCAGACGGCGAGGGCGGGGGTGATGGGAGGAGTCAGGTCGTACAGCATGGAGGGGGAAAGGGACGAAGGAACGAAGGAACGA
>JACMLW010000032.1 GCA_014379385.1 Phycisphaerales bacterium
CCGTTGCCGCAGGTCGGCGTCGCGGGCCAGTTCGGCGGCCCGGGCGCGGGCCCGCTCCGACAGGCCGCCCTCGCGCAGCGCCTGGATGCGCCACGCGATCCGCTTGACCAGGAAGTCCTTGTTGTTGGACTTGGCCGGCTCGCCGTAGACCTCGGCGAATCGCTCGCGCAGCTGCCTGACGCACAGCGTCCTGAGGCTCTCTAGTTCGTATGTGAAGTCAGCGGTCATCGGGACTCTCCACGGCCCGGGGTTAGCAACCCTGGGGTTCCATGAAGGGCATCCCGCCCTGATGGTTCAAGCTCTGCCGGGAGAAGATCTCCGCGAGCTGGAACGAGGCCGGCCATCCGCTGGTGCCGCTGGCCTCGTCTGCAGTATATCGCCAGCAGCGCGGCAATGCGAGTCAAGCGCTGGTGGGGTGTGAGGGGCGGTTGGAAACGGTGGATTCCACTGGGTGAGCGATCTTCGAGTGATGGCATGGTGCGTCCCTAGTTGGGAGCCCACGCCGCCTGCACGTCGTGCCGGGTCGGTCGTCTGGCTCGGCCGGCCGCGACGGCGGCCTCTACCGAGAACTACGCGAGATGGGCCCGCCGGCGACCACAACACCGAAGGCCTCTACCTATTGGTTCGCAGTTCCGAGGCGGGTGCGCGCGCAAATAAACGACCAGGGCATCTCTTTCTGCACGCCTACCACCGCGAGCCTGCCGCCGGGCTTTGTGACCTGCATTCCGCGGCCAGGAACGGCGCGGTTAGCGGACGCAGAAGGGCCGTAAGAGATGCGGGCTAGAGGGCACTCCATCCGAGCTGTTGGTTGCGGTGCTCCAATGACACCGTCCCCTATGAGCGTCGGAGCCTCAATGAGGCCCCGGTTTGAGGTAGGACATCCGTTTCGCCCTCAATAGAAGGATGCGCCGTGGAAAACGTTGCTCAGGGAGGGCTCCCCAGTGCCGCCTCTCGAACCTCTCGCGCATGCTCAGCAAACTGCAAGGCTTGTCGCGCGCGCTCGATGGTTCGCCCGAGGGATTGCCCGTATCGGTCCGCCATCCCGGCGTCTTTCACAATGCTGTCTAGCGCCGAGATGCCGTCGAGGTGCTCAACCAGGAGACTTATTCCCTCACCGAGCCTTGGCTGCTTATCTTCATTGCCGAGCAGGACGGATCTCAAATAAGGAGATCGAACCGTCACATCTCGAGCAACCGTTGCGTTCGGATAATAGAGCCTGACCATCGTATCGAGGGCATAGTCTCCGATGTCGATCGTCTCAGCCGCTGACTGCATCTGCGGTGAGATGGGGGCATAGCGATCGGTCCGAGTCGCGTACTCGGGATCGTTGCTCGCCCGATCGTTGAAGAGCGTCCTGCAAAGATCACGTTCCCGTTCTTCGGCATAAGCATGGTTTCTCGCGCTAAGTGACGCGAGATTAGTCTCGTGATGCGTTACTTTCCCGAGCTTGGCGAAGTGCTCGGCGAGCGAAGGCATCTCGTCGATTCCCTTCCATTGCATTTCGCACGCCGCTTTCGCCCCGCCTTCGAGCTTTTCGATATGACTAAGTCGATTCTCCGCCGTGGCCAACCTCTTCTCCACGATATTCTTTGCCGGACCAACAATCTTCTTCTTCAGCCTCTCACGCGCCTCATCGCGCGCTCGCTCTTCCTCGGCTTTGGATTTCTGCAGGGCTTGGATCGAGTCATCCCTCTGCTTTGCATAGACGGCCTTCTCGAGCTTGTAGTCACCAGCCCAAGCGTCCGCGATCACCGGCGGCGAGAAAGCGAGAGTCCCGTAGTCATACCAAGGGTGAATCAAGATAAGGCCGTCAGGTTTATGAAGCGGAATATCGTTAGTATCCAACGTACGGTCATAGAGGACGATCGGGTCGCCGCCCAATTTCGGGAGCAATACTGCCCGATCCGAGAGCAAGAATTGCCTCGACTGCTTCGGGACAGACTTATCCTCTCTGCTAAAGCTGAACTTGGCGTCGGCCCAAGTATTCGCGGCAAAGAGAACGTCATGTTCTCTCAGCCCCCACGGCGCGACGTTGATGGTGATCTCGCCGTCGCCCGCTTGTTCGTGCATTACATGCGTGAATTCCTGAATGCTCTCCAATTTGTGGACTGTGAGCTCCGCGAGCTTCGCACCGTACCAATCAACGGTCACCAAATTGCGATGCAGCGGGAAAATGAACGGCCGAGCCTTCTCGGGAATGCCGTCGACAGAAGGTGCAACGGTGAAGCGTGAGGGCAATACCGTCGCGCGCATTCCATCCCAATACTTCTCATCGGAGATGAAGGTCTCAAACGGCACATAGGCCTTGTCCTGTACGCGGACCATGCCAGCCGGCTCCATGCTGGCTGCGGCGTTCATCACGCCCACGATGTAGTCGTATACCCCCATCCGATAGGTCAGGAGGCTGTCGGTCAGGTGCCGCTTGTCCGCCAGGTTTTGGAGCTGCCGCTGTAACTTCTCCCCGTCGGCGATCAACTCCGACAAGTACTTGATGTAGGCCGGGATCTCGCCTGGACGCTGATCGGCCGCGAGAGTGTCGTGATGACGAATCAACACATCGGTGTATGCAGCGAGCGCTTCGGTGAGCTGCCCTACACTGGGCAGCTGCTCCTCCGGCGCTAGAGAATCGAGAAGCGCCGGTGGCGCGCCGAGTGCGCTGTTCCTATAAATTCCTCGTGTTGAGAATATCTGCCCATACAGTCCAGTGAGAGCATCAGGCTCTCTTCGTTGAATGCGCTCGAATCCGATGTCATCGCTGATGTTCCGTATCGCGAATTTCCCGCCGTTGACGTTGTACGTGCCGCGCGCCGCATGCTGTGCATACCAGCTGATCTGAAGTAGCCCATCTTCAATATTGCGTGCGGTGAACGTTGCAGTCCCGGTTTCGAGACGCTGCACCTGTGCCCGCAACGCCTCAATCTTCTCTCGAGCAGGAGTCTCCAGCGTCGAGTCCACGACCACTCGCATGTCCCCCTCAAGATCCCGAAGCAACTCAGCGGAGGCGAGCTGTCCGAGCTTGATGGTGGAAAGTGAGTCGAAGGTCCAGCTGAACCCGGTCGCGAGCTGCATCTCAATACGAGAGAGCTGCTCGTGGATCAAATTGAAGTTGCGGTTCGCATCGCGGTGGAGCCAATCGATGTCTTTGCGGGCCTCGATGATCTCTCGGTGCACTTCGTAAACCGCCGACTCGATGCGTTCAAGGGCACGCATGACCTGGATGTGGCGTTGCACCGCCGCATCATCATCGCCGCCGAAGAGCGATCCTAAGCTGAACAATCCTGAGATTAGTCCGCTTACACCCATGACCGGATTGATGGCCCCGGCGCTCAAAAGAGCGATCGAGGTACCAACCTTGATCGCAGATGATCCCACGATCTTCGCGGCTTGAGCGGCCTCCGGATCGAGGACGCCGATCATCAACGTTAGCGCCTCGAGCGATGCCTCTGCTGTTTGCGTCTGTTCATTGATCACCGCAAGCCGTCGCGCCTTCTCCTCGCGGCGCAACCGTTCGTCGACGATTGCATCGAGAGTCTTGAGCTGCTCGACCAAGGTCCCGTGCGCTTCAGCAAGCGGGGCGCTCACCTTGTTGCCCGCATCCAAGGACGCCGTCAGCACCTTGGTGCGAACGTCGCCCGCATATTTGCCGGTGGCATGCGCATCGCACGCTTCTCCGAGCACTCCCGCAAGATGATTCAGCTCCGGATCTAAACGGAGATTGTCCTCAGCGTGCGCAGCGAGCTTCGGGAGCACTTTGGCTTGGGTCGGAAAGCTCGCTGCCACCCCCGCCTCGAACTCCTCCATCGCTGTTCCACCGAACATCGCCTCTTGGTTGTTGTGGAAGTAGTCGAAGATCTGCCTCAAGGTGTCTTCCGACGTGGCAGCGCCGAGCTGACGTAGGACGGCCAAACCATCTTCGCCTTGACGGCGGATCTCCTCGGGGGTTGTTAGGCGTTTGCGGTAGCGATCGTGCAGTTGCTCTTCGGCGTTGAAGACGACGGCAAGTCTTGCGATGAGTTTTGGTTTCTTTAGTACGACCCCAGTCACTGCGAAGCCGGTATTGATCAACTGTTGTAGTTCATCGCGTCTCTTCTCCCGATCTGCTATCTCGGGGATGGTTCCGGTTTCGGCCATCTGACGATAGAGGCGGATTGACGAAGTAACCGCAGGGGAGTCGAGTGAGGTGTTGGGTTCGGCGCCAATTGAAGTTCGGAAAATCAGACGTAGAGTCAAGAAATCTTCCTTCTGGACTCCAATCTCCCGATACCATCGAAGGTTGTATGCCGTACGATCCAACTGGGTGCGATCAAACGGAGTGTACGGGCGAGCGGGATTGACAATGCCCTGCAGCGTCTGGTTGATGTCCTCCGGGGGAGCGTTCTGCGCGGATAAGTGGGACTGAAGGGCGACTGCGACCGTAGATGAGATCGCCGCCCCGAATAGGTTGGCTTTCATACGAGGTACCTCCCGGAAAGACATACACATGCTGAAGCGGCCCTCAAATACCACTTTCGTGCGACGCTGGAGCCGGCTCGGGTGTTTCGAGACTTCCCGTGCCAAGCACTCGACTCCTGGTCCCGCCCCAGACGGGTTCTTTACCTTGGCGTACCCCCTCATGGTGCTCGTGAAGAGATACCGTGTCAAGGGCTCGGTCAGCGCTACGACCGCACAAATACCGCTGGCTCGCTCTTAGCGGGCTCGTTGCCGGTACCACATCGCCATTTCGGCGCCAAAGGCGCCGTTAGCCCGGCCGCCGTGCGGCATCCGCGCTGGCCGCTGTTCGCAGCCTTCGCCCACTCGCTGCTCACGCGCGATCAACTTCGGGAAGTTCCTGTCCGTGGGCGCCCCGCGCTTCAGCCGCCTCCTGCAGACCACGAACCACGTCCACGCGGTGCGACGGAAGGACACCTCGACTCGGGGCAAGCCGTTTGAAGCGGCCTCGCGGGCAAGCAGGAGCGGCAGTCGAAAGAGGGCGCAGGCGCCGAGAAGCCACAGCGAGAAGTGAACGACCTGCAACCCCTCAACACCGCTCGCCGGCCTTGGGCGGCTGATACTTGGATTCGGATGCAACTCATCCACAACCGCATCGTGCGAAATGGGCGGCCAATCCCGATCGGGCCTCCGATCGGAACCCCCTGTCAACCACGCTCGCTGTAAACCCACTCTCTCGGAGAGTTTGAGAGGAATCGCGCCACCCGCGATCCAAACCACGTGGTTCCGACCGGGCCGACGATGCGAACGCTCAAAACCGAGAGCGCGTGCGCTCGAAATGCCTCACGAATCACGGGGTTCCGGCGAGTGCCTAATCCGTTGTGCGGCTAAACGAAAACCGCCGCGAGACTCGCGGCGGTGAGAAGCTCCCCGACAAGGACTCGAACCTTGAACCTAGCGGTTAACAGCCGCTCGCTCTACCATTGAGCTATCGGGGATCGGATAGCAATCGGGATGTCCGGCAACCGGATGTCCGGATGGTCCGGGATGGCCGGCGGATCGGTTAGCACCGTTCCGCCGCGGGCCCGCTCGATCGCACGGGGCCCCTTATCGGGCCCCGTCCGGCGCGCGGGACCAAAGCGTAGCCGGTTCTGTCGATCGGTCAATCCCGGCCTTTGCATCACACGGGTTTGCGCCTATCCTTCCGCCCCAACGGACCATCGGAACCCGCCCGCCCCCGCGCACGCCATCCCGGACAAGCGAGACTCGCCATGAAGGACAAGATCCACCCCACGTACTACCACGACTGCAAGGTCTTCCATAATGGCGAGATCGTGATGTCGTGCGGGGCCACCGTGCCCGAGCTGCACGTCGAGGTGTGGTCGGGCTCGCACCCCTTCTTCACGGGTAAGCAGACCTTTGTCGACTCGGCCGGGCGCGTCGAGAAGTTCCAGCGGAAGTTCCAGGGGAACTACTTCGCCAAGGACAAGAAGAAGGCCCCGGCCTCCCCCGGCACGAAGGCCTGAGATCGCGCCTCGGCGCCACTGAAGAGACTCCGAGCGGCGTCGATCACGAACCGGCGGCGCGGGTGTGCGCCGTGAGGTCTGATGAGCTACCCGAGGCGTCGGGCGCCGTCCGTGTGGCGTGGCCCACGGCCGCATTGCCCCTTTCAACATCATCTTGCCGATAACGTGCTCCACCAGGAGCCAGTGATGCACTATCGCCATGTGCTGCGCCGCGCCCGGCTCGCCAAGATCCACAGGCGGACGCCGCCGGGCTCGACGCCCGGGACGCTCGTGCCCGACCCCGCCGCGGCGGCGCCGGTCATTCATATAATCGCGTATGGGCCCGAGGGCCTTCACGAGGAGACGGTCCCGAATCTGGGCGCGCTGGAGGCGATCAGGTCGAAATGGCCGGTGGTGTGGGTGAACGTCGATGGGCTGGGCGACGCCAGGGTACTCGAGGAGTGCGGCCGGCAGTTCGGGCTGCACCGCTTGGCGCTGGAAGACGTGATCAATACGTACCAGCGGCCGAAGGTCGAGGCGTATCCCGGGTGTCTATTCATTGTCACCAGGATGGCACGCGAGCAGCCGGACCCGGCGGTTCCGCTGGACACTGAGCAGTTGAGCATCTTTCTGGGGGCGGGCTTCGTCCTGACCTTTCAAGACAAGCCGGGCGACTCGCTAGAGCCCGTTCGGCAGCGGATTCGCCAGGACAGCGGCCGCATCCGGCGGGTGAGGGCGGACTACCTGGCGTACGCGCTGGTCGATGCATCGATCGACGGGTACTTCCCGTTGCTGGAACATGTGGGCGAGCGGCTCGAGGAGCTCGAGGACGCGGTGATGGTGACGTCTGACGCGGCGTGCGTGCAGCGGCTCCACCAGCTCAAGCGTGACCTGATCGGCGTTCGGCGGGCGATGTGGCCTCTTCGCGATGCGATGAACATCCTTATTCGTGAGCCGAGCCCGCTGATCGAGGACGACACGAAGATCTTTCTGCGCGATTGCTACGACCACACGATCCAGATCATCGACCTGGTGGAGATGTACCGGGAGCTGGCGGCCGACCTGATGCAGATGTACCTGTCGCAGGTGAATAACCGCATGAACGAGGTGATGAAGTTCCTCGCGCTCATCTCGACCATCTTCATTCCACTCAACTTCATCGCAAGCATTTATGGCATGAACTTCGATCCCGACACCTCGCCGTACAACATGCCCGAGCTACGCTGGCGATTCGGATACGTTGGCGCCCTCATCGTTATGAGCGTGGTCGGGGCTCTCTTGTTTCTCTACTTCGCCCGCAAGGGGTGGCTGCGGTCAACGACCAAGATCCCGCGCCGGTAGCGTTCGGAGGGCTGAGGACCGTGGAACGCCACCTCTGGATTGGCTTTGCGCTTCTGTCGGCGGCCTTTGCCGCGATGGTCGCCATTCTCGGCAAGCTGGGGCTCAAGTCGGCCGACCCAGGGGCAGCATCGCTGATCCGCAGCGTGGCGATGTCGGCCACTCTGATCGTGTTCGCGGTCGGAGCCGGATCTGCCTCGAAGATCCCCGCCTTCAGCACTCGGTCTTGGGTGTGTCTAGGGCTTTCCGGGGTCGCGGGCGCCCTGTCATGGATCTTCTATTTTAGGGCGCTGAGCGTGGCGGACACCACCAGGGTTGCCGCGATCGACAAGTTGAGCGTCCCGATTGTGGCGATTCTGGCGCTGATGTTCCTGGGCGAGCGGCTCACCACCGCCAACTGGGCCGGGGTGGCGCTAATGGCGGTCGGGGCGTACCTGGTGACGATTGGTAGGTAACAGCCGCGTGCGGAAGCAGCCTTCGACGAGTGCAGCGGGTCGGTCATGGCGCGGCGGCGATCTCGGCTACTGTAAAGTGAGCCGTTGAGGGCGAATCCGGCGGGTCGGTCGCCGCTCTGCTGGCGAACAGGCCCCTGTGCCGATAACCTTGGGCGTCGGTGGGGCTGAATCGTGGGGTTGGTTGTGTCTGTGGCCGCGTGCCTCGGGAGATTGAGCCAGCGTGTACCTCGACCGTCTTCTTGGCCTGGTTAGCGTCGATATGGGGATCGACCTCGGAACGTGCAACACCCTGGTGTGTGTCCGCGGCCAGGGGATCGTTCTCAATGAACCCAGCGTGGTCGCTGTGTACAAAGGCACCAACAAGGTGCTGAAGGATGGCCAGGCGGTCGGTTGGATGGCCAAGGAAATGCTGGGCAAGACGCCGGGCAATATCACCGCGATCCGCCCGCTTAAGGATGGTGTGATCTCCGACTTTGAGATCACCGAGGCGATGCTTGGTTACTTCATCCGAAAGGTGAATGGTCGGAGCCGGTTTATCGGCCCGCGCGTGGTGATCTCGATCCCGTCCGGCATCACCGCGGTCGAGAAGCGGGCCGTGTTCGATTCGGCCGAGCGGGCGGGCGCGCGAAAGACATACTTGATTGAGGAGCCGGTGGCCGCCGCTATCGGCGCCGGGCTCCCCTTTGCGGAGGCGACGGCGTCGGCGATCGTGGATATCGGGGGCGGCACGACGGAGGTGGCCATTCTGTCCCTGGCGGGGATCGCGGTGTGCGAGTCGGTGCGAGTGGCGGGTGACGACTTCGATGAGGCCATCATCAATCACATGAAGAAGACCTACAACCTGATGATCGGCGAGCAGACCGCCGAGCGGGTGAAGATCGAGATCGGCTCAGCGGCGCCCGTCGGCCCCGAGACCTCAATGGAGGTGCGCGGGCGCGACATGATCAGCGGCCTGCCGCGAAAGACGGTGATCACAAGCGAGGAGATCCGCGAGGCCCTGCGGGAGCCGATCGGGGCCATCATCGAGGCCGTTACCCGCACCCTCGAGCGCGCGGAGCCCGAGCTCGCGGCGGACCTGGTGGAGAACGGGATCACGCTGGCGGGCGGCGGCGCGCTGCTTCGCGGCATCAATGTCGTGCTGACCAACGCCACCGGGCTGGACGCCAAGATCGCCGACGATCCGCTGACGTGCGTTGCTCGCGGCACCGCGATCTATCTCGAGAACATCGAGGAGTGGAAGGACACCCTCGAGACGGACATGGAGGCCTAGCGGGTTTCGCTACCCAGGCCACCGCGCGCAGGCCGATCGCCCCGACCACCTTAAGGAGCGCACCGAACCCCTATGGCACGTGGATTCGCCAGAGGCGGACCGGTCACAGCGTCGCGACGGGCTCTGCCCATCGCGGTCGCCATTCTTCTGCTTCTGTCGCTAGCGCCATCTCGCTTCACCTCTCCGCTGCTGGGCCCTGTCTCCGACGTCGCGACGTTCCTGAGTGGCCCGATCCAAGCCCCGATGACGGCGCTGGTGAACGTTTTTAGACGGCGCGACTCGGCCGGCTCGACGGATCCCAAGATCGCACAGCTCAAGGAGGATCTTGAATCCTACAAGGCCCTCTATTTTCGGAAGACCGCGGAGGTGAAGCGGCTCGAAGAAGTGATCGTCGAACTGCAGCTTGCGGGCGCTGTCAACGCGGATGTCCCGGTCCGATTGATCTATGCATCCGTGATCGGGCGTGGGGGAGATCTTTCCAGCACGGCGCTCAAGGTCCGTGCCGGCGCGCGCGAGGGGGTCGAGCCCAATGCCGTCGCCGTGGTGAACGCCGTGCAGGTGGTCGGGCGGGTGCAGGAGGGTGTACGCGATCGGTTCTGCTGGGTTCTGCCCATTACCGACCGTCGCGCCCAGCCGATCAAAGGCGCCATCATGCTGGATGATGCAACCATCGGGCCCGACTGCCCGCTCAAGGCCAGCGGCGGAGGGGAGCTTATTGGGCCGGTTGAATGGAAGCCGGGCATGGTTGCACCGCCGGAGATCCGGCCGGGGATGCGGGTCCGTTTGAACGACGATACATGGCCGCGCCATGCGCAGGGGCTGGTGCTGGGCGAGGTTGAATCGGTGCGGACGCTCCCCAACGGACGGCTTGAAGCAACGGTCCGCCCGGCGGTGCGGCTCGATCAGGTCAGCGAGGTGTTGCTGCGGCTTACGGGCGAGTCGGAGCACGACAGTTTACCGGCGGGGGGTCAGCTTTGAACCTCCCCGTCGTCCTAGTGCTCGCATACGTTGCGCTCGGGCTGGAGCTGGCTCTGAAGCCGGGCCTCGCGCTTGGGACTTCGATCGCTCCGGGCGTTCTACTCCCCATGGCCGTCTTCATCGCGCTTTATTCGCAACCGCGCCAGGCCTTGTGGGTCGGTCTTGTTCTTGGGGTCGCGCTCGACCTCACCAGCCCCATCCCGATGTTCGGGGCGGCTCGCAACATGACGTTGCTCGGCCCGAACGCCCTTGGGTATCTCGCGGCGACGTACCTGACGCTCACGATCCGCGGGCTGCTGGTGCGCCGAAACCCGCTTACGTTGCTGGTGGTGTCGGTTATCGCCATGGCGCTGGCGCAGATCGTGCTCGTTGCGATCCTGAGTGTGCGGTCGTTCTACGACAGTTCCCTTTCATTCGGCCCGCTTCGCGAGCTGACCTCCAGGTTGCTTTCGTCGCTGTACACAGCCGGCACGGCGGGGATCATGGGGCTGTTGCTGGTGCCGCTGGCGCCGTGGCTCGGTTTCCACGATCCCGCGTCGCGCCGGATGGGCCGGCGGCCCTAACCGCGATTCGCTTTGCCCATGGCGCGCGGCCGCCACGCCACCACGTCCATGCGCTCGACATAGTGAACAAGCGGCGCGGCACCGTTGAGGCTGAGGCCGGCCGCTCGCGAAACCGTTTCTTCGGATACCTCTGCCTCGGCGTGCCGCAGCTCCCAGGGTCCGTGGTGGACGGCCGCCCGGAACCATTGGCTTCGTCGAGAGACACTGTACAGGCAGTACCGTTCGACAAGCCAGTGTTCGAGCGTGCCTGGCTCGGGCCGGAAGGCGGGGCCGGTGGGCCGGTAACGTCCCTGGAAGCTGGCCGGCGGATGACCCCTGTCCGTTCGCGTGCTCGAGTACCCGATCCAGCTATCCTCGCCGCGCGAGACCCGCATCCTGGCGCTGCGGTAGCGTAGCGAGTAGCTGGTCCGGGCCGCGGAGACGACAAGTCGGCTTGCGGCGTCGAGGCTGAGAAAATACACGCCGGGGAATCCGTCGGCGCGCACGTATGTCCGCACGTTCAGCTCGGGCAGGGTTGAGTGCCCCGGCACTCCGGGGAGCCAACGGGCGCGCACCCCCGACATCCAGAACGGGACGACCGCGACGTACGCGGCGCCATCGAATGTATCGATCTGGATACCCGGAGGCATGGAGGCGGCGAGGGAGCCGGGATCAACCGGCCAGTGCAGGAAGAGCAGGTCGTGCCAGTTCATCCGCACCAGCCAGGGTTCTCTGGGGATCGGATAGGGTCGGTGAGCGGTTGTCCAGTCAACCACGGGCCGCGCCCCTCGCCGCCAATCGGCCGGCGGGCGACCGATGCTGGTTCGGGGCCTGCGTCAGCGCGTTCAGGATGGCGCGGCACACGGCGCCGGGATTGTCTGCTCCGCAGACTGCCGAGCTCACGGCCACGCCGCGACAGCCGGCGGCGACGAGTTCGCCAACGTTCTCGGGAGTAATCCCGCCGATGGCCAGGTGGGGCACCCGTGCGGTTGCCTCGTTGCTCAGGTAAGCGCTGAGGTAAGCGGGACCGGCGAGCGCCGGCTTGTGCTTGGTCGTGGTCGGGAACATCGGCCCCACGCCGCAGACATCGGCGCCGGCGTGAACCGCCGCTCGTGCCTACTCGATCGAGCTCGTCGAGGCGCCAACGAGGACTCGGCCCCCACAGAGTTTGCGGGCACCGGCCACGGACAGATCCTCCTCGCCGAGATGCACCCCATCGGCCCCGCTGAGGAGCGCGATGTCTACGCGATCGTTGATGAACGCCGCGGCGCCGGCCGCGCGGGTCATCGCGACGAGTTGCTGAGCACGCCGCAGCAGTTCGCGGTCGGGCAGATTTTTTTCACGAAGCTGCACACAGTCCGCACCCCCCGCGAGCACTGATTCGACCAGTGCTTCCCACGGCCGGCCAGGGCACAGTCGCTCACTTACCAGCACGCATAGCCGCCACTGCGTGGCCCGGTCGGTTCCGAGGGAAAGCAGCAGCCGCGACGCGGATGTGTAGGCTTGGTAGCGAATCCCTTGGACAGCCGCCCCGGCCTCGCGTGATGGGCCGTCGCCGAGCTTCAGGCACTCTTCGATCACGCGTAGAGCCTCGGCCGTGCGCGACGCGGCGGCGCCGCAAAGATCGTGCAGGGTCTCCCGACGACGCTCGCCTCTCCCTCCAAGGCCTTCCCGACTACTGATCCCCGTTCCGATATCGCCCGGCGTGTCGCGGCTCGCGGCGAGGCCGAGCCCGTCGATCCCGGCCGAGGTGATGGCGGCCCGTAGGTCGTGACGGGCGCTCTTCAGGATCCCGACGAGTTCAGCGTGGTCGAGCACAAACCTCGCGACGTCCTCGAGCACGCGCAGTCCTTCGGAAGCGCGGTTCAGGTTGGCGTCGATCATTCGGAGGTCGTCCCGCATACACCGATGGTACCGGTGAGGGGCCCGGCGCGCTGGCCGCCACCCCTGAGCGGTCAATCTCACGCCTCCCGGCCCTATTCCAGTTACCCTGTACGCCATGCCGACACCGCTGGTCTTTCCCTCCGCCGAGCCGTGTGTCCTGGTCATCTTCGGGGCCTCGGGCGATCTCACACACCGGAAGCTTGTCCCCGCGCTCTTCGAGCTTGCCTGCCAAGGCCGTCTCCCTGAGAAACTGTGCGTCCTTGGCGTCTCGCGCACCGAGATGTCCGACGATCAGTTCCGCGACAAGATGCACGAATCGGTCCGGAAGTTCGCGGCCAACTACGGGGAGGGCGGCGATGCCAAGTGGGGGCCTTTTGCCAAGCGCCTTCATTATCACGCAGGGGATGCGGCGAAGGCCGATACATTCCCGAGTCTGTGCGAGCACGTGGGCGAGGCCGCTCGGGAGCACAGTCTCCCGCAGCACCCAAACGTGCTGTTCTATTTGTCGGTTGCGCCGTCGCTGTACGAGCCCATCATCGCCAACATCGGCGCCTCGGGCCTGGTGGTCGAGGGCAAGCGGTGGTGTTCGCTCGATCCGTCGGCGCATTCATGGCAGCGCATCATCGTCGAGAAGCCGTTCGGAACCGACCTCGCCTCCGCCGAATCGCTCAACCGGGCGCTCGGGCGGGTCTTCGAGGAGGAGGACACGTACCGCATTGACCACTACCTTGGGAAGGAACTGGTCCAGAACATCTTGGCGATGCGGTTCGCCAACACGATCTTCGAGCCGATCTGGAACCGCACGTACGTGGATCATGTCCAGGTGACCGCGGCCGAGACGCTCGGGGTGGGCAGCCGCGCGGGAACGTTTTATGACGCGGGCGGTGGTGGGGCGATGCGCGACATGATCCAGTCGCACCTCCTCCAGGTGCTGGCCTTGGTCGCGATCGAACCACCGAGCCACTACGACGCCGGCGTCATCCAGCGTGAGAAGATCAAGCTGTTCAGCTCGGCCCGGCGGATCCCGCCGGATCAGACTCCCTTGTGGGGGGCCTTCGGCCGGTACGGCGCTGACGGCGCGAAGGGCGAACCAGCATATGTGGATGAGAAGGGCGTGGACCCGGCTCGCCATACCGATACGTTCGCCGCGATGCGGCTCGAGTTTGACAACTGGCGGTGGGCGGGCGTGCCGTTCTATCTGCGGTCGGGCAAGAAGCTGGCGTCCAAGCTCACCGAGATCGCGGTGCTCTTCAAGAAGCCGCCGACCAACCTGTTCGGTTCCATCAGCCCACAGTCGGCGGACCGACCTCCGAACCGGCTCATCATCAACATTGCACCGCGCGAGGGCATCTCGCTGCGATTCGAGGCGAAGGTGCCCGGAAGCGTCTCCCGCTCCGTGTTCTCGCTGGATTCCGCCAAGCTCGACCTCGATTATCTCGAGCGATTTGGAGGCGAGGCCATCGAGGCGTACGGCCCGCTGATGCTCGACGCGATGCGGGGGGATCGCACGCTGTTCAAGCACCGCGACGAGGTGGAGTCGGGATGGCGCATCTGTCAGCCGTTCATCGACAGCGGCCTGCTGCACGAGCAGATGGAGACGTACCAACCGGGCTCGTGGGGCCCAGAGAACGCCAATGCTCTGCTCGCGCGCGGGGGCCACAAGTGGCACAACCCGCGCCCTGATGAGGTGCGCTGAAGCGGCGCGCGGTTGTCCGGCGGCGCCGCTCATCTGGGTTCGCGGCTCGGTCTGCCAACGGGACGCGAACGCCGCGCACAAATCGGGGTGAACTGCGGGCATGAGCCTTTAGTGGCGGAGTCCGCAACTTTATAATTGAGAATGGACTGTCGGCGCGGCGGCCGAGCCGCCATGTGAGAGAGACGACCAGGGCGCGCCCGTCCGGTCCAAGGAGTCGGACATGTCAGTGTTCAATCACCGCTTCCTTGGCGCTGGCTCGGCTTGCCCCCGGCGCAGCCGAGTCAGATTGGTCATGCTCTTCGCGGGCGCCGCCCTCGGGCTTGGCAGCGCCGCGGAGGCACAGGTGATCGGCCTCGCGGTCCCAAAGGTGCAGGTCACCGTGCGCCTCAAGACCATCACCCTCACCGACGACATGGACGACGCGGCCACACGTGGTTGCGGCGACATTTTCTTCGCGTGGCACGGGCGCTTCGAGAATGCATCATCGACGTCGGCCGACACCGGCGCCACCGACAAGGAGACCGTGATCTGCTCTGGCGTGCCACAGCAGATCGACAAGATCATCTTCGAGGAGATCGTCTGCTGCCCCGTCCCCGAGGTCGAGCTGGTCATCAACTTCTGGGACGACGACAACAACACGCTCGAGAAGATCGCCAAGATCATCACCGGGCTGGCGCAGATCGCGGCGGGCGTGTTCCTGCCTGCGGGCCAATCGGAACCCGTCAGCGACGGCGCCGAGGCCATCCGTGACGCCATCAGCGAGGGTGGCGAACCGACGCGCGATGATGTCGGCACGTTCAGCGACCTTGATCTCGCGCCCCCGGCTCCGTGCAACATGGCCGATGAGGTGCTGACCACGCACGACATCAAGCTCAACGGTGGGGCCGGCGCCGTGAACGGCAGTATCGCGCTTTCGTGGAAGGCCGTGAAGATCGGTTGGTGCTCCATCATGCTTGACCTGCCGGGCGACGGCGCCGGCCCGGGTGACGACATCCAGCAGGCCGAGGGCGATCAGAACAGCGGGACAGAGCTCGGCTTCGAGACATCGGTCTTCGGCAACCCGCTCTTCGAGCCCCTTCCCCCCGGCGCAATGCGACGGTTCGAGTACGGCGTCGATACCGACCTTGACCGTGCCACAGGATCGAGCGATGCGCCGTTTGTGGGTGCCGAGTGGCGGCTGGTTGTATTGCAGGTGTCCGGCGGTGTCACGAACACCTCGTCGGCGCACATTGATCAGTGGACGGATGCGGGGTGGGCACCCACGATTCTTGAGCCGCTCCATCACGAGGTGCAGCGTGGCCACGCGGGGATAGTGGTGAGCGCCGCGGACCTTGGAATTGCGCCGGGCGCGCAGCTTGAAGTCGCCGCGGCAATCGTGCGAGATGGCCTATTGGTTGATCGGGTGCCGGACGATCCGGCGCTTAATCTACAGCAACTGGAGTGGAGGGTGGACGCGGTGCCGCCCGACATCTCTCGGGCGCTGCCGTTCGACGAGGACGGAGACGGGATCGATGGGTTCTCGTTTGAGCTCTCGGAGTACGTTCCCATCGCCGACGGCGCCGTGCACGTACATCCGCCGATCCCTGGCATGACGACGGTCCAGGACTACAGAACCTACTCGCTGGAGTTCCCCGACTCGCCCGCGCCCGGCACCTACACAGTCGCGGTGAGCGCTGATATCTCGGACGCCGCCGGCAATGCCTTGGACGGCAATGGCGACGGAGTCGGCGGCGATGCGGCCCAGTTCACGTTCGTCGTACCCGACCGCTCGATTCTTTCAGCCGACGGCAGTGGTGCATTGACGAACGAGTTCCTCCCCGGCGAGAACATCTTTGTGCTCGGTTCTGCGCTCCCGCCGCTGCAGCCCAGCATCCTTGTCCTGATGCGCGACAACGAGGTTCAGCCCGGCGCGCCGCTGCAGGATCTCACCCAGGATGGCCCATCGCAGGCGTTCATCGGGCCTGATGGAACCTTCGGACCGACGCCCATCGGTCCGGCACAGGGGGAGGGCGAGTACTCGATTGTTGCCGATCTCAACCTCAACTTCATCTACGATCCAGAGATCGATCGACTCTGGCAGCCGGGCGGCATTGGCGTAAACGTCGCGACGTTCATCGATTGCGATCTGGACGGCATTGAAGACCCCACCGATATCCTCGCAGGCGAGCCCGACGACAACGGCAACGGAATCCCAGACGCCTGCGAGTGCGCCGCCGATTGGAACGGCGACACCGTTATTGGGTCCAGCGATATCACCGCGTTCCTCTCAGACTGGTTCAGCGACCTCGCCAACGGAACGCTTGTGGCCGACTTCAACAACAGCGGTGTGACCGGGTCGTCGGACATCACGGCGTTCCTGAGCGCGTGGTTCGCAGCGCTCGCGGGCGCGTGTTAGCGCGTGGAGTTGTTGGTGAGCGCGACGATCAGTCGTCGGCTCGCAGGCGCGAGCCTGCGACTCCGGGAACGAAGTCGATTTGTTCTGTATGTGTCCACTCTGGTCCGACCTGCCGCAAAGTTGCTTCGTCGAGGTATCGCACGCGCCAATGTATGGTGACTATCGTGCCACTGGCGCTGGGTGGAAGGATCACCACGCATTGGCGGACGCCGTTCCAGAGGGTTTCCATCTCGCCAAGAGGGAGCGGGCCGCCATCGATGCTCGCCGACTCGATCACAGGATCGATCGCCGGGAGCGGGTTCTCTCCGACGCGACTCTGGAATGAAAGTAAAAGGCACGGTTGATCGGCATCTCCGAAGGCCGACCATGTGACGAGCGCGTTGGCGTTGATGCACCGCTGCTCGAGCTTGGGCGTCCACACGTCCGTCCATTTCATTGCACGAACCGCGTCGGCGTACAACCAGTTGAGAGTTTCGGCGTTGCGATCGGTCGCGATCAATCCCTCAAGCACCGACGAGAGCTCGACGTTCGAGAGCCTCAGCGTCGCCATCCGCTCATTGAGCTCCATCAGCGCGAAGTTGTCGCCCGACCTGGACTGCCGGATCAGCAGCCACACCGGCTTGTACACCTGCCAGTCGATCTGCCACCGGTTCTGCCACGTCCACACCACGCCCCACGCGAGCGACCCCACCAGAACCGCGCGCCCGATCCAGCGAATCACCCGGCGCGGCCGGCGAAGCATGTCGCTGACCGCGCGCCGCCTCGCAAGGTTGGTGCCGCATTCCGGGCACGCGCCCGGCGCTTCGATGCAGCGCAGGTCGTACCCGCACCGGCGGCAAAACATCCCACGGGCCACGACGCGCCCCCGCCTGCCCACGAGCGCGAGTACGGCGCCCATGAGCGAACCGGCCAGGCTCAGCAATAGGACTTGGTGGAATTGCACGCGGGTGGTACCGGCGCCTGCGATCTGGGATTCGCACAGACCGTTTCGACCGATCGTTTCAAAGGCTCTCCGCGGCGCTTGCAGGCCATCACGTGTACCATCCCAGCGTGCCCAACTACGTCCGAATCACCGACGTTTCCCCCCGCGACGGCCTCCAGAATGAGCCCGGGACCGTTCCGACCGCGGACAAGCTCGCCCTCATCGGCCACCTTGTCGCGGCGGGCGTTGACGAGGTCGAGGCGACGAGCTTTGTCTCCTCCAAATGGATCCCTCAACTCGCCGACGCGCCTCAACTGGTTGAGCGCCTCGCGTACCTCTGGTCGTCCGGCGAGGCTGAAGGTGCACCGGAACCGTGGCCAGAGCTCGCCGCATCCGACCTCCCCTGCGAGTTCTCCGCCCTCGTTCCTAACCAAGAGGGGCTCAGCGCGTTCGTGGCGGCGAACATCAACCCGCTCGCGCCCGACATCGCCGGCGGTCCCCTTGGCAAGGCGTCTATCTTCACGGCCGCGTCCGAGACGTTCGCCCGCAAGAACACCAACGCCTCGATCGCCGAGACCATCGCCCGATTCGAGCCGGTTGTTTCCGCGGCGCACCAGCGATCCCTGGTCGTGCGCGGCTACATCTCGTGCGCTATCGCTTGCCCATTCGAGGGTCCCACCGCGCCCGAGAAGGTCGCCGAGGCGGCGATCGCGCTGAGCGAACTTGGGGTCGATGAACTCGACCTTGCCGACACGATCGGCGTCGCGACCCCCGACCAGATTGAGCTCATGCTCGCCGCCGTGCTCGATGTGATCGGCGATGAATGGCTGGAGGCGTCGCCCGAGGGGTATGCACCCGGTCTCACGCTCCACCTGCATGACACACAAGGCCGTGCCGCGGCGTGCATCAAGCGTGCGCTCGAGGTCGGCGTTCGCTCGTTCGATAGTGCTGTCGCGGGGATTGGCGGGTGCCCGTACGCCAGCACACCCTCGATGCGAGCCCCGGGAAATATCGCAACCGAGCTACTCGTCAAGACCATACGCGAGGCGGGCTTTGAATCAAGCATCGATCTCGACCGGCTCGCGATCGCCGCGGCGTTCGCACGTTCGATCGTTGAACGTGCGCGAGTTGGCGCGGCGTCCGTGGGTGGGGGGGGTGCGGCCCGAGGGAGCGGGCAGCGATGATCTCGACCCGTCTCGAAGGCGATGGTGACTCCGCGATCGGCCTTGTTACGCTGGCGCGCCCCGACAAACGGAACGCCTTGACCCCCGAGATGCTCACGGCGCTTCGACACGCCGTGAACGACCTGGCGCCCGCCGTGGGCGCGATCGTGCTCGAGGGCGAGCGGTCGGGGGACAGGAACGTGTTCTGTGCCGGCTTTGACTTGTCCTTGTGCCAAGGCAACGACGGCGACTCCGTGCTCGAAGCCATGCTCGTAGGCCTCAGCGCCGCCGTGCGGACGCTGCGAAGCGCGGAGGTCCCGATCGTTGCCGCCGCCGCAGGGGCGGCGGTTGCCGGTGGATGCGCCCTGCTGGGCGGGTGCGACATTGTCGTGACCGATTCACAATCCAAGATCGGCTATCCCGTTGTCAAACTCGGGATCAGCCCTGCGGTGTCGGCCGCCACCCTTCGCACGCTCATCGGCGAGGGCCGGGCCCGCGAGCGATTGCTCGACCCCGCCGTGATCACTGGCGCCGAGGCGGGCCGCATCGGACTTGCGCACGAGGTGATGGCGTCCAGCGCGGAAGTTGCCCCACGCGCGGCCGCCATCGCGCGAGAACTAGCCGCCAAGCCTCGCGCCGGAATCGTCGCCACCAAGTCTTGGCTCAACCAGCTCGACGGTTCTATCGACGCGCGGTGGGCCGACCGCACCCTGGCGGCCTCGCTCTCGCTCGTCGGCGGTATTGAGCAGCACCGCCTTCTCCCGCAGGCCTGGTCACGCTGAGCGCTGCGCACGCAAGGAACCTCGCCCGATGAGCTCACTCGCCACCCTCCACATCGAAACGCGCCTCGCACGCCTCACGCTCAACCGGCCCGAGGCGTGCAACGCGCTCTCGCTGGACCTGCTCGCGGCGCTCCACGAGCGGCTGGGGCAACTCGAGGCGAATCGAGATGTTCAGGTCGTCGTCATCACCGGCGCGGGGACAGCTTTCTGCGCGGGTATGGACCTCAAGCAGGTGCTGGGCGATCCGGGCGCGCCCGAGCGGCTTCTTCGCTTGCTCGCCGAGTTCACGATCCGCCTGCGCGCCCTCCCCGCGGTCGTCGTGGGCGCCGTCAACGGCGCGGCGATTGGCGGCGGGTGCGGAATTGCTTGCGTGTGCGACCTCACGGTGACGCACTCCGACTCCAAGATGGGTTTCCCCGAGGTCGATCTCGGCATCTGCCCCGCCGTGGTCGCGCCGTGGCTGGTGCGCAAGATTGGAGCCGGTCGTGCCCGCCAGGTACTACTCTCGGGCGGGCTCATCACCGGGCAGCGAGCGTTCGAGCTCGGCATCGTGACAGACGTTGTCCCAAGCGCGGGCGAACTCGATGCCCGCGTAAGCGCGCTCATCGAACGCCTGCTCACCGGTGGTCCCGACGCCGTGCGTGCAACCAAGAATCTCTTGAACGAGCTGGACGGATCGTCGGACCCCGCGTCGGTGCTGAAGGGCGCTGATCTCTCGGCCGCAGTGATCGCACTGCCGGAGACGCAGAAACTCCTTCGCGACAAGCTTGGTCTCTGAAAGGTAGCATCGAGCTATGAACGCCACCGTTTCTCCTCAGTCCCCCGGCCTTCGCCTCCGCGCCCTCATGGACCGCACCTGTGTTGCCGCGCCCGGCGCGTTCAATGGCCTCTGCGCGCGAGCCGTCGCGCAGGCGGGCTTTGATGCGTGCTATGTCTCCGGCGCTGCCACCAGTATCTGCGCGGGCGTGCCGGATGTGGGGTTGCTGACGCTCGAGCACTTCTGCCGCGTGATCCGCGAGGTCGTCGACGGTTCACGGCTCCCCGTGCTCGCCGACGCCGACACGGGGTTCGGTGAGGCCGAGATGGTCCGCCGAACCGTCATCGAGTACGCCCGTGCCGGCGCGGCGGGTCTACACCTCGAGGACCAGCAGTTCCCCAAGCGCTGCGGGCATCTCGACGGCAAGGCCCTGGTGCCGATCGACCACATGGCCGAGAAAGTGCAGTGGGCCCGGCGCGCCGCCGACGAGTTCGGCCCGCAGTCCGCGGGCTTTGTCATCTGCGCCCGCACCGACGCTCGCGGCGTCGAGGGGTTCGACGCGGCGCTCGACCGTGCTCGCGCCTACATCAGCGCCGGCGCGGACATGATCTTCCCGGAGGGTCTCACAACCGAGGACGAGTTTGCCCGCTTTGCGACGGCGCTCCCCTCATCGCGCCCCGCTGCTCGCCGGCCGTATCTGCTCGCCAACATGACCGAGTTCGGGAAGACGCCGATCATTCCGCTCTCGCGCTTCGCCGAGATGGGGTATTCGATCGTCATCTATCCCGTAAGCATGCTCAGAGTCGCGATGGGAGCCGTCGCCCGCGCGCTGGAGACACTCAAGCGCGACGGCACGGTCGAGTCGCTCCTTGGTGAGATGCAGACCCGTCAGCAGCTCTACGGATTGATCGCGTACTCGCCCGGGAGGCCTTGGGAAGCGCCGGTGTAATGGACGCGACAGTCAGTCTCAAATCCCGCTGTACCGTGTAGCCTGTGACCTGTGACCTGTGACCTGTGACCTGTGACCTGTGACCTGTGACCTGTGACCTGTGACCTGTGACCTGTGGCCTGTGACCTGTGACCTGTGACCTGTGGCCTGTCCGCGGAGTCTAGAACAACTTCTGCTGATCCTTCACGTCCTTCGTCCGCGCGGAGAGTTCCGTCAGCTCGTCCAGCATCTCGCCGACGTTCTGGAACTGGTAATACTCGCTCGCAAAGCGGATGTACGCGACCTCGTCCAGCACCTTCAGTCGGTCGCATACCTTCTGTCCGACGACGCGCGAAGGAACCTCGCGTTCGTACTCTCGGTGAACCGCCTCGTCCACCTCGTCCACCACACGCCGCTTCGCCTCGTCCGCGATCGGGCGCTTCCCGCACGCCGCGACCACGCCCTTGAGCACATTCTCGCGGCTGAACGGAACGCGCGTCCCGTCGCGCTTCACCACCATCACGCGGCCCGTTTCCTCAACGCGCTCGTAGGTCGTGAACCGCCGCTCGCACTTGAGGCACTCGCGCCGGCGCCGGATCGCACGCCCCGCGTCGCTGGCGCGGCTGTCGATTACCTTGTCGTCGCTCGCGCTGCAGTACGGGCAGATCACCTCGGGCTCCTCGCGGCCGCCGACCCTCGATCCGAAGGGAGGCCGGCCGTCGATAGTCTCGGTGAAACCGCCCGGCGCGTCAAACCGCCGGGTCGCCGCAGGGCTGGCCCGCAGCGAGGAGCATTTCCATGTTCCGGCGGAAAGTCGAGCCGATCAACCGATCGCGGCGAGCATCTCTTCGAGGTTCATGGCGTTCTTCGGCTCGCGCGCCTGCACCCATTTCACGTTGCCGTCCCTGCCGATCACGACCGTGCCGCGCGTGCTGACGTTCAGGTCCGGCCAGAAAAAGCCGTAGGCCTTGCTGACGGCGCGGTGCATGTCGGCGAGCAGCGTCTGCTTGAGGCCGAGCTGCGCGGCCCACGCCTTGTGCGCGTAGAAGCTGTCGCACGAGATGCCAACCACCTGGGCGCTCTTCGCGGTCCAGCGGTCCATCTCCTCAGTGACGCACTTCATCTCGGTCGAGCAGACAGGCGAGAAATCGAGCGGGTAGAAGCAGAGCACGACCTCGCCCTTCTTCAGTTCATTACCCAGCATCCACTCGGCGCGGTCCTGCGTTGTCAGCGTGAAGTCCGGCGCCGTCATCCCCACCTGGATCGGCTTCTCGCGCACCGTCAAGGTCTCGTTGGCCATCGGCTCATTCCTTTCCAGCCTTCTCGCGGCACCGGCGCTGGCCCGTCCGTCGTCTCACGCGGCCGCTTCCGCCGCCATCATGGCCGCTCGCCGCCTCCGAAGAAGGCATCATACATCTCGTCAAAGTCGGTCCCGCCGCGCCGCCCGCCCCGCGGCGTCGCATCGTTCGCAATGTTCGTCCATGTGTAGTGTGCCCCGGGCCGCGGCGGCGTCGCCGCGGCGTTCAGCACACGGTCGTACGCCGCACGCCGCATCGCATCGCAGAGCACGTCGTAGGCCGCCTGCACGCGGACGAACATCGTGTGCGCCATCGCTTCGCGGTTCACGTCGGGGTGCAGCTTGCGGGCCAGTTCGCGGTAGGCCGCCCGGATGCGATCCGGCCCCGCATCCAAGGGCACCCCGAGCACCTCGTAGTGTGTCGCTACCGATCCCGGACGCGCGGAGCGCTCTCCCATTCGCGGCCTACTTTGCCGGCCGCGGGGTTTCGCCCGCGGGTGGTTGAGGCGGAGTGGTCGAACCCGGCTGCGCCACCGGATTCCCCTGCGCGTCGAGGTCCGGCGGCTGCGGCGGGGGCGCCTCGACGTGCAGGCACTCCACGTCGAAAATCAGAGTTGCGTTGGCGGGGATCCCGCCGCGCGGAGCGCCGGTGTCGCCGAACCCGAGGGCGGGCGGGATGACCAGCCGGCGCCGCTCTCCGACCGCGATGCCCGCGACGCCGTCGTTGAACCCCTTGATGGGAATGGGCGCGGGGATCTGCATCCGCTGGGCGTCGCGCCCCACCATCCGGGTTGAATCAAACTGCCGGCCGTCGGTCAACCACCCCGTGTAGTGAACCACCACCGCTCCGCCGGTTTCGTGCTTCGGCGTGCCAGGGGCGGGAGCTATTAGCGTGATTACTACCAGCCCGTCTTCGGTCGTCCGCGAGCGAATGACCGGCTCGGCGTTCGCGAACTTCAGAGCGTCGGGCGGAGTAGTCCCCCACACCTGCTCGCCGCGGGCGTTGAATCCGCGCTCCGCGATGCGCAGCCGGCCTTGCTCGCCGCCGTCAACACCCAGCTCGCACGTCATCTCCACCGCGCCGTCGCGGTTCACCGGGACCGCGCACATCGTGGCGCCCCAGATCGGCATCGGCCCCTCGACTGTCATGTCCAGCTCGAGGCTCGGGTTCAGGTCCGACGCGGCCATGCGCGGGAAGTGCTCCGGGACGATCCACATGCCGACCCCGGCCTCGCGCATGCCTTGCGGCAGATCGAACACCCGCAGCCGCAGCTCCCCGCGATTGCGGTAGAAGTGAAAGACCCCTTGCCGGAACGGGTTCGCCGCGTCATCCTCGCGCGACACCTCGAAGTAGATCGCGTTGTCCAGCCCATCCACAACGATGGGGGCGGCGCCGTACCGCAGCGCCGTCTCGCCAGCGTCCCCCTCCGCCCCACCCTCCGCGCCCCCCTCCGCGCTGGTCCCGCGCCGAGAGCCCGCGAGCAGCTTCATCGCCTCGCCCGCTTTAGGGTCGCGCTCGATCGCCGTCGCGCGATCATCGATCGTGATCGCCTCACCGGGCGCGGGACGCGCGGGCGTGGCCGACTCGGGCTGGGATGGGTCCGCACCGGGCTGAGCCGGCGCTGCCGCGCCAAGCCCAACACTCCCCGCCATCGCTACCAGCAACGCCCAAACAGGCTTCTGCATGCCGCGGCTCCGCTTGGCGCAGCGCTGGAGTGCGCCGCGCGACTTTACGCCAGTTCGGGGTACATCTTCGTCACGAGCCCCACCAGATCCTTGACGGCCCCGACCGACTTGTTCATGAACTGCTGCTCGGTCTCATCGAGCTTGAATGAGAGGATCTTCTCGACGCCGCCCGCGCCCAGCACGCACGGCACGCCGACGAACATGCCCTTGCCCTTGGCGGCGCCCAGGCCGTACTCACTCTCCAGGTACGCCGCGCACGCGATAACCCGCTTCTTGTCGCGGATGATCGACTCGACCATCTCAACCGTGCCCGACGACGGGGCGTACCACGCGCTCGTCCCCATCAGCTTCACGACCTCGCCGCCGCCGCCCTTGGCCCGCTCCACGCACGCGTTGATCTTGTCGGCCGAGAGCAACTCAGCGAGCGGGATGCCGTTCACGCTCGTCCGGCGCGGCAGCGGCACCATGTCGTCCCCGTGCCCGCCGAGGAGCAACCCCTGGATGTCCTCGACGCTCACCCCCAGCTCCCACGCCAGGAACGTCTTGTACCGGGCCACGTCGAGCGCGCCCGCCTGCCCCAGCACGCGCGATGTCGGGAACCCTGTCACCTTCCACGCCACGTACACCATCGCGTCCAGCGGGTTGCTCACCACGATCACGATCGACTCGGGCGCGAACTTCTTCACGTTCTCGCAGACGGACTTGACAATCTTGGAGTTCACCTCAACCAGGTCGTCGCGGCTCATCCCCGGCTTGCGAGGCAGCCCTGCGGTGATAACTACCACGTCCGATCCCGCGATGTCCTCGTACCGGCTCGTCCCCACGATCGTCGCATCGAACTTCTCGATCGGGGCGCAGCAGGCCAGGTCGAGCGCCTTCCCCTTCGCCACCCCTTCCTTGTCCGGGATGTCCAGCAGCACCACGTCGCCCAGCTCCTTCATCGCCAGCGAACGCGCGCACTCGCCGCCGATGTTCCCCGCACCAATCACGCTGATCTTCGGACGACGCATCGCCATTGCCTCTGGCCCTCGCTCATGTGCTACTGATCGGTCCTACCTTGGGCAGCCCGCGGCCGCCCACCCCTCGCCAGCCGCGCGGCCGCCGCCGGGAGGGGTGAAGCGGCATGGTAGCGCCCAGCCCTCAAAATGGCAGCGCCGGTAACGACGCTTCTACTCGTTTCGGCCGCACTCCGGGCACGGCGCGGCGTCGGGCAGGCCGGTGCGGTCGTAGCGGCAGTTCACGCAGGCGGTTGCCGCTGCTCGAAGTTGGCGAAGACTTCGGTATCCCCACGCGCCGGCGGCAATACCGGGCACCGCAAAGGCCCAGTAGGGAACGTTGATGTCAACGATGCTTGAGGCAGTGTCAATGTCAAACCACCGCTTGTAGTCCGAGAGAGTTAGTGGGGAATCGAGTCGCTCAAACCTCCAGCCACTGTCATTCGGCTCGAAGCGAATCAACTCGCCGGTCAGGCCGAACATGACCCGAGGCCGCGCATACCAGACCTGCAACCTGCCCTCGTAGAGAGCAACGTGGTATGAGCGTCCCCGCTTTGTTGCCGTGCGTCCCAGCAAGTAGGTCGTATTCCCCGCGTACGCAACGCCCGACCCGGCAATGCACGCGATCCACCCCACACCGCCACGCGCCTCACCCACCTCCGCGGCCCGCGCCGTCTCCTCTCTGAGCTGGACGCCGCTCTCTCCGCTCTCATCGCTGCCCTCTACTCCGCCCCCACCCGCATCACCATCAGTGTCCGGTCATCATCCGCGGCACGCCCCTCCGCGTACCGCTCCACATCCTTGAGAATCTGCTCCACGCGCTCTTCGGCGCTCGTGGCTTCTTCCTTCACCACTTCTTCCAGCCGCTTCTCCCCGAACAGTCCGCCGGTGGGGTTTCGCGCCTCGGTGATCCCGTCGGTGTAGAACACCACCTCGTCGCCCGGAGGCAGCCGCACCACCGCCTCGTCGTATTGCTCGCCCGCCTCGACCCCCAGCGGCAGCCGGCGCGCCTTGTCCAGTTGTTCGACCCGAACTTCACCTTCGCTCCCCGCTCTCCGCACCAGCGGCGGATTGTGCCCCGCGCTCGAGTACCGCAGTTCCCGCCGTGCCGGGTTATACACGCCGTAGAACGCCGTCACGAACGTCCCCGACGTCGCGTACGCCGCTGGCCGCGCCCCGCCGATCCCGACACCGCCCGCGGCCCCCGTCAGCTTGCGGTTCACAAAGGTCAGCACATCGTCCGGCGGCATCGCCGGTCCCGGGTAGCTATGCACGATCGTGTGCAGGATCGACATCACCACCGCCGCCGGTGTCCCGTGCCCGCTCACATCCGCGATCAGCAGCCCCCACTCTTCCCCGGGCAGCTCGAACAGATCGTAATAATCTCCACCCGCCCGACGGCTGGTCTGGTACGACGCCGCCAGATCAACCCCCGGTATCCGCGGCAGCTCCGTCGGCAACAAACTCCGCTGGATCTCCGACACCACCGCCAGCTCCCGGTCCAGCTCGTTGTACGCCTCGCGCAGCTCGCGCATCAGCACCAGGTTGTGCGTAGCGCGACCGAAGAGGTTGCTCAGCCACACCAGCTCGGGGAACGTCTCCGGGTCGTACCCATCGCGCTCCGCGCGCATGTGTAAGACCATGTTCAGCGCCTCCCCCTTGTCGTAGTGCGGCACCGCCACCAGCGACCCCGCCCCCTCGAAGTACGCGGCGCCCGGATCGTCCCCCGCGACCTGCACATCGTTGATCATCCGCGGCTCGTCCCCGTAGATCAGCTCGCTCAGCAGGCCGCCATCAACCACCGGCAGCTTCTCGCGCTCCTTCCACGGGTCGATGACTTCGGTTCGCTTTGTGTCGCGTGTCACGCGCACCCGCGGCGGCTCGAGCCCGCGCCGGCTCAGCGAGACCGTCCGATCTACCCGCATGAACTCGCGCATCCGCGCGGCGTACGCCTGCACCATCTGCTGGGGGTCGGTCTGCACCGACATCTCGCGCATCGTCTCGACGATGTGCGCCATGCGCGCCCGCCAGCCCAGGTCTGGATTGATGAACAGCCGTGACGACCCGCTGGACATATGCGTGCTCTGCTGCTCTCTGCTCGGTGGATCGCGCCGACCCCTGTTCCCCGCCCCATGCACCTATCAGCTAGATCTCCACCACTTCCATATCCGGCTCCACATGCTCCGCGCTGCTCGGCATGACAACCGCCGTCGCGAACATCGAGAGCATCGGGTGCTTCTCCGCCATCTCGCGCCGCACCTCCGCCGCGTTCACCGCGCCGACCAGGCGCGCCGGTCCCCACTCCGCGAAGTTCGCCCGCACATCCGCGCTCACCTCTCCCCCCTCGGTGCCGTCTCCCCCGCCCCGGTCGGCGAACGCCGGGCCG
>JACMLW010000033.1 GCA_014379385.1 Phycisphaerales bacterium
ACAACTGCTCGGTTGCAAGTATTGTCAACAAAGCACCTGCAGCTTTCCCGGCGTGCTCTTGCGATACCCGCGGAACGTCCGCCCCACCAGCACCTGCGCGGGCTCAGGCTGGAAGCCCGCCGTCGCGATCGCGCCGTATGCCAGCCGCGCCCAGTCGTTCGCGAGCATGAAGGTCGCGGTCAGGGTGTCTCCCGATCGCACCACCTCGGTGGCCGTGATGGCCTCGCGCTTGAGCGCCCCCGCGCCGTCGCGGTACGGCACGACGAGCTGCACCGACGTCTGGAGCGCCGGCGTCACCAGCAACTCCGGCTTCCCCGCCTTCTCCCATGCCGCCACGGTCTTGTCCGACATCTTCTCGCGCAGCGTCACCTTCACCGTCGCCTCGATCACCGGCTCCGCATTCGCCCCGTGTCCAAGCACCTTGAACTCGAACAGGAACGGGCTCTGCTCAACCGGCTTCGCCGGGTCGGGCCGCGCCACCTCGAACACCGGGGCGTACCACCACTTGGTCTTCATCACCCGATCGTTCCACATGGGCGCATCGGGCGCATCGATCACCGGCAGGCTCTGCGCGGCGCCCCCGACCGCCAGCAACTCGAGCTTCGCATCGCTCGCGTGCCACGCCTGCAGCAACTGTAGTTTCTGTGGTTTGGCAACCGCGTCGCTCGCCATCAGCAGGTGCGGCGACACCGCCGCGTGCGATGACGGCCGCATTGCGAACTTCATCTCCACCACCCCATCGCGCCTCGCCATCATCCCACCGGCGCCGCTCGCCCCGCCCACTCCCTCCGGCCCCGCCCTGCGCGCGGGCATCTTCGCGATCACCGGATGCTCCACTCCGTCGGCGCCCACCCACACCATACTCTGGTGTTTCTCGATGTCGGTCGCCGGCAGCTCCGCCAGCACCCGCTCCAGAGGCGCCGACACCTCCACCGACTCCACCGTCCGCGCATCCGCCTGGCTCAGCCGCACCGTGATCGACCCCTCCGGCAGCGATGCCGCGAGCCGATACCGCTCGCCTAGCACCGGGTCGGCAGGCTGCGCCCCGCTTCCCTCCCGGCTCAGGATCGGCGAGAGAGCCATGAGCACTCTGCGGAACGACTCCCCAATGGCTGCCTCGGGCGCCGCAAGAGATCCCACCACCTCGATCTCACCGCTCTCGACCATCGCCGTGAGGTAGGCGCGGAGCTCGCTGCCGTAGAACACCCTGTCCTCCGCCGCGAGCCGCTCCAGACCCTCACCAACAGTCTGATAGTCGAGCCGCAGCGATACCGAGCCGCGCGACCCCCGGTTTACCAACCCCTGCCCGCCGCGCGATCCCACCGCCACGTACTGCATGGCGGCGCTCACCATGATCGCGGTCGCGCGCGCCCTGCCCTGCAGCGCTCCCAGCGCCGCCACGATCTCCTCCTTCGAGAGCGCCGCATCCAGGGCACCGCGCGCGGCCGACCCTTCCACAACCTGCTGCGCCAGCACACCCCCATCCCCGGGCCGCCGCAGCTCAAACACAGTCCGCGCTACGAACAGCGGCCGCAGCATCGCCTCGTGCTGTGATCCGTGCTCCGTCTGCTCGGACGTAGGCAGTGATTCCAACCCGAGTGTGATCCGGCCGCCGCGCACCAACCGCGTGACGTCGGTCTCCGCGAGATCCGGCTGACGCTCCAGCACGACCGTCAAGTGAATCGCCGGCGCCCCTTGAGGGTTGCTCGCGATCGCCGGCCGCCCCAGCACCCCCAGCAGCATCTGCTGACCCGAATCATCGGTCGCAGGGGCCGTCTTGAGCTCCAGTATGCGTCCGTCCTGGAGCTCAATCTCGCGAGGCGTCCACGCGGCCCCCGCGACCGGTGCCACAAGTCCACGAAATGTCCTGAGCGTGCGGCTCAACGTTGTCACTCCCCGGGATCGCCCGGTAAACTCATCCCCGGGTTATCGGCTCGACCTGCAGCTCGCCAACCGGAGAGCGCCCGCCACTTGCCGGCGCCGAGCGACTTCCCTTTCCGTCGGTCATGCCGCGCGCCCGCGAGCCCGCGCCCGCACCACCCGTCGATCGATCTCCCACGGTGTACCCGCCCGGCAGCTTCACCTCAGTGGTGCCCGTGCCGTCGCCGAGCGCGCGCGAGGATGTTGCTGACCCCGCATCCGCGCCCGACGGCGCCATCTCGCGCCGGCGCTTCATCTCGCGCGTGCCGACGCTCATCGGGATCTCGATCGTCCGCGGATTCACGCCCGTGTCCGTCGCCATCGGAACGTGGATCGTCAGCGGCCCGTTCCCGGTGCTGTTCTCCCACGGCCCTTCCCACTCCTGGCCCTTGCGCAGCAGCGTCCCCTTCACGATCACGCGCACCTTGTAGCGGAAGTGCGGCAGCGTGCTCGGGTCGCCGGTAAACACGGCCCAGAATCGCGGCGTGTCCTGGTTCGCGAAGCTCCACCGGAACTTCACCGGGGCTCGCCCCGTCGGCGTGTACGAAGCGTCCGTCGCCTCCACCGTCACCTCCACCGTCTGCGACGCGTCCTCGAGCGTCACCCCGAGGAGAATCGGCCCCACCGAGATCCGACCCGCGTTGTCCGCCCGAACCTCCACGCTCACGTCGTTCAGCAGCGTGCCGTTGGGCTCCGGGTCCAGATCGATCACGTTGCGATCGACCTGCACCTGCACAAACTCGTTCTCCGCCGCCGTCTGCGGCTCGAGCAGGTGCACCTTCCGCTTGATGTACGTCTTGTCCGGCTCCCAGTTGGTCGGCGGGTTCGCGACGTCCTCCTTCCGCTTCTGCTCGATGTTGAAGTTCCACGTTGAATCCGGCGGATCGCTCTTCTGGAACGTCTGGCCCTTCCACATCAGCGATCCGCTCGTGTCCGGGTACCCGATCTGCGCCGACAGGAACGCCACCGGCTCGCCCGCCCAGTTCTGCTCCGGCTTCGGCCAGTTGACGACGGGCTTGATGATCCGCGCCAGCTTCTTTGGCCAGTCACCCAGGTACACCATCGTGAAGTACCGCTTCTCCTTCGCCGCGTCGCCCGCGATCTCGTCCGCCAGCCCTGTCAGCGAACTGCTGATCGTGTGCTCCTGCAGGTACGCGTACTGGCGCGTCTCGTGGTACGTCTCTTCGTACTCAACCGTGTCCTTGCGCCACTTCATCGCCAGCCCCACGCCCCACGGTCCGATCCCGCTCCCGGCGCTCGCCGCCTCCACGTTCGGCTGCGGCGCGTCGAAGATGATCTTCTTCGCCATCTCCATCAGGTGCGTGTACACCAGATCGGTCCGCTTGTCGATCTGCTCGGCCAGCTTGTCGGCCCCGGGGATCGTCTGGTCCACCTTCACGTCGACGTCAATGTGACCCTCCGTCCGCATCTTGTTGAACTCGGCTTTCAAGTCCACCGACGCGAACCAGTAATGGCCCTTGAACGCAGTCGAGAAGTGCTCGAACACCTTCTTCCACTTCGCGTGGATCGTCAGCTCCACCGCCGGCGACCACATCTTCAGCTTCAGATTCTGGATCACGATGATCGGGCTCGCGGCCCCGTGGAACGCCTGCCAGATGATCTCCGCCGGGATCGACCCCACCAGCGCCGAGTACGCGTTGGTCCCGCCGGGATCGATCGACCCGTTCCCCTGCCCCTGCATGTTCCAGTACCACGGGTCGATGTTCGAGCGCGAACGCACCTGCCGCACCGTCGCAACCGAACGCAGCAGGCCGTTCTGTGGAAGCGTGCCGGACAGGCGGTACCCGCCGCCGATCGACCTGGTGCCCCCCGCTGCCGGGTCGGCTGTCGGGACGCCCCCGTCCTCGACCGGCGAGATGTTGGAGACCGCCGTTACATTCCCCATCACGATCGCCGGCCTGAAGAACGGCTCGACCCGCGTCTTAATTCCCCAGAAATAGTCCTGCACTCCGTTGTACTTCTCGATCAGCTTCTTCTGCAGCTGGTCCATCACCCCCGGCGGAGGCGCGCACGTCACACTGAACGTCAGCACCCCGCCCGCGATCATGTCGTCCTCCGTCGGTGCGCCCCCGGGGTTCTTCATCCCCGCGAACTTCAGCATGTTGAACAGGAACGGCTTCGACTCCGACATGTCCTGGCGCGCCAGCCGCAGCGTCCGCGGCACCCAATAGAAGACCGGCGCCTTCCCGTTGCGCTGCAGCTCGTCGTTGTTCACGTCCGGCAGGAACATCAGCCCGTACCCGCTCTCGTCGTACAACTCCGAGCCTCCCGCCAGCGTCGGACCAAGCGCGTTGACAGCCATTAGCAGATCTCCTCGTCGCGCGTGCCGCGGCTGACTCGCCGCGCCTTCGTTCACGACATGTTGTGTTGCAAGTACTCGCCGCGACAAATGTCAATATCACAACCGGCCGCTAACTCGGCCGAGACATCAAGCGGACAATTTACATCTCGCCGCGCACTCCGTGCGAACACCATTACCGCCCGGAGCTCCAAACACCGGGTCATTCGCGCCCGTGATTATCGCAGCGTCACTTCGTGTGCTGAGGTGGCGCAGCCCTTGCACCCATACCCAGATTCGCTGCACCGCCCAGCCTAACTCAACGCCCTACCGCCTGTCTCCTCAATTCCACAAACTTCATGTTCCTAATCTGCACTTTCTGCGACAGTATGTCCCATCCCCACTTTGGGCGACTGATCGCTGTAAAATACTATGAACGAATGACTTGCGCGATCGCTGAGTGTGGCGCGTACTCGTGCAGGGAATACCGCAAGACATGGAATGAATGCCAAGCAGCGTGAGGCCCGGTGGATTGAGGCTGTGCTGAGGCTGAAGGCCGCGAGTCTGCGGTGGCCATCGCCGCGGCCCTTGGTCTGGCGCCCAACACCGTGTACACGCTGAGCAGGCAGGCCCGCCAACGCGGTGTCAAGAGGCTCAACGCCAAGCCCGGCGCGGGCAACCGCTCTGCCTTCGGCGTGAGCGTTGGGCCAAGCTCAAGCGTTCGATAATCAGGGGGTCTCGGGCCTGGCGGCTTTGACCGCGATTTGTGGACAACAACGAGTGCCCGGACATGGTTCGTGAACGTCTGCGATAACGACCAAATTGTGAGCCAGTGTCCTGACTTCGAGATAACCGCACGATTCTTGGCGACGCGTCCGAGGATGGTGTTGGCGTCGGCGGTCCAGACGAAGGGCTTGGCGTCGTCGTTGCGGGCGTCGATGTAGGCGATGGCCGCCTTCTCCAGCGCCGCGACGCTGGTGAAGACCCCGCGTCGGAGCTGCTTCTGGGTCAGGTCCGCGAAGACCCGCTCGACCTGGTTGAGCCAGCTCGCGCTCGTCGGCGTGAAGTGCAGGTTGTACTCAGGGCGCCGGGCCAACCAGCGTTGCACCGCCGGGGTCTTGTGCGTGGCGTAGTTGTCCAGCACGATGTGGATGGCGGTCCCCGCGGGCTCGCTGGCCTTCACCACTTCGTCGACGGTGTTCAGGAATCGTCCGTGAAGCGGGCGGGCCATGGGGGGCATTGATCACCCTCGACGGAATCCAGTCATATGAGCCGAACGGCGATCCGATCGAGTATCACTGGGACGTGTCCGACGAGTCGGTCGTGCTGATGAATGGCAATACCTCAACCCCACGGGGATATTCCCCATCGGCGTGACGATGGTGACTCAGACGGTGACAGACGGAAACGGCGGCGTTGGGATGTGCGATTTGACCATACTCGTTCAGGACACGTCCCCGCCAACTGTCTCGTGCGGGGTAGACCTGGACGTCTTGTGGCCGCCCAACCACCGCATGCGCGCCGTCGTCAGCTCAATGCGCAAGCGTGCGATTCCGAGGTCATTAGGTGACCGGAAATCACTCTGGAGCATGGCCTTCACGCTAGCCATGCGCGGAAAATGAGAATACACTATCAATAAGGAACTGGCCGATGATCATGTGAGCATCGGGGGCGCGGGGAGTGGCGCCGTCCAAGGAGATACGCCATGCAGATCGAGATGCGACCGACCGAGTCCGTCACGCCCTACGACAAGAATCCCCGCCGCAACGATGAGGCGCCCAACTCCTAGCTTCATTTCCGGGGCCAGCTTCCATGACCGCCTTCACGTACATTCTGCGCCGCCCACCGCCATGAAGCTCGCGGCGCAGTACGTCCGCATGTCCACGGACCACCAGCAATACTCCACCGACAACCAGCAGGACGCGATACGGCGCTACGCGGATGCCAATCAACTTGCCGTGGTGCGCTCGTACTTTGACGAGGGCAAGAGTGGATTGAGCGTGCAGGGCCGGGACGGGCTTCAGTCCCTGCTCGACGACGTGACATCGGGCCGCGCTGACTATCAGGTCGTCCTGGTCTGCGACGTGAGCCGATGGGGTCGATTCCAGGATGCCGATGAGAGCGCTTACTACGAGTTCGTTTGCCGTCGGGCGCGCATCCACGTCAAATACTGCATGGAACCGTTCAGGAATGACGGCTCGCCAATGTCGGCGGTGATGAAGGGTCTTAAGCGGGTCATGGCCGCTGAGTACAGCCGCGACCTCTCCGCGCGGGTGTTCGCGGGCAAGTGCTGCCTTGTCCGCATGGGCTTCCGACAAGGGGGCCCACCGGGGTATGGGTACCGTCGCATGGTCATTGATTCCCAAGGGAAGCCAAGGGGCCTTCTAAAGCTCGGCGAGCACAAGTTCGCCACAACCGACCGGGTGGTGCTCGTCCCCGGGCCGATGGTTGAACAGCAAGCGGTTCAGTGGATCTTCCGACAAGTTGCCCGGTCCGGCAGCAAGCCCAAAGAAATCGCGAGAGCGCTCAACGAGAAAGGGCTTCGCTTCACGTCCGGGAGGCCCTGGGATGACGGAGACATCTCGCGGATTCTGTCGAACGAGAAGTACATCGGGAACAACGTCTTCAACCGGTGCTCTGAGAAACTCAAGACCGAGAGAATTCGGAACCCCGCCGATCAGTGGGTCCGATTCGACGGCGCCTTTGTGCCGTTGGTCACACGGAAACTCTTCGATCACGCCCAGCGCGTCATGGCCCACTGGCGGACGCGGATTACCAATCCCGCCGCGATTGACCTGCTCAGAGATCTGCTGATGCGCGAGGGCCATCTATCGGAGAAGCTGATCGATGCCTCCGGCCGCATTCCGCACAGCGAGTTCTACCGCAATCGCTTCGGGAGCCTCGGGAACGCCTACGCGCTGGCGGGGTTCACACCAGACCGCGACCTGAGCTTCCTCGAGGGCTTACTCTTCGCCGGCGATTCGTCAAGGGGTTTCGCGCGGGAGTCCACGCGGCTCTGATCGCGGCCGGTGCGACCGTGCGGATGGCTCCTCGCGCACCCTGGCTCGTCGATGGACGCGTGTACGTCGCGGTGATGGCGGGTTGATGCACACCTCGAGACGGCAAGCTGTTCTGGATCGTCCAGGTTCCGCGCTGGCCACGGCCGCAGTGGACGCTGATAGCCGGCTGCGCCCCGAAAGTGCGGAGGTTCACGACTACTGCCTGGTAGCGGGTGGCGGCCACAACGTGATGCTCGGCAACAAGCACCACCGTTATCACGAGCGGTACCGGGCGGACCGGTATGTGCCGCTGCTCAACCTCCTCCGCAACGAGCTCAGAGACAGCGCGTCGCTCCCGCGGTTACAAGGCGACCTGCCGGAGTTTGAACAGGAGTTCATCGACGATATTGCAAACTCATCGCTTGGTCCATGAGCGCTACGAGTTTTGTACAGAACGTAGCTGCCGATCGTCTCAAAGCCCGGCGCCACTGGGATTGGCGAATGCGCGACAAGCCATCCGCCCGGGCCTCGCGCGCAGCGCCGAGCGCGCTGCAAGCGGAGTGTCGCACGCGATCGCCCTACGTCCAAAGAGAACGGGCCGCAGGGGTTTACGGCGCGTTCCCACTCGTAGCATGACCTACTCCCCAGCAGGATCGGCCGACAGTATCTCTGGGGTGAGTCGGGCTAATGCCCTCACCTGCGGGCGGCTCGGCATAAACGGACCTACGCGCCATTCACTTCAACGAGTCTTCAAAACGGCTCAAGCAATCGGTGGCAGCGTTAGTGCCAGCGCGGGCGATTCCTGTGCCTCACGCGAGGAACCGTCCGGTCGATCGCCGATCGCCGTCCAAGGCGTCAGGAATGGCGCCTAAATTGTTCCACACGAGTGGCGGTCGCTGGGCGCGGATACGTGCCTTGGTACCATCATTGTGCTGTGAGTAGGTACCCGGCTATCCCAAGAACTCAGAAGGTCAGGGCGCTCAGAGGCGTGTCCCTACGGGCAGTTGTCGTTGTTCTGGGTGCGTTCGCCATTGTGGGTGGCGCTATGTCGTTCGCTGGGTGGGCATTTGATTTCCCCCGCTTAACGGATTGGGAGGGCAATGGCATCTCCATTCAGCCCAACACGACACTCGCCGTAATGGCGGCCGGCGCTGCTCTTCTCTTCCTCGTGAAGCAACACCGCGCTACGACTTTCTGGTTGGGGGTCTTCGTGGCATTGGTTGGGAGCACTGCGGCATTCCAGTACGCTTCGGGGATCAATCTTGGGATCGACACTCCCCTCCTCTTTGGCCGAACGTGGGGTGGTCGTGGCACCCTGGCGCCCGGTCGAATGGGGCCGCCCGCTTCCGTCTCCTGGTCCCTCCTTGGCCTTGCCCTTGCCGCTACCGCCACCGACAAACCGCTGTGGCGCCGGATCGCGTCCGGGCTTGGCATTGTCGTCATCTGCATCGCGTCGTTGTCGCTCATGGGTTACGTGTTCGGAGCTGACCGGCTCTACTCGCTGCCGCGCTTGACGACCATCGCGCTCCAGACCACCACGATGATCCTGGCGGTGGCGGCAGGGCTGCTGTGCTCACTTCCGGATCGGCAACCCCTCCGCACGCTGCTGTCGAGAAGCGCGGCGGGGCTGCTCGTCCGGCGTGCGCTCCCGGCGGTGGTGACGGTACCGGTCGTGCTGGGGTTCCTTCAGGTCGTGGGCCAAGCTCGCGGTCTCTTCGACGCCCCGATGGGTGCCGCAGCGCTCGTCCTACTCGTGACAGTCCTACTTGTGGCCATCCTCTGGTCGGCGGCGAGGGCCGTTGAATCATACGAGGAACGCCTACGGGCCAGTGAAGTTGATCTCCAGACCAAGTCTGATCAGCTCGCAACGTTTCTTGAAACAGCCGCCATCGCGCTGCATCGCGTTGGTCCAGACGGCACGATCCTCTGGGCAAACGAGGCCGAGTTGAAAACTCTGGGTTACGCGCCGCACGAGTACATCGGCCGTCGCATTACCGAGTTCCACGCGGACGGACACGTCATCGACGACATCCTCGCCCGCCTGCACAGGGGCGAGACGCTCCGAGAGTACGAGGCACAGATGATCTGCAAGGATGGCTCGCTGAAGGATGTGTTGATCGATTCGAGTGTGCTCAGGGTGGGCGGCACGTTCCTGCACACGCAATGCTTTACCCGCGACATCACGGAGCGCAAGAGGCTCGAGGTCACTACCCAGCGGCATGGTAAAGAGCTGGAGCAAGCACTCCGTGAACGAACCCTTGCCCTTGAGGCGAGTCACCAACAACTCCGAATCGCGGAGCGAATGGCGGCACTCGGGAACCTGTCTGCAGGTCTCGGGCACGACATGGGAAATCTCCTCCTTCCGGTTCGCATGAGGCTCGAATCGCTGGAAAAGGATTTCCTCTCCCCGCGAGCCCGCGACGATGTGAGGGCGATTCGTACCTCCGCCGAATATCTCCAGAGACTCGCCAACGGCCTTAGGCTCCTCGCTCTGGATCCGAGCCGCGCTTCCGCGACAGAAACCACGGACCTGCGCGATTGGTGGAACGATGCGCAACGCGTGATGGCGGGCGTGCTGTCGCGTGGCATCGTGCTTGAGGCCTCGCTCCCCGATGGCGAGTGTCCGGTTGGAATCTCGGCGGCCGCTCTTACCCAGGTGGTGTTCAACTTGGTCCAGAACGCCGGTGACTCGATGAGAACGCGGGGCACCGGAACTATTCGTGTCAGGGGCCGATGCGAGGGGGAGAAGGTTAGACTGTGCGTCTCCGATGATGGTCCGGGTATGACGCCGGAGGTGCAGGCCCGGTGCATGGAGCCTTTTTTCACTACTAAGACTCGCGCCATCTCCACCGGCCTTGGACTGGCACTTGTTCACGGTCTCATCAAAGAGGCCGGCGGAACCGTCGAGGTGGAGTCGGTCCTAGGACGCGGCACAACGTTTTCGTTGCTGATACCCCTTGCGCGGGCAGCGCAACCGGCCGCGAACGAAATGCCCCAGCACAAACGGGCGGTACTCCACCTCCGCGACTCGCGCCTGCGTTCGTTCGTAGCTCTTGAACTCCGCGCGCTGCAGTTTGACATTGTCGAGGAGCATGGTGACCCGGGGGCGGCCGATCTGTTTGTGCTAGACGACGCGGGCAGAGTCGCGGGGGTCCAGGGGGCAGCTCCAGTTGTCTACTTCGGCGACTCCCCAGAAAGCAGCGGGACAAACACGCGGTCGCTGGGGAAAGCACCGACGATCTCTATTATCCGGCAGGCCCTTGTCGAAGCCGCTTCGCTCCGTCGCGGCCAGCCGAACCCTGCCTGACCGACGTGCGCCAACCAGCGGCCAGGTGTGCAAGCGAATTACACACGTGCGGCGCCGAAGCTGCCCGGTGTCGATCGCGGGACGGCGACGCAATCCGCAATCAGAGCTACGGGTTCAAGCGTGAACGTAGCTCAGCTAGCCGGTCAGCATGCACCCTGGAGTGCCGCAAACCAAGCCGACAGGAACGCGGTGATGTCAGCGCTTGTGGTGGCACCAGATTGGTTGAAGTCAGCGGCGAGAGTTCCGTTGGCGAGATCCTGGAACCAGGCGCTCAGGAACGCCGTGATATCAGCGGAGGTCATAGCACCGCTGTCGTTGAAGTCCGCGGGGCAGGCGCAGGGCGTGACGATGTTCGAGTAGATGTTGACCGCGACGGTCCCGTTCTGCTGGACTCCAGGGATGACCTGCCAAAAGGGCTGGAACGCGAGGTTGTAGGCGCCCACCGCCAGGTAATACTCGCCCGGCTGAAGGGCGCCGCTCTGTCCGTTCCGTGGCAGCCCATCGCCGCCGGGAACGAACGGCGCGCGGCCGCCGGCCCCGAACGAGAGCTGGCTCGTGTACCCATCGCACGAATCATCGTCGGTGGCGATGAGGGCGCCGGCAGCTGTGTACAGGCCGATCTCGGTGTCATTCGGAAAGAAGCCGGGATCTGGCGGTACAGCGAGTGTTGAACCAAGCGAGTTGAGATCCACGTAGGTTCCTGCGCCCGGGTGCGCGGGGCACGGGACCGTGAAGCGGTACCACACGAACTGTCCATTGCCAATCGGAGCCGACGCGGTCAGCGGCGTGGAAGTGAGCGTGCCGAGGTTGGTCGCGGCGGGAGGCTGGGGCAGCGCATCGGTGAACGTCACCGTCACATCCCAGCGGGCGTCGGGCGCGAGCCCGCCATCATGGATCGCCTCGAAGAAGCGGAGCGTCCACTGCCCGGTGGGGTTGGTCCCGTTGCCGAGGAACGACCGGCCATCGACCGCGAGCACGGAGAACGTGGTGCCGGTCAGGAACGGCTGGAACACGGCAGACACGCCTGTCGGCGAAGTGAGCTGGATGCGCGTGTCGGTCCGCCAGGTCGTGGAGAGCAGCGAGGTGAGGGTGCCGGTGATGTCAATACGCCCCAGCTGGAAGCCGCCGCCGACGTTTGCAATCCGCACCTCGTTGGTCGGAGCATTTAGCACACCGTTGGACATGGTGTTGTTGAACGTGAAGACCTCCGGGGGCTGAGCGAGAGATGGAGTTACGGCCGCTAGCACGACTGCTGTGGCTCGGATCAAGGTGGCAGGGCGCATCAGAGGCTCTCGCTTGTGCTAGAGGAAGATTGCGAGCGGCGCCGGCGGAGCGCGGCGAGGCCAACGGGGGCGAGCAGCGCCAGCGCGGAGGGTGCGGGCACCAGGGCGATCCCGCCCTCGGTATGGAGGCGAGAGAGATCCCAGGAGAAACCTTCCGCCAGCTCTGGCAGCAGAATCGTGTCGAACTGGCCATGCCGGGTGCTAAACGAGAGCAGTTGGTACCAGCCCAGCGCCGATCCGGATTCCGGGAGCAGGACCTCGAGTGTGCCACCGAGCGACGCCTCGCCGGTGACGGCCACACGCGCGACAGTCTCGGGCCCGCGCCCCAGGACCAGACTGAGGCGCCCCCAGGGCAGCTGCACGAAATCACCGGTGAAACTAAACGCACCCCCTTGGTCGAGAACGATGGCGCACTCGTTGGAGAACAGCGGGGCCAAGGTCGGCGAGTCCAACTCGCCGGCGCGTGGCGGGATGTACATGATCATCCCGCCGTTGATGGCCTGGACCGTCCCCTGATTCGAGAAACGTGTCGTGTAGATCGAGATGGTCTCGCCGGGCACGTCGGCCGAGATCAGCCCCGCATTCGTGACCGAGCCGCTGCTCGACGTGAAGATCGCACCCCTACCGCCGTGCACGACGACCCCGGCGCCAAGAGTAATGTTTGAGGTGAAGAAGCCACCATTGATGGTGTGATCGCCGGCCGAGGAGGGGTCAAAGTGGATAGTTCCAGCGCTCAGTGTGGAGTTGAGGTTCGCGTCACTGACCAGCAGGCTCAGGGCCGAGGAGTTGGCGCCGCCGAGGTTGACCGTGCCGTTGAGCACGACGCCATTGCGGAAGTTGACCTGGCCGTTCTCTACCGCCACCGTTCCGTTTAGCGTGAGGCCGTCTAGGAACCCGCTGCCGCTCACATACAGGGGCTGGGTTGTTGCATCGACCGTGCCGCCCTTGATCGCACCGTATTGTGTGAGCCGCACGTTCTGAATCGTGCCTGTGTCCAGCACCGCGCCCGAGTTGTCAAGCGAACGGGTGAACCACACATCGCCGCCAAGGTTCTCGATCGTGCCGAGGTCCGCAGTCCGGACCCGGCCGCCCAGCTCAAGGCGGCTGCCTGCGCCGACGCGCAGGACACCGTTGTTCTCCCAAGCGGCGTCCCAGCCGGGCGCTGTGTTCCCAGAAATGCTGAAGTACCCACCGTTCAGAGCTTCGATCACGCCGTTATTGACGAACTCGCGCGAGTGGATGTTGATCTGTTGGTCTAGCTGATCGGCGGAGATCAGCCCCTCGTTGATCAACGTTCCCACCCCCGGCCCGCTCTCCGTCCCCCCGAGCCTAGCCCGCCCCCCGCGAATCGCCGAGCCATCGGTGATCTCGATTGTCCCTAGGCCATTGAGGGTCAGGATGGAGTGGGTCGAGTTGAATGGGCCGTGTGAATCAACCCGCAGGTCCCTAGAGAACTCGTGAGGTCCTACGCCAAGAAAGCGAATGCCCTTTTCCCGGGTAACGCTCGGCTGCAGAAGCGTCAGGCCGTTGTAGACATCGAGCCGAGGGAAGGTATCGGCGTCCCAGCTCCCATCGACGGCGACCCCATCGAGTGTGATCGAACGATTGTTCTGTGGCGCGATGAGCCTCGCTCCATCATGGAACTCGATCGTGCCACCATTGATCCGTGCGTCTTCGGCATTCCAGGTCCCTGTAGTGCGGTCGAGCACGAGCGTTCGGCCGGCATTCTCGACAGTTCCGCGTAGAAGGACAGTGCCCCCATTGCGCGAGAACGTGGAGTTGGACCCGAAGATCAATCCTCCGGCGAGGGTGAGGGTGCCACCATCGATGTTGATGTGGCCTTCGTTTGTGAGGCCGCCGGCCCAGAGGTTCGCGCCCTCGGTCACTTCCACGAGGCCGTGGTTCTCGATTCCAGAGACACGGAGTTCCTGACCCGCGATGTTCGCTCGAATAACACCGTTGTTCGCGAGGATACGCGACGCGGCACCGAACGTGGGCGTTACGATGCCGGCCCCTTCGATGACGGTTGTCGCTGAGAGCGTGGTGACCTGCTGCGGCAGTCCATCCGGGGAGAGAAAATCGATCCGAGAGAACGGTACGAGACGAAACGTCCCGCCCGTGATGGTCTGGGAGTTCTCGAGCCAGATCTCGCTGTCGCGCCCGGTCTTCGGTGCCTGCGGAGCCCACGACCCACGATTGTCGGTCAACTCCTGTCTTCCGCATCCCTCGGAACCGGTAGATGTACACCGCGAGCATCCTCTGGCTTCGTTCGCGTCCGATCTTTTCGAGAACGGCAACGATAATCGACTTGGCCCACTCTCTGCGCGGACACTCCGTCCACACACCCTTCATGAACAAGGCGGTGATCGGCCAGCGCGCCATCAGCCAGCCCGGCCACAATGCCGGGGCCGTCCCCAGAACGACCCTGCTCGTAGCACACACGCAACGCCATCCTGACGACGTCCGCTCTGCAGGTCGCGGGCTCGACGCTTCCGAGGCGAGCGCACAACTGGTCCACCTGCACCCGAGCCTGCTCGATGTCACCCTCGCCGCGCCTGCGCAGCCGCAGCATGACGGCCGCAAGCCGCACCTGGTCTGCCCACTCGCCGTCTGTTGGAAGCGCCGACAGGGCGATGATCGCCGCATCCATGTCTGGCTGCGTTTCTACCTCCATCGCAAATCCAAGCGTGATCACAGGTTGTGTCGGACCGAGGCGGAAGGCGTCCCGCAGGTCACGGGTCGCGTCCGCCTCCCGACCAAGGAATCGCCTCGTAACCGATCGATTGAAGTGGAGTCCGGCAAGTCTGCCAGCAGGGTCTCTGGAACCCACCGCATCGATCGCCTTGGATATCACGCTCTCCGCCTCCGCCATGAGGTCGGGGTGCTCAGGGACCAGTCCGCGATCAGCGTGAAACGTCGCAAATCGCCGCTCTGACGCAACAATCGCCGCCCCGAGCATTGCGAGCGCGTCTGGCCATTCTGGCGATGCCGTTACTGCAGCGCGAGCATGACGCACATGTGCATCGAGCTGCCCGCAGCGCGCAGCGAGGTCGGACAGCGCCTGGGCGACTTCTGGATCGGTGTGCACCGCGGCCGGAACGGCGGCCTCAACGGCCCCGAAATCTGAGTGTTCGTCGTGCGAGCGCACCCAGATGGACCACGCACGTCCAAAGGTCGGCTCGCTCGCACACAATTCAGCAGCCCGGCGCTTCGTTTCTGCCAGGGCTCCGGTGAGGAATCGCCCCAGCAGTTCGATGCCCTTCGCATCTCTGCTGTCGCGGTAGTGGCCCGCCGCACGCAAATAGGCCTGCGAGGCCAACGTCGCCTCACCTTTGGAGTACAGGGCATTCCCGATGTTGGCATCCAGCCGATACTGCTGCTTGGCCGTCAGCCGGTCGCCCTCCCTGGTTCGGATCGCCTCGTACTCAGCGATCGCGTCATCAGGCAGTCCTCGGGCGACGAGCTTGAAGACGGTATCGATCTCCCGATCAACCTCCGTGGTGCTTCCGGCGCCGGCATCACTGAAAGAGACCGTGACACTGTGCTTGCTGACCAGACCCGGAAGGCGCTGGAGCGCGGCTTGTTGTCGATCGGGATCGCCAGGAAACAGCTCCGTGACAAAGTCCTGCAGAGCCGCGGCGGGTACGAGCCCGTTCTTGGCCTTGTGCGCGTCCACATCGGTGCGGAGCGTCTCGATTAGTGCCCACAGGCTGGTGAAGTCACCCGAGGTGTTGTCGAAGTACACCGGCTCGATGCCCTGCAAACCCCGCAATTCGGCTGCTTGGACTCGCTGTTTGTCGGCGTCGGCTGGTGCGGGGAGAATCGCGAAGTGCCTCGGGCTTGACGGCTGCCAAGTTGCCTGAGCCCACCGCAGTATGTACTTGAACTCGTCGTCGGAGAGACTGAATCCGACGAAGACGAACCGGTGCCCAGTCAGGAACCCACGAAGAAACTGCGTGTACCTTTGCTCGTGGTAATAGCGCTGGTCATAGTCCTCCTTGCACAGCACAATGCATTGAGGCCTGCCGATTGAACCGTGGAGATGCACGTATGAGCGGGCCGCTCCGATGCCTGATTGCCGCTGCCAAAGATCAGTCAGCTTGTCCCATTCATCAGCGTCGAAGCTGTCCGCCGCCGAGCCGCGCACTTTCTGGTGGGCGGACTGCAGCACGCCGTCATAGTTCGTGGTGAAGATGTGGCGGAATGGCATCGCCACCAGGGATTCGTGTGCTGCATCATGCGGAGGTGTTCGCGGCGCGAAGGTCTCGCGGAGAATCCGCCGATACTCATCTGGCCCTAAGACTGTCTTGTAGGTACTCGCGCGCAGAAGTCCGTCAACGCCCTCCACGTCCTTGACCTTCGTCTCATCCAATTGTCGCGCAGCCGACTCAAGCTGGGAGAGGAGTCCGCCCCACATGGGGTAACCAACTATCCGGCGCTTCCCGCACCCACGAACAGCACCGCGCCACCCGCAATCGCTTCGACTAGCGATCTGTAGGTGTGCTCGCGCGGATGGGGCGCGGGTGCCGGAGCGGGATCAGGTGGCAAAGTTCCTCCCGGACATACCGTCAAGCGGATGGCCGAACAATTGCGGTCATCCTGGTACTACTTGGACTGCAGCTCGACGCCCGTCAGGGTGTGCCCCTCGGGCTTGGCCTCGACCACGCCGATCGCCCTGCCGTCGGCGTACAGCATGTAGTCCGCCGGGCCGAACTTGCCGGGGAACTTGCGAACGGCCTGGGCGCGGCCCTCGCTCAGATTCATGAGGCGGTAATCCTGGACAGTCCAACCCGCCGCCGCCAGCATGGCATCAATCCGTTGTCGGGCTTTCGTCTCGGGTGTGGACAACCAAGGCTCCGGTGGGCGCGCGGCTCAGGACTGCAGGCGTACGCGCCCGCTGCCTAACCCGGAGCCTGGCGGGTAGCATAATCGAGGGGTGCGTGGACGACGAATCCGCCACGGCCATACCCCAGGACGACCGCCCCTCAACACCTGATAATCCCGGCCGACGACGCCTGGCTGAAGCCGCTTGGCTTCGCGCCGATTATCGGACGAGACCGCGATTAGCGGTGGGGGTGAGCTAACTATCGATTGCGGCGAAGGGCGTCCCGCTTGTGATAATGGCGGCGGGTAGCGGCTGGGGTTGCAAACCCATCCGCCCCGATTTGGACGGTGAAAACATGGCACGAAGTCCCGCGCCTGCAGGGGCGCACGAACCGGAAACACGCCCTGCGGATCGAGCGTTCAGAGCGGCGTTGAAGTTTGTCGATTACCTCGCAATGCTGGCGGCTTGGGCTCGGCGATTCGACCCGAGCAACCCGCAGCACCCGCCCGCAACCTTCGGGCACATGCTCGGACACGATGAAGTCCAGTTGGCCAAAGGACGGGTTCGTGTCCCAACGGATTGGGATGCGCAGGCATTCAACTTCGCGGAAGCATTCATCGCGTGGGACGACCTGACACACCTGCGGATTCCTGATGTTCTCGTCCAAGCGCGGCGGGTCTATCCGGCGGGGGCGGCGTCCATCAAGCTGCGCTCGGGGCCTGACGCGACTCCCTACCCCACGCTGATCGAAGCCGTTGAAAGCGGGCTCGGCATCTACTTCCGAAATGTGCTCTATTCGGCTCGGCGGCATCCGCTGGAGCCCCACACCGGGCGCGTTGCCGAGGAAGCAAAGGCCCGGGCGACGGCGCGGCAGGTCGCCCAAGGGAAGCCGTCGGAGCCATTGGGCTGGGGCGCTGACTATGACGAACTGATCGGACACGAAACTCGTGAGGCGGTGTGGGCGCGGTTGGGCCTGCGAACCTCTGGCGACATGCAGGACCTCATGGCGGGCGAGTGGAAGTCGCAAGGTCTATCGGATCGTGAATCGGCAGTGGCTCTGCTCAAGTGCGAGGGGATCAACTTCCCGGAGCCGCGGACGCAATTGATCCGCGAGGCCGAAGCGGTCCTCGCGGCGGCGAACCGGCTCGATGCGGGAGGCTTTCCCTCTCCTGCCAACCTGCTAAGGGAGCCGCGCGCAGCGCCGGCTGCAAGTGGAAAGGCCAGTGAGGATACGGGCGACGAAGAAGACCCAATCCCCCTGACGCTAGCAGGGCGCCGAGTTCTGAAAGCCATGCGTGGGGTCGCGCCGAATGAGCTTCTGACTGTCGGCACAATCGAGCAGAGGGCGAGGGTGAGTTTGGAGCCGGTGTCGGACAAGACCATTCGGAACTGGCTGCGGAAGTTTATTGACGCGAAAATGGTGGAGACTCCGGAGGGGCCATACGGCGGGTACCGGCTTACCAAGCTCGGGCGGGAACTCTCGCAAAAGATTACCGCGTAACTACCGCGCTCTCACCGGACAACTACCGCGATCTTGCCGGGGCATGCTCGATGAAACACGAGCATGATCACACCACCAGATCTATCTGAACCGTTACCGCTCAACTTGGCGGCCCGCTGTCTTCGCGTTCCGGCGGGGTGGCTGCGGGAAGAAATCGAAGCCGGAAACATTCCCGCGCTCGTCGCGGGACGGGCTGTGCTCGTGCACGTGCCCACGGTGAGCGCATTGCTCGCCCAGCGTGCCAAGGGTGAAACGGGGGTGCCACGTGGCGAGTGACACCTCACCGACACCTGCGGCGGTGCCACCGCTAGCCTCCGTCGGAATGAAGCGGCGAAGCTACTCGGCATCAGCCCTCGCCTGCTGTGGACCAAGACCCAGGATGGAACCATTCCTCACGTGAGGCTTGGCCGGACGGTGCTCTACCCGGTTGAGCAGCTCCACGAGTGGCTCCGCGATCAGGCGGCGGGGGGTCGGCGCTAATGGCCACTGGAAGACGCCCGCACCGTCGGCAGGAAGGCCGGGAGCGCCGACCCCCGTCCCGACCATGGTTCGCCCGCTGCTCCGACGACATCGCCGCAGTCCACATGTCGCGGACCGAGGCCTCGGTGCTCCGAGCGCTATTCACATGGGCCGACCAGGAAAGCGGCGAATGCTGGCCAGCCATTGGTACGGTGGCCGCGCACACGAAGCTGAGTGAGCGGGCGGTGGGCAAGGCGCTCGACGCCCTGGCCGGTCGCGGCATCCTCACGTACCTGCACAAGAGCCGGGGTGGCGCCAAGCAGACTCACAGGCTCAGGATCAACCTTGGCACACTGGCCGCGCTGGCCGAGCACGCTCGTGAAGGAGCCAACTCCGAACGCGGCGCGTCGAACCCCGAACCGCGCGCAGGAACTCCGAACCGGGCGCACGAGAACTCCGAACGCCGTTCGGAGGAACCATCCATCCATAACCCACCAGAAGAACCCACCATGAATTCCGGCGGGGCGGAAGTGCGCTCGGCGGGAGATGGATGGATGGGAAAACAGGCGGCGGTCGAGACGAGCCCGGCCATGCCCGTTCCCTCGGAAGCCGCCGACAACGTCCGAGAAACGCTCCGGCACCACGGCGTCAAGGGTCCCAACATCGACCGCCTCGCCTCTGCGCCCGGGATCACCTCGGGGTCGGTGATCGCGGAAGCGGCAAGGCTGAAGAGCGATCCAATCATCCGCAGCTTGCCGGCGGCGCTGGTGAAAGCTCTTGCAACCCGGTTCGACGTGGTTCTCGGGCAGGTGGTCGCGCCTGATCAACGGGCCTGGCTTTCCGGCATGGAAGCACTCAAGCGAACGAAGCAGATGAGCGAGCCCACCCAAAGCCTCGGCAGCATCATCGGGAGAGCCGGCCGATGACCCAAAGTAACTCGACACCGCCGCATGCCTTGAACCATCGCCAGCTGCTCGCTCCTGTCCTGAGCCCGGGCTCTCCCGAGCCGGGCGAAGGAGGCAGCGGGCATGGCTAGCACGTACCTGAAGGCGGGCCAGAAGTACTACTACGCGACGTACAGGGGGCCCAACGGCGGGCGGGTGCATCGCTCGACGCGCACGACCGACAAGCGGGCGGCTCAGCGTCAGGCCGCTGCGTGGGAGGAGCACGCCCGCAAGGTGCGCGAGGGGTTGATCGATCCGGGGGCCGAGACCATCGCCCAGCAGCGGAAGCGCCCGATCGCCGAGCACGTCAACGAGTACATCGATTCGCTTCACGACAAGGGTTCGAGCGCGCGGCACGTGACCGAGACCCGGGCGTACATCGATTCGGCGGTCAAAGCGCTGAGCTGGCAGACTCTTCGCGACATCGAGGCGGTGAAGTTGCAGGGCCACCTCGCCCAGCACATGCGGACGGCCGGTACGGGCGTGCGGTCACTCAACGCCAAGCTGGTCGCGATCAAGGGGCTCACTCGCTGGTGCGTGTGTCACGGCCGGCTGGCGTCCGACCCGCTGGGCACTCTCAGCAAGCGGTCAGAGGCCCAGGACCCCCGCTGGGTGCGGCGGATACTCACCGAGACCGAGTTCGGGGCGCTGCTGGCCGCTACCGCCGGCGCCCCGGCGATCTGCGGCATGACCGGGACGGATCGCGTGATGCTCTACCGGGTGCTCTCGGTGACCGGCCTGCGCCGGGGCGAGGCCGCGAGCCTTACGCCGGCGGGCTTCCAACTCAACGCCAGTGGGGGGCCGGTGGTGGCCGTGGCGGCGGCGTCAACCAAGAACCGGCGGGCGGCCGTCCAGCCCCTCCCGGCGGCCGTGGCGGCACTCCTGGGGCCGTGGCTGGCTAGCAGAGGCAAGGACGCCTTGTTGTGGCCGCTGCCAGACAAGCCGCGTCTCCGGGTGTTGATCCCCGACCTTCAGCGCGCCGGAATCGACCCGGGTAACTGGCGCGCCGGTGAGGCGGTCG
>JACMLW010000034.1 GCA_014379385.1 Phycisphaerales bacterium
AGAAGAGTGTACCGAGGACATTGCGGAGCGAGGGGATGGTCGTGCGGGCGGCCCCGATATGCTGACTACATGTCGAGAGTGCGGCGCAACCACATGGTCAAGCCCGCGGTTTATGTCGCGTGCATGGCGATTCTCGGAGCGGCGACGACCGTCGCTGTCACGTGGATGATCGTGTGGCGCGCGGTGCCGAACCAAAGGACCGTTCTGTTATGCACGATCGATCGGCCGATCGGCAGTACTTCGCTGTGTTCGCAGATTCTGGTTTCCCGAGACGAGGGCTGGGGGGTGACAACATTTTCCGTGACCGCCAACTCTGGGACGAAACGGGACTTCGATGTTCCATCAGCCAGCCTCGAGGAACTGGCAGCACCACTGAGGCCAGGAAACATACATCCAATCCTCGGAGACCTTTCGCGCTGGCCAACGCCATCTGAGCGTGATGCGAACTACATGAAGCTCGGGTCAGTTCAGTTGTATGGCTGGCCGTTGCGAACAATGTGGATGCGATCGTACAGCAGTAGCGGGCTCATGTTGGAGGGATCGCTCTTCATTCGGAACTTGAGACTGCCGCAGCCGCAACGTGGGAACGCGGTCTTTCTTCCGTTCTACGTGTACTGGCCGGGGTTCATGGCGAACACCGCAGTATTTGGGGCGTTATGGGTTGGCTTTTTCATTCTGGTGTCAAGGGTCAGGCGTCGATTGCGATGGCAGCCGGGCCTGTGCGATAGGTGCTTCTATGACCGGTCCTCAATTCCCGCGGCAATCCGTGCCCGGAGTGCGGGAGGGCCGCGTAGAAGACGGTAGTTGGGCAATGGCGCGGATCGCGCGGCGTGCTACGAGCAGTCCTTCGGACTGCATCACGGTTCCGGAACCGCTTTCCGGCAGTGTCGCTGCGCTCCACAGCCGGCTACTGACGATCAGGCCTTCGGCCTGAAGAATGATGACCCGCAACCAGTCATTGGCACGTCTCGTCAAGTGAGGACGGCGCGGGGGGAAGCGGCGTAGTAAGCGCTCGCCATGAACTCGCGAAGAGCACGATGAAGAACCCGATGCCGATCGGGACGAGCGAGTACATCGGGACGCGATTTGCATGGTGACCGGCGAACCGATTGATCGCTTCGGCAAATCCTTCAGTTGAGGCACGGTTGGTCTGCCAGTTCGGAAACGTCAGGCCGGCGCTGAAGTCCTCGATGAGTGCACCGATACCAGCGGCTGCGTACAGCGTAGAGAGCGCCCCGACAAGGCCGCAGAGCATCACGGCGAGGCCGAGCCCGATAAAGGTAATGCGTTCGCCGCGCGTCATGCGCAGCTCACTTGCCCTTGACTGGCGCGCGCCCGACGCTGTGGTACGCGAAGCCCAGCTCGGCCATCTGCGAGAGGCGGTAGAGGTTGCGGCCGTCGAAGATGGCCTTGCCCTTCATGAGCTCGGCCATGCGGGCGAAGTCGGGGCTCTTGAACTCGTCCCAGTCGGTGGAGATGACGAGGGCGTCGGTGCCCTTGAGGGTCTCGTACATGTCGTCGAGCACCTGGACGCTGGGGCCAAGCTCCTTGCGGGCGTTCTCGTTGGCGACGGGGTCGAAGGCGCGGACGGCCGCGCCATAGCCGAGGGCCTTGCGCATGAGCGTCAGGGCCGGGGCCTCGCGGATGTCGTCGGTGCGGGGCTTGAAGGCGATGCCCCAGAAGGCGAGCGTCTTGCCCGACAGCCCTCCGTTGCCCCCCCCTCCGGTGCCGCCCTTGGCGCCGAAGTGGCCCATGATCTTGTCGAAGAATCGCTCGCGCTGTCGCTGGTTCACATCGTGCACGGCCTGGCTGAGGCGGGCGGGGATGCCGGCCTTGTCGCCCATCATGATGCAGGCGAGCGTGTCCTTGGGGAAGCAGCTCCCGCCGTAGCCGAGGCCGGGGTAGAGGAACTGGGAGCCGATGCGCTTGTCGGAGCACATGCCCTCTCGCACCTTGTTGATGTCGGCGCCGTAGGCCTCGCAGAGGTTCGCCATCTCGTTGATGAAGCTGATCTTGGTCGCGAGGAAGTTGTTGCTGGCGTACTTGACCATCTCGCTGGAGAGGATGTCCATCAGGAAGACGGGGTGGCCGTTGCGGACGAAGGGGTCGTACAGGTCGCGCATGCGCTCGCCGACCTCGGGCTTCTCGACGCCGACGACCACGCGGTCGGGCTTGTTGAAGTCGTCGATCGCGGCCCCTTCCTTCAGGAACTCCGGGTTGTTGGCGACCTCGAACGGGATCGCCGGACCGACGCGGGCGCGGATGCGCTCCTTCACCTGAAGGGTGGTGCCGACGGGCACGGTGCTCTTGACCACGACGACCTTGGTCTTCTGCTGGGGCCCGAGGCTGCTGAGCATGTCGGCCACGTCGTCGGCGGCCTTGAAGATGTACGAGAGGTCGGTGTGGCCGCGCTCGTCGCTGGGGGTGCCGACACAGATGAAGATCATGTCGGCGTCGCGGTGGGCCGCAACGGCGTCGGTGGTGAATACCAGGCGGCCCGACGCGGCGTTGCGCGCCATGAGATCGGTCAGCCCGGGCTCGTAGATGGGGCACTCGCCGCGGCGGAGCATCTCCACCTTGCGGGCGTCGACGTCGAGGCACGTGACATGGTTTCCGGTGTTGGAGAGGCAGACGCCCGTGACGAGCCCGACGTATCCCGTGCCGACCATGCTCAGACGCATCGAGAACCTCTCAAAAAGAGCCGCGGACCGCTGCCCCGTGCGGGGCGTCGTGGCCGTCCCGTTCGGAGTTCCGGGCCCCTCCGGCGTGCGATACCGATGATCGGCCACTATAGCCCGGGGGGTCAATGCGCCCGGCTCATGCGGGCGGGAAGAAACCGGTCGGGGCGAGGACGACACTTGCGCGGCGCGGGCTCTATGCTCCGGCGCATGCCAGCCACTCAGAAGCAGAAGCGTCGCCGCGCCCTCGGCGAGACACCGCCCGATAAGCACGTTCTCTACCAGCGCTCCGTGCAGAGCGTGGAGCCGGAGATCGACTTTGTCGACCGGACGTACCTGAAGCTGCGCGGCAAGCGGGCGTCGCTGCTACGAGAGGACTTCTGCGGGACGGCGAACACGTCGTGTGAGTGGGTGCGGCGGCGCGCGACGAACCATGCGGTGGGGGTTGATCTGGACGCCGCGACGCTGGCGTGGGGGATCACGCACAACCTTGGGGCCCTGAGCGAGGAGGAGCGGACGCGTGTGACGCTGGAGCGGCGGGATGTGCTGGCGGCCCGCAAGCAGACGGGCACACGCGGGTACGACTGCGTGCTGGCGATGAACTTCTCGTACTGGTGCTTCAAGCAGCGGGCGCAGATGCTGGGCTACTTCAAGGCGGTGCGGGCCTCGCTGGCGCCGGGTGGCGTGTTCTTCCTAGATTTTTACGGGGGGAGCGATGCCCACCAGGTGATGAAGGAGCGGCGGCGGATCCCCGCGGCGGGGAAGGCGGAGCCCGGATTCACGTACGTGTGGGACCAGGCGACCTACAACCCGGTGACGGGCGCCATGACGTGCTACATCTCGTTTGATCTGCGCGATGGGACGAAGATGGAGCGTGCGTTCCGGTACGAGTGGCGGCTGTGGAACCTGCCGGAGCTGCGCGATGTGCTGGCCGAAGCGGGGCTGCGCTCGACGGTGTACACCGAGGGGGACGACGGCAAGGGGGGCGGCAACGGCGTGTTCAGGCCGAGCGAGCACAACGACGCGGACCGGGCGTTTATTTGCTATATCGTTGCGGAGCGGTCCTAGCGCCGTTGTTTGGCGTGGCATCGGGGCGCCGCTACGCTTGGTCAATGCCGTCCGTCCTTGATATCCCGTCGGAGCTCGAGTCCACGCAGGGGATTCTCGAGCAGGCGCTGGTGCGAGTCGAGCAGCGTTTCAGCGAGCAGCTCTCCTCCGACCTGCCGCCCGTGGCACGCCTCTGCCGGCACGTTGACTCCTATCGCGGCAAGATGGTCCGGCCCGCCCTTGTGCTGCTCTCCGGGATGGCGGCGGCGGCGGGCAGGGGCGACGCCGACGCCCAGACGGGGCAGGTCTCCGATGGGCATGTGTCCATCGCCGCCGTGTGCGAGATGATCCACATGGCCACGCTGGTGCATGACGACGTGCTGGACGAGGCCGACACGCGCCGCAAGGGCGCGACCATCAACCGCCTGCACGGGAACGAGGCGGCGGTCATCCTGGGTGATTACCTGTTCTCAGCAGCGTTCCACCTGTGCTCGTCGCTGGACTCGCAGGCCTCGGCGCTGCTGATCGGCTCGACCGGCATGGCCCTCTGTGCCGGGGAGCTGCTGCAGCTGCACCACCGCGAGAACTTCTCGCTCGACGAGCAGACGTACTTCCAGATCGTGGAGCGCAAGACGGCCTCGCTGATCGGCGCGGCGTGCAAACTCGGGGCGATCCATTCGGGCGCCGGCGAGGCGACGGCGGAGCGCTTCCATGAGTTCGGGCTCAGCCTCGGCGTGGCGTTCCAGATCCAGGACGACCTGCTCGATCTCACCGGCGCCGAGGATCGCGTGGGCAAACCCCTGCGGCGCGACGTCGAGCTCGGAAAGCTCACCCTCCCCCTGATCCATCACCTCCGGAGCGCGCCAGCGCCGATGAGGGGTGAGACGCTCGCGCGCCTCGAGGCCGTCTCGCAGGCGGCCTACCACGTGGATCATGACGATGCGACCGCCGACTCGCTCTACCAGGCGCTCAGGCTCACCCACTCTATTGCGTACGCTCGCGGCGTCGCGACCGATCTGGTGGAACGTGCCAAGGCGTCACTGGTCTCGGTGCCCGACTCGCCCGCCAGGCGGTACCTGTTCCTTATGGCCGACGCCGTGATCGACCGAGATGCCTAGATCCCGATTACCACAAAGTCGGCAGAGAACACAGAGATGTCAGAGAGGAACACATTTCTTGCTTTCTACTCTGTGATGCCTCTGTGCTCTCTGTGGTGAATCTCTTCTGCTTGACGCTCGCATGATACCAACCATCGCCATCGTGGGCGCCACCGGCGCCGTCGGCCGTGAGATGCTCACCATCCTCGAGCAGTGGGGGCCGAACGCTCTTCGCGGCCAATCCCCCGATCCGCTCCTGCTCGCCAGCCCGCGCTCCGTTGGCACCACCGTCCCCTTCCGCGGCAAAGAGCTCACCGTGCGGGCGCTCGAGGCGACCTCATTCCGCGGCATCAAGATCGCGCTCTTCTCGGCGGGCGGCTCGATCGCGCGCGAATACGGCCCCGCCGCGGCTCGCGGGTTGGGGGGGGGAGGGGGGGCGGGCGCGACCGTTATTGACAACTCGTCCGCTTTCCGCATGACCGCGGGCGTGCCGCTGGTGGTGCCGGAGATCAATCCCGAGGCGCTGCACCTCGCTCCGCTTGTCGATCATGCACCCGGACGCATCATCGCCAACCCCAACTGCTCCGCGATCATCCTGCTGATGGCGCTCACGCCGCTGCGCAAGGCCTTCGGCGTTACCCACGCCATCGTCTCCACGTATCAGGCCGCGTCGGGCGCGGGCGCTCGCGGAATGGATGAGCTGCTCTCACAAACCCGATCCGTGTTGGAGGCGGGAGTGGACAGGGGGGGCGGGGCGGGGGGGGGCGGGGCTCTGACGCCCAAGGTTTTCAAGGAGCCGTACGCCTTCAACCTGTTCAGTCACAACACAGATGTTGATCCGGTGACCGGCTTGAACGTGGAAGAGCAGAAGGTGATCGACGAGACGGGCAAGATCTGGGGAACGCCCGTCAATGAAGGCTCGAGAGCGGGCGACACTGCGGCCAACCGCGGCCTGGGTCTGTCGATCACGTGCATCCGGGTTCCGACGCTTCGGGCCCACGCCCAGTCGGTGCATGTCACACTGGGCAAACCCGCCACGACACACGAGGTGCGTGAAGCCCTTGCGGCGGCTCCGGGCGTGAGGCTTCTCGATGATCGGGCGGCGAACTCGTTTCCCACGCCGCTCAAGGCAACGGGCACGGACGAGGTGCTGGTGGGTCGAATCCGGCCCGATCGATCCGGTTTGGGGAGGTCTATGGAGGGTGGCGTTCGCGGTCAGCCGGGGTTTCCTTCTGAGACAGGTCCGATTACCGACGACTCCCCGTCGCGCGCGTTTGAGCTGTTTGTGTGCGGGGATCAGCTTCGAAAGGGCGCCGCGCTCAACGCCCTTCAGATCGCGCGACTGGTGGCGGGGTGAGCGGGGTGAGCGGCAGGAGGGGGGAAGGGTGATTGCCCCGTCGACCCACCCCATGAAACCGGAACGCGCCGGAACCGTACAACAGACCCGTACGCGCATAACTGCGCACGGGCACTTGCTCGGGCGGCTTGCAGCCGTACACTTGGATACCGCCGATTCGCGGCGCGACCTCCGCTGATTCCGTTTCTCAAAACTGGTTTTCCCAGTCTTTGCCGAAGTTTTGCAGATCATGACGGTTTCGCCACTCGGCCACCTCTTTGTGTTTGGGGCCGGATCAAGGCGAAAGGCCGCGCCCGCTGCCCAAAGCACGGGTGGTTGAGGCGAATTTTGCCGCCGCGACCGTGCGTGTTCGAGCCGTTCGCAAGCCCGCCCCGGAGTAATTTCATGAAGATCCGTTGCAGTTCTGACCCACGCCGCGCGTTTACGCTGATCGAGCTGCTGGTGGTGATCGCGATCATCGCGCTGCTGGTGGGAATCCTTCTGCCGGCGCTGGCGGGTGCCCGGGCGGCTGGCAAGCTCGCCAAGGAGTCGATGGGCGGCAAGCACATGATTGTCTCGTGGACGGCGTACGCGACAGACTTCAAGGATGGCATACTTGTTCCCTATATCCGCTGGGACTGGGCGCACAATGACCAGTCGATCGGGTCTTGCCGATTTCTTCCGTCCGATCCGCAGCATCCGAGCAAGCTCATTGAAGGTGACTGCGCGAAGGCGTGGGGGTGGCGGTTCTCTGTCGCTGTTGAGTACCCGCCCAATGCGCTGATGAACGATTCGGGAACGTACTCGGTGTTCAATGCTCGTTCGAAGGTGCCGACGGGATCGAGCCAGTTTACGAACGAGTACGACAACACGGATTCATATCAGTACGCCATCAACTTCCATCCATCATTCGGCCTGAACTCTGTTTACGTCGGCGGGCACTATCGGCGTGGCGCCTTCCCGAATGGTTCGCTGTACAACGTCGGGCACCCCCGGCTTAACCAGGGCGGGCATTTCTACGTCAGCGAGTTGAACCGCATCAAGTTCCCTTCGGTACTCATGGCGATGACCACGGCGCGCTCGGTGGATGTGGCGACCATGGGCGGCTCGGGCTCCCAGTTTGGTTACGGCGGCGCGCCTGTGCCCTGGACCGCCGGTGCGCAGGTCGTCCCCGGATTCTACGAGGTTCTCCCGCCACGCCTGGGGTATCCGCTCACCGGCGGCACAGCACAGGTATGGAACGCGAGCGACAAGTTCAATCCACTGGTTTCGCCGCAGTCATGGGGCTTTGTGGATGCTCGCCACGGCGGCAAGGCCGTCAGCGCCCTGACCGATGGCCATGTCGAAACAATGACGATCAAGCAGCTCCGGGACATGCGGCGCTGGTCGAACAATGCCGACGGCCCCGACTGGAACTTCCAGGCTCAATGAGGCTGATCGATGCTACGAACTCCGGGCGGCGCACTTGAGCGCCGCCCGTTTTTCGTTCTTTAGGTACAGCTCGGAGGTCCAAGAGTGAAGCTTGAGGAGCGAGGTCAGAAGATCCTGATGTACGTGGTGATCGCCGTGCTCGTGATTTCGGTCGGGTGGATTGCGTACTTTGCCACTCGGTCAGGGCGGAGCCTCGAGGTGGCGCCGCGGGACGACAAGTCTCCCGCGAACCTGGCCGCGATGGCGCTTCGCGAGAAACTTGTGCTTGAGGAGCCTTTCCGTCGGCTCGGTGTGCATCGTTCGCCGGAGGATCCAAAGACGCTCGTTGTAGGAGGTGACGTGGAGTTCTCCGAAGACATCGAGGCGCTGAAGGCCTGGCTCCAAGAGAACCCCGTCGCCGGGTATCAGATCAGACTTGAGGTTGAGGCGTTCGGAGATTGATTAGATCGGTCGAGATTCTGCTCGCCAAAGGATCGGTTCGCGGATCCTGACCCCGCGTGATTGCGTCACGGTCGAGAATCACCTCACGGCGTGAACGGGTCGCCGGCCCACTTCGTCCAAGCGGCGCCGGCATGTACTCCTTCAAGCCTCCAGCGCCGCGCTCGAATACCTATCCTCACCCCGCATGACTCTCGCGGCCTGGCTCCACACGCTCAGCCCCTACCTCGTCCGGATCTCCGACTCCGGGTTCGGGCTCCGCTGGTACGGGCTTTCCTATCTCGCGGGGTTTCTCGTCGCGTACCTCCTCCTGCGCGCCTGCACACGCCGCGGTCTCATGCTCATTCCACCAGAGCGCATCGGAGACGCCATGATGTGGTTTATCGGGGGCGTGCTGGTGGGCGGCCGGCTGGGGTACGTGCTGCTCTATCAGCCGGACTTGCTGGGGCAGTTCTCGCGCAACGTCCCTTGGTGGGGCGTGCTGGCGATCCAAGGTGGTGGGATGTCGGCGCACGGCGGCATCGCGGGCGTCATCTTCGCGGCGTGGCGCGTCTCGCGCGGGTGGAGAACGCGGTCGGCGACCGGTGGGTTCACGCGCACGGGGCGAGTCTCCACGCTGCACTTGATGGACTTGATCGCCCTGCTCGCGCCCCTTGGGCTGATGTTCGGACGCCTCGCCAACTTCATCAATGGGGAGTTGCTCGGGAGGGTCCACTCGCCGCCCGGCACGTCGGGTCCGTGGTGGACGGTGCAGTTCCCCCAGGAGCTGCGCGGCTGGCTCCGGCCTGGCGTGCGCACCGACCAAACGCCGGCGCTCACGCCGGGCCAGGAGCAGGAACTCTGGTCGCTCGCGGCCCGTGCCTCGCAGCCGGGCGATACGTCGTACACGCACGCGCTGGATCGGGTGATCGCGAACGCCGCGACGTACGCCAGTGAGCTGCGGCCACTGTTGTCGTCGCGCTACCCCTCGCAACTCTTCCAGGCGGCGGCGGAGCTGGCGCTGTTCATGGTGCTGTGGGTGGTGTGGGCGCGCCCGCGCAAGCCGGGCGTGGTGGGGTGCTGGTTCATGATGACGTACGGGCTGCTCCGGATCGTGACGGAGTTCTGGCGTTTGCCCGATGCACAGTTCGCGGTCGAGCGCCCACTGGGCCTGTCGCGCGGGCAATGGTACAGCGTGCCGATGGTGGTGTTTGGCGCGGCGATGCTGGTGTGGGTGAGCCGGCGCCGGGTGCCAAAGATGGGCGGGTGGATGGGACGACCCTTCCCAGCCTCCACGGCCATGCCTGCCGCCCTTCCCGAGGCAGGAACGGAGAGCACCTAAGCGATGGGCACCCATGCACGAGACGGCGAACCGAATGGACCGGCGGCTGATCCGGCGGGAGTGGGACCGGAGCGGGCTGCTCTGGTGCCGGTCGAACCGTTCGCCCACGCGGGGCCCATCGGCAGGTGGTCGATTCACCGGCGGTTGTACAACTGGATGCTGGGATTCGGGCACAGCCGCTACGGCACGCTTGCGCTGTTCGTGTTCAGCTTCACCGAGTCGATCTTCTTCCCTCTGCCTCCGGACATCCTGCAGATCCCGATGACGCTGGAGCGGCGCGACCGCGCGTGGTACTACGCGACGGTCAGCACGGTGGCCTCGGTGCTGGGTGGGATCACCGGGTACGCCATTGGTTATCTGCTGTGGGACCTGATCAACCGCCTACTGCATGTGCCGGAGCAATCGATCGAGCAGCTCAGGACGATCACGGGCAACTTCTGGACCATGCTCTTCGGAACCGTGATCTTCCATCCCTACAAGATCTTCACGGTGGGGTCCGGGATGCTGCACGCCTCGCTGCCGCTGTTTATCGTGGCGTCGATCATCGGGCGCGGCTCGCGGTTCTTCCTGATCGCGCTCTTGCTGCGCACGTACGGCGCGCCGGTGCGGGTCTTCATCGAGAAGTACTTCAACCTGCTTACCATCGTGCTGACGGTGCTGGTCGTGCTGGGCATCGTGGCGATCAAGTTTCTTTGAGGCGACGTGGTCGGGGACACGGAGGTCGCGCGATGATCCTTGTGACCGGCGGCGCGGGGTACATCGGTTCGCACGCGGTGCAGCGGCTGCTGCGCGATGGGCAATCGGTGGTGGTCCTCGACAACCTGCACCGTGGGCACGCGAGCGCGATCGAACTGTTGAAGCACGAGGTCGCGAAGGGGAAGCCCTCGCCGACGCTCGCTCTTGTCGAGGGGGAGATCGGCGACTACGACCTCGTGCTTGATGTGCTGAAGGAATATGGGGTCCGGGAGGCCATGCACTTCGCGGCCCTTGCGTATGTTGGTGAGAGCGTGACGCGGCCGCTGGTGTACTACCGCAACAACACGGCCTCGGCGCTCTCGCTGCTCGAGGCGTGCGACGCCGCGGCGGTCGAGCGGATTGTCTTCTCGTCAACCTGCGCCACGTACGGCGAGCCCTCGGCGGACCAGATCCCGATACCCGAATCGTGCGTGCAGCGCCCGATCAATCCCTACGGGTGGAGCAAGCTGCACACGGAGCGGATGCTGCTGGATTACAGCGCGCAGCGGCGCAACGCGGGGCGGCCGGTCGGCCTCGCGATCCTGCGGTATTTCAATGTGGCGGGATCGGATCGCGTGGGCGTGCTCGGAGAGCACCACCACCCCGAGACGCACCTGGTCCCCGTGGTGCTGCAGTCGCTGCTGGGGACGCGCGGCAACTTCGGCGGCCCTGCCGGGGAGGAAGGTCGCGCCCTCACCGTGTTTGGCACCGACTATCCGACGCCGGACGGGACGTGCATCCGCGACTATGTGCATGTGGAGGATCTGGTGGATGCGCACCTCGCCGTGCTCCGGGCGCTGCGGCCGGGTGAGGACCGTATCTACAACCTGGGGATCGGGCGTGGGTACTCCGTGCGCGAGATCATCGCGTCGTGCGAGCGCGTGACGGGGCTGAGGGTCAACGTGAAGGAGGGCCCTCGCCGCCCGGGCGATCCGCCGGCGCTCTACGCCGATCCGACCAAGATCCATCGGGAAATTGGATGGCGGGCTTCGATCACCGACCTTGATGAGATCGTGCGTTCCGCTTGGGAGTGGTTCAGAAAGCATCCGGCGGGGTATCAGACCGGCTTGTGAGCGCCGCGCGTGAGCCGCTCGCCTCGGGCGAGCCATCCGGCGCAATCGGGCCGAGTTGCAGTTGGCGCGGCGCGCCGTTCAAGTCATGATGGACGAACGTGGAACACGACCAACCTTCCTCTACTCCCGTCCCTGAGCTGCGGCTGGCGCTCAGCCCGTATCACCTGACCACGGGCGAGCTGCCCGCGGTGGTTGCGGCGGTGCTTGGCGATCGTGTGATCACGCTGATGCCCGAACCGTTCGAGGGAACGAGCAAGGCGGAGGTGGCGGCGGCGGTGGCGCGCTCGCCGCGATACCTGAGGTTGATGGAGGCGTGGCGGTGGTCGATGCCGCTGTGGCGGAGCGGGCTGATTGCATCGTCCCTCAACGGCGAGGGCGTGGCGGAGGCCGTGTTCGGGGAGCTGGCGCGGATCGCGTCGTCGCCCGGGCTGGATGCGCTGCGGGCGTACATGCGGCCGGGGGTGTTCGCGCAGCAGGACAGCTACCTTGAGGCCGTGGCGACCGACCTACTCAAGGGAGGGCCCGACCCGGCGATCGGCGTGCCGGTGAGTGCGGGGCTCGATGCGTTTGCGGCGGAGCACGGGCTTGCGGTAATGCGATCGGGCGGGGGAGCCGGTAGCGATGTGATGGGACGCGAACCCGCGCCGTCGATGGCGCAGCGCGCCGAGGCATCGCTCGGGCGTGGGCTGTTCGCGTGCGCGATCCCGGTCCCGGTGCGGGCCGCGGGCGGGCTGCTGCTCACGCTGC
>JACMLW010000035.1 GCA_014379385.1 Phycisphaerales bacterium
CCCCCCACAGCACGAGCAGCGGCACCCCCGCCGTCAACGCCGCGGCGGCCACACCCGCCGCCCTCCCCTTCGCCCCGAGCAGCTCCTGCAGCAGGTAACGGCCCAGGCGAGTGGACACATCCAGCGTGTCGAACACGAACGTCGCCACCGCCATCGTGCCGAACGTCAGCGCGAACACGCGAGCCTCCGGGCCCAGGATGGTGGTGAGGAACGCCGCGATCCCGTCCCCGTAGATCACAGCCGGGTTTTTCCCCGCGAGCGACTCCGGCTTTGCGACCATCACCGTCGCTAGCGCGATCACCGCCACCAACCCCTCCAGCAGCATCGCGCCGAAGGCGATCGGCTTGCAGTGGCTCTCCTTCGCGACCTGCTTGCTCGTCGTCCCCCCGCACACCAGACCGTGGAAGCCCGAGCAGGCGCCGCACGCGATGGTCACGAACAGGAACGGGAACAGCAGTTGTGTCGGTTTGATTGCGGTTGCCGATCCATCTGCCGCGGGCATCATCCCGCTCCCGAAGAACGCCCCCAACCCCGCAAGCCCCTCCCAGAACGCCGGCTGCTCGATCTTGAACCCGCCGATCACGATCCCCACCAGCCCCACCGCCAGCGCCAGGTACAGCACGAACCCGCCCAAGTATCCCCGCGGCTGCTGCAGCGTCCACATCGGCAAGAGCGACGCCACGAAGCAGTACACCAGGATCGCGCACTGCCAACTGAACGCATCATGATTGAATACGCCGAGTGTCGACACCCGCGTCCCCAGCCAGATCACCCACAGCGTCGCCGGCACAAACACCAGCGTCAGCGCCCACATCGGCGGTTTCAAGAAACGCTGCACAAACCCCATCACCAGCGCCACCGCTAGGTACATCATCGACGCCGCGGCCACCGCGCCGCCCTTGTTGAACGATCCGCCCAGCCCCGCCACCTCCTCGCTCGTGCCCACGAACGTCGCCGCCGTCACATCCGTGAACGCCAGGATCACATACAGCAGCGCCAGCCAGATGAACGCCGCGAGCGCCAGGTACGCCCGTCGCCCCAGGTGCTGACGCGCGATCTCCGCGATCGAGTGCGCCCCGTGCCGCACCGACGCCACCAGCGCCGAGAAGTCATGCACCGCCCCGATGAAGATCACCCCCAGCAGGATCCACAGCACGCACGGCCCCCACCCAAACGCCATGCACGCCGCCACCGGGCCGACGATCGGCCCCGCTGCGGCGATCGCCGAGAAATGCTGCCCCATCAGGTAGAACGGGCGCGTGGGCACGAAGTCAACGCCGTCATTCCGCGCCACCGCGGGCGTCACGGTGTCGTCGTCCAGCCGGTACAGGCGCGCTATCAGCGTCCCGTACAGCAGGTACCCCGCGGTCAGCACCACCAGCACGATCAGCACGAGCGAGAGAAGTCCCATCGCCGCTCAGTATGCCAAGCAACACCGCGACCTGCACACTCCGCGCGAGGTCGAAGCCCCGTTAGAGCCCCGTCACCTCGAGGAACTTCTCCCACCCCGCATACGCCGGCCACACGATGATCACCGTGTGTGCCACGACCAGCGCGATGATCGCCGCCGACCGCCACGTCATCGCGAACTGGCGGAGCAGCACGAAGAGGCCGTACCCGCCGTAGGCGCGGGCGACTTCGCGGCTGAACGGCGGTGACACCGGCGCATTCGTGTCGAATCGCTCCCCGCACTCCGGGCACATCCCCATCCGCCCCAGCCCGCTCAGCAAATAGCGGCACCGATAGCACTGGTACTCGCCAAGCCCAGACCGGAAGGCCGCCATGCCTTCTGATACGCCGGCCGTCCACGCGGGTTGCCAAGGTCGCCCCCGGCACCCGACCCGCGGAACCCTCGCGCTATCACAAGAAAAAGAGCCCCGGCGCACGCCGTGGCTCTCGCCTGCTCGTTTGGTATTGAAACGTCGGATCCGTCCTTACTCCGGTGTCACCGCCGAGCGGAACACCCACTTGCCCCCCTTGTGCTCCACGATCACCGCAGGCTTCACCGCGTCGCGCTGCTCGTTGATCGTGATCGTCCCGGTCACCGCCTTGAAGTCCTTCGTCGCGGCGATCGCGTCCCGCAAGTCCGCACCGCTCGCGCTCTTGGCCCGGCCCATCGCGTCGAACAGGATGTTCGCCGCGTCGTAGCCCAGCGCCGCCAGCCCGTCGGGCACGCCGCCGAAGTCGGCCTTGTACTTCGCCACGAAGGTCTGGATCTCCTCGGTCGGCTGGTCGGGGGCGTAATGGTTCGAGTAGAAGCACCCCTCGATCGCCGCGCCCGCGTTCTTCGCCAGCTCCTCGCTGTCCCACCCGTCGCCGCCCAGCAGCGGCATCATCATGCCCAGCTTGCGCGACTGCAGCGCGATGTTCGCCACGTCGCTGTAATACCCCGGGATGAAGATCGCCTCGGGCGCCTCCTCGCGGATGCGCGTGAGCTGCGCGTTGAAGTCGCTCGCTCCCTTCGTGTACGCCTGCTCGCTCACAATCCGCCCACCCATCTTGCTGAAGTTGCTGTTGAACTCGTCCTTCAGCCCCACCGAGTAGGCGGACGACTGATCGAACAGGATCGCCACCTTCGACACCTTCAGGTCCTCGCGGGCGAACTTCGCGCCCGCATACCCCTGGAACGGATCGATGAAGCAGACCCGGAAGATCATGTCGCCCACCGCCGTCACGTCCGGGTTCGTCGAGCTCGGCGTGATCATCGGCACGCCGTACTCCTGGCACACCGGCGCGCCCTGGAGCGATACGCTCGACGCGACCTCCCCCAAAATCGCCTTCGCCTTGTCGCGCGTGATCAACTTGGTCACCACGGTGCCCGCCTTCTCCGGCTTCCCCTCGGTGTCGTCCGACACCAGGCGGATCTGGTACTTCTTCCCCGCCACCGTCACGCCGCCGCGCTCGTTCACTTCTTTCACCGCCAGCTTGATGCCGTTGTCGGTGCTCTTGCCGAACGTCGCCTCGCTCCCGGTGAGCGAGCCGTAGTGACCAATGACAATCGTGTCCCCGCTCGGTGGTGCCCCCGCACCAGGAGTGGGCGTCGCCACGCCCTCGCCCGCCGGGGCCACCGCCCGATTCGCCCCGCCTTCAGTCGGCGCACCCGTATTCGTCCCACCGCCCGCCGCCCCCCCCGTGCCGGGCGCCGGCTCCTTCTCCTCGCACCCGCCCAGACCCGCCCCGGCAACCGCCATCATCCCCGCGGCCGCAACCACCCGCATCCAACCGCCAACCCCGAGCCGCCGCGCATGCACCTGTGCCATATTTGAAATCCTCGTGTTCGACCCTCGTTCCGAGTGGCCCCTCGCCCCCTCTTCAATCTATCCCTCCCCAGCCTACCACATCCTCATGCTATCGTCGTGCAGATGTTCGGCCCCGACGAGCTCATCGAGTCCGCCGCCGCAGCCCTCCGCGAGCACGAAATCACCTTCCGGCTGGAACAGTCCGTCACCGGCCTCGACGCGCTCGAGGAAACCCGCCTCCACCCCATCCTCCACCGCGGCCTCGCCGCCGCCGGTTTCGGTGTGCTGCGCGAGCAGCCATACCCCGACGAGTGGCGCGCTCGCCGCGGCGAATCATCACTGCCGCGCGACCGCCTCCGCTGCGACCTCCTCCTCACCCCGCACCCCGGCCAGAGGCTCCGCGACCCCCTCCACATAGCCAAGCGCTTCACCGCGGCACGCAGGGAGATCGAGGGCACACTCTTTGAACCGCTGGGCTTCACCGCGGCGTCCGGAGCTCAAGAGCCCGAGCCGGCAGCGGCGGCATCCGACACGGCGTCCCCTGAAGACTGCCTCTGGCTCGAGGCCAAACTCGTCGCACAGTTCTGCTACAGCGCCGGTATCCCCGGACCGAACCGCACCTACGCGCCGGAACTGCTGCGCCACATCCCCGCCGACCTTGCCAAGCTCGCGAAGGACTCCATGATCGCGCAGGCCGGCGTGCTGCTGATCCACTTCACGGCCGACGAGGCGACGGCCGACCACGACATGGTGCAGCTCATGCACCGGTGTCTCGATAAGGAGTTGCCGGTGGAATCGCCGCGCAAGGCGAGGTTCGCGATCGCCGACCGCATCGGGAACAACCTCTGCACGCTGTGGCTCATCGGGGTACGCAAGTAGCGGGGAGAGGGGCAACGGGGACGAGGGGGTGGGGGAAGGGGAAAGGGGGGGCGTCGCCAATCGGATCCATCGCTCATCTTCAGGATCGCGCCGGCGCTGGATGCGGGTGCGTGTGAACTCGCTTGTCGATCATCGATGCGGCCCAGTTCAGGCCCATGGGGACGCCGAGGAACGCGCCGGCCGCGAAGTCGAGCGGGAGCACATTGGAAAGCTTGATGAGCGAGTTGCTGATTGCCGCCTGCTCCGGGCCGGCGGGGCCGGCCCCGACGCCAGCGAGCAGGGGCGCGATGATCGCGAGCAGCCCCATCGGCACGAAGAAGAGCGTGGCCGCGGCCCGCTGCGCC
>JACMLW010000003.1 GCA_014379385.1 Phycisphaerales bacterium
CGGGGCTGATGGCGGGGCTGACCGCGGCCGCGCACCGACCGGCCGAGGCGGAGATTCCCTGACTGTCGTACCCGCTCCTTGTTGCCTACAGGGCGCGGCCCTAGCGGGCCTGCACGCCCGAGTGCGTGGACGGCGAGCCTGCGACCAGGCGGACGACCTCGAGGATTTTGGCGCGGATGTTGTCGGAGCAGGCTTCCGTTTCGCTCATGGACAGCAGGTCGGCGAGCGAGCGAGAGACGTTCAATGCCCCCGCCGGCGAGAGCGCCCGCAGCGTTTCAACGGGGACGAACTGCTCGACGAGGATGGGCTCCTCGAACTCGATGCCGATCTCGTGGACGCGGCCTCGGATGTGCCGGCACTGCACGACCTTCCCTTCTACGCGAACGGGCTGATGATCAAGGGTGCGCAGGTCGATGCGGGCCGTCGTGTCGTTATAGACGAATGTGCCGTGGATGAATCCCACGCCAAACCGTGAGACGTTGCGCGGCCAGACCACGAACTTGTTCTGTGACTCGCCCGCGCGAACGAACTCGACCTGCATCCCGGTCGGGATCTGATACGGGAAGCGAGGGAACTTCCGGCGGTTGATGCCCGTTCTCTTGCTCAGTGTGGTGTCGAGAGCCTGGAGGAGCACCCGGCGGTCCTGATCCGGTAGCCGCAGCGTATCAATAGCGCAGGCGTCACCCGCCGGGTTAGTGGACTGAGCGCGTGATCCGGGTGGAGGTGGCACACTTTCAAGATCGGACGCCCTCGCCCCCAGCCGAAGGCGATGCGGATTTTCGCTTGATTGCCACCCGGAACGACCGGCACCGGTTGCCCAAGTTGCGGGCCGTGCCCCGGCTGGCCGGCGGATCCCCGGGACGGTGGGGTCAACCACTCCATCCCTATACTCCGCCGGGGAAGGGCCGGACCGGGGTGATCGATGCACGCACGCAGAGGGACGCGACAGATTGTTATCGGAAACGCGCGGACGGGGCTCGTGCGCATAGGCGGCGGGCTGCCGGACTCATCCGGGAACGCGACCACGCCCGCGCCAATCAGCGTGCAGACGATGACGTCGGGATACACCTACGACATCGACGCGTGCGTCGCCGAGATCAACAAGCTGCACCAGGCGGGGGCGGACATCGTGCGCGTGGCCGTGCCCGAGAAAAAGGACACCGACGCCCTGCACGAGATCCTCAAGCAGACGACGGTGCCGATCGTGGCGGATGTGCACTTTCACTTCAAACGGGCGCTGGAGGCGGTGGAGGCGGGCGTCCACAAGATCCGCCTGAACCCCGGCAACATCCAGGACCGCGACCAGGTGAACGCGGTGATCGACGCGTGTAAAGCCGCGAAGATACCCATCCGCATCGGAGTGAACGAGGGCTCGATCATCGAGCGCAAGGACAAGCAGAAGCGGATGAAGGAGCTGGGGGCGGTCTTCGGCGAGCACAAGCAGGGGTATCTGCTGGCGATCATGATCGCCAAGCTGGAGGAGTACCTCGACATCTTCTACGAGCGTGATTTTTACGATGTAGCGATCAGCGCCAAGAGCATGGACGCCGCGTTCGTCATCGATGCGTACACCGAGATCAGCAAGCGGTTCGATCACCCGCTGCACCTGGGCGTGACGCACGCGGGGCCGAAAGAGACGGGGGCCATCCGGAGCGTGGTGGGCCTCGGCGCGCTGATGGCAAACGGCATCGGCGACACCATCCGCATCAGCTACGCCAACGACCCGATCTACGAGGTGCAGGACGGGCTGGAGCTGCTCTGGAGCCTCGGCCTGCGCGAGCGCATCGGCGTTGACCTGATCGCGTGCCCCACATGTGGGCGCATCCAGGTTGATCTCTTCACGCTGATCCAGGACGTGCGTAAGGCCCTGGCCGAGAAGATCACGGTCCCCATGAAGGTCGCCGTCATGGGGTGCATCGTCAACGGCCCCGGAGAGGCCGAGGGCGCCGATGTCGCGGTGTTTGCCGGCGACCGGCGCGGCATTATCTACGTGCAGGGGGAGAAGGTCGCCAACGTGACGGAAGAGGAGATCCTCGACCGCCTGCTCGCCGAGTGCATGACGTTCCAGGACAAGGTCCGGCGCGGGATGGCCAAGCTGGGCGAGAAGAAGGTCGAGATCATCCCGCCGGACCCGATCGGGGAACTGGGGAGCGGGTACGAGAAGATCGCCGCGGGCGGGGTGGAGAAGATCAAGGGTGTGGCGAGCCTGACAGTGGGCGGTGTGTAGGACGCGTCTGTCGCGCCCGAATCGTTAGACCGCTGGCGGTTCAATCCCCAGAAGGGCGGCCAGCACAGCCAGATCAACAGCTTTGCCAATTCCGTATCGACGGGACACGAGCTTGTGGCGACCCTGATATGCAAGGACCAACTCGTAGCGACCCACATCGAATCGCTCGATCGTGGCCGCGGCGATCTGCTCTCGCTTCACTTTGTATCCGCTCTGACCATCGCTCACCGTGATTACGTTCGCGCTCACAGTGACATGCGGCGGAATCAGAAGAGCAGGAATGAGTACGAAGGCGGCGACCATGAGCGGCCCAACCACCAGGGCAAGCAGGCCGCTTCGCACGAGCCGCGGCGTCACTGCTCCGGGGGAGTGGTAGTGAATCGCCCAGGCGCTCAACCCAAAGAAGACGGCGGGAACAAGAACAATCCTGAACCAGAGCATGGGGGTGAGAAGGCCCGCCCGCTTTATAGCGAGTCTTGCGCGAGACCCGAATGACCAACGGGGCTCCCACCAGGAAACAGACCGGATGACTCGGGAGGGTCGCACGCTGGAAGACTACGTCTACAGGGGTGGGAGTCTGGCGGTTGGCGGGGTGTAGCGGTCAGTAGCGGATCGACGTGCCGATGAAGACGCCGGCATCCTCGGAAGCGTCGGACAGGCCAATGCGCACACCGGCATCGAGCGCCCAGTCGTCGGTGGCCTGATACGTGAGCCCGGTGACGAGGCCGGCGGTGTAGGTCGCTTCGCTGCTCGACACCCCGACATACTCGATGAACCCCGCGAGGTCGCCCACGAGGTCATGGGCAAGCACGGCCGTGTGAATGAACTCGGTCGCGTAGCCGTCGCCATCGTCGCTCCGCACCCAATCGACCTCGGCCATCAGCCCCAGTGAGAACTCAGCGGGAAGCTCCAGCGCGAGCGGGAAGATCAGCCCGCCCTCGATGCGATCATCATGGAACGCATCGTCGCCGCTCGGGAAGGTGACGAACGGCATGACGGCGAAGGCGATGGAGCCCTCGTCGTTCCCGATGAGGTTCTGCTTGAGCCTCAGGGCGATGTTGCCGATCCCCTCGGTGTCTTGCCCGGCCCCCTCGCCCGCGCCCGCGTCATCAACATCGGTGAAGGTGTAGGGATCGAAGACGAACTGAAGGTCCGTGTTGTTGAGCAGACCCAGCTTCAGGTTCAGTGGGGCGATCGTCCAGGTCGTCGTCTCCTCGTCATCGGCGTAGTCGAAGAAGCTCAGCTCGAGTTGCACGTGCCCGGCGTCAACGGTGTAAGGGCTCTCAGTCGTATCGGGGCGATCGGTGCTCATCTCGCGCATCAGCTCGCGCGGCGTCGGATCCAACAGCGTGAAGCGGCTCTTGTCCGGGGGCATGCTGCTTGTGGGCTGGGCGCCGATCGCGGGGATCACCGCCAGCCACATCGCAACCGCAGACAGCAGCACGCAGCGCCAACGGCTCGGGGAAACGGATAGGTGCATGGGGAGAAGTGTAGCATATGCTACATTTGAGTCCATCTCACCGCCGCGATGCCCGACATGACTGATGGCCCACATTACAGCTTGTTCAGCCCATTGAGCGCCGCGACCTTGTAGCACTCGGCCAGCGTGGGGTAGTTGAACACCGCGTTGACAAAGTACTCCGCGGTGCCGTTGAACGCCATGACCGCCTGCCCGATGTGGATGATCTCGGTGGCCTGCGTTCCGATGGCATGCACGCCGAGAATCGCGTGCGAGTCCTGGTGGATCAGGAGCTTGAGCATGCCGGTCTGGTCGCCAAGGAGTTGGCCGCGGGCGGTCTCCCGATACTGCGCGATGCCCGCGGCGTACGGGATGTTCTCTGTTGTGAGCTTCTCTTCCGTCCACCCGACCATCGAGATCTCGGGGATCGAGTAGATCCCGTAGGGGAATGTTGTCGAGTAGCTCTCGCAACGCTGCCCGAACATGCTGCACGCGGCGAGCCGTCCCTGCTCCATGCTCGTCGAGGCCAAGGAGGGGAACCCGATCACGTCTCCCACGGCGTAGATGTTGGGCACGGCGGATTGGTAGTGCTCGTCCACCTTGATGCGGCCGCGGTCGTCGGCGTCGAGCCCGGCCGCCGGGAGATTGAGTTTGTCCGTCGAGCCCTGGCGACCGACGCAGTAGAGCAGGCAGTCGGCACGGAGCGTCTTGCCGCTCTCGAGGACCGCCTCCACCTGCGAGTCGTACATATCGCGGGGCGCTGTGGTCGCCGGCTCGAGCAGCCGCACCGTCACCACCTTCTCACCCAATCGCAGCGTCGTGCCCGCCTGGCGGAGGTGGTACTGCAGCGCCTCGGTGATCTCCGCGTCCACGAACTCGAGCAACCGGTTCCGCCCCTCGATGAGCGTGACGCGCACGCCGATCGCCGCGAGCATCGAGGCGTACTCGGTGCCTATCACGCCGCCACCGACGACGATCATGGTTCGCGGCAGGTAGGGCAGGTTCAGCAGCTCGTCGGACGTGATGATATTGAGTTCGTCGAACGGGATATTCGCGGGTCGTGCCGGGTGCGTCCCGGTCGCGATCAGGATGTGCTCGGCGTGGATGGACTGCGTGCCGCGCGACGACTGCACATGCACCGTGTTCTTGTCAACGAGCGAGCCGAGGCCGTGGAGCACCTCGATGCCGTTCGAGACGAGGTGGGTGCGCGTGATATCGATCTCGGCGCGGATGACGCGCTGGCACGATTCGACCAGGCCGGCGAGTTGTCGCTTTCGGTCCAGGGCGTCGAAGGCTTCCGAGCCGCGCCGTCGTGCCGCGAGCACGTCAAGGACCGCCTCGCGCAGGGCCTTCGAGGGGATCGTGCCGGTGTTGATGGCGACACCTCCCACTACCTCCATCCGCTCGACCACGCACACCGAGCGGCCGAGCTTCGCGGCCTGAATAGCCGCTTTCTGCCCGCCGGGGCCGCTACCGATGACGCACAGGTCGAAGTTGGGCACGCGAAGAGATTCCTGTGAGTTCGGGGTTTCACCGAACGCGGTCAAGTGGCTGCTCCTCAGCCCACGCGGACGGAGGGACGGGGGAGTTTATCGGTCGATTGGGGGGGATGGGTAATGTGTTTGGGATAGCATTGCGACCGGTCTTTCCTCCCGGATTCACAATCGCCCCATCCGCTCGCATCACGCGGACGCCGCAGAGCCCGAGCCAAGCCCAATGACGACACCGAAGTTCCCCAGCATGATCACCGCCGACGAGGTCCGTCGGCTGTTTGTCCAGTTCTTCCAGGGTAAGCCCGGCCCGGGGCTGGATGGTCACGCCTTCATCGCCTCCAGCCCGGTGGTGCCGCACGACGACCCGACGCTGCTCTTCGCCAACGCGGGGATGAACCAGTTCAAGCCGATCTTTCTGGGCCAGACGCCCCCCACCGGCCCGCTGGCGGGGCTCAAGCGCGCGGTGAACAGCCAGAAGTGCATCCGGGCGGGGGGCAAGCACAACGACCTCGAAGACGTGGGCAAGGACACGTACCACCACACGTTCTTTGAGATGCTGGGCAACTGGTCCTTCGGCGACTACTTCAAGAATGAGTCGATCGGGTGGGGCGTCGAGCTCTTGACGCGGGTGTATGGCATCCCGCGTGAGCGGCTGTACGCCACCTACTTCGAGGGCTCACCCCGGCACGGGCTTGAGCCGGACCACGAGGCCAGGGAACTCTGGCTGCGGTACCTTCCCGCGGACCACGTGCTCCCGGGCAACATGAAGGACAACTTCTGGGAGATGGGGGAGACGGGACCGTGCGGGCCTTGCTCCGAGGTTCACTTTGACCGGATCGGCGAGCGCAACGCCGCGAGGATGGTGAACTCCGGCGATCCCAATGTGCTGGAGATCTGGAACCACGTGTTCATCCAGTTCAATCGGGAGGCGGATGGATCGCTCAGGCCGCTGCCGGCGAAGCATGTGGACACGGGTATGGGGCTCGAGCGTCTCGTGAGCGTGCTCCAGGGGAAGCTCTCGAACTACGACACCGACCTGTTCATGCCGATCTTCGGGGCGATCGAGCGCATCACCGGCGCACGGCCCTATATGGGCAAACTCGGTTCGCACGACAAGGACAATGTGGACACGGCGTACCGCGTGATCGCGGACCACGCACGCACGCTGACCTTCGCGATCACCGACGGCGCGGTGCCGAGCAACGAGGGACGCGGCTACGTGCTGAGGCGCATCCTTCGGCGCGCGGTTCGATACGGACGCCAGACGCTCGGCGGAAAACCTGGCTTCTTCGCGCAGCTTGTGCCCGTGATCGTGGACGGGATGGGGAGCGCCTTTCCGGAACTGAAAAAGAACCCGGACCGCGTGATCGGAATTATCCGCGAGGAAGAGGAGAGCTTCGGGCGGACACTGGATCGTGGGCTGAAACTTTACGACGAGGCGGTACGTTCGCTTGCAAAAGCTGCGTGGTACCCAGCTTGTAAGGCAATGACTGTGCAGGCGAGATCAGCGCAGACTCAAGTCGGCCAGTTTTCCGAAGGTGCAGCCGGTGAGTTCGCCGATCAAGCAACACACTTGGAAACGAGCCTAGAGCTCTTCTACGGCGAGTCCGTGCCAACGGCCGCGTGGGTTCGAGATCTTTTTGTTGGCCGATTTGAGCCGTTGCTGCGACTGTGCAAGAAGTACGCCGCGGACCTGCCTCGCGCTCAATCGACCATTGATGGCATCGTGCAGGCAATAAAAGCTAGCCGTCAACACCTTGAGGCGGACCTACTTAGACCGCTCTGCGTGTCTGGCGATATCGCTTTTAAGCTCCACGACACCTACGGCTTCCCCATTGACCTCACCCAGCTCATGGCCGAAGAGCGCGGCCTGAAGGTCGACCTCGCCGGGTACGAGCGGCTGATGGCCGAGGCGAAGGAGAAAGCGCGCGCCGGGGGCAAGTTCTCGGCCGAGGGCGCCGACGGATCGGGGGCCGGTGGGAAGTTCGCGCTCGACGGCGAGACCATCGCGCAGCTCCGCAGCCTCGGCATCTCACAGACCGACGACGTTGACAAGTTCCACGGGCGCGACATCCGCGCCACCGTGAGAGCCGTGTTCAACGGGAAGAACTTTGATGAGTACGCCCGCACATCAATGGGCCGGCTCACGCCCGTCGGCATCCTGCTGGACCGAACCAACTACTACGCCGAGATGGGGGGCCAGGAGACGGACCACGGCCGCATGCTCGTGACACGTGAGTCGCACTCGGCGGGCGATTCCGGCCGGGGGGGAGGAGGGAGCGGGAGCGGCGGAGGTGGTGGTGAGTTCAAGGTCGAGGCCGTCCACACCTACGGCGGGTACTCGCTGCACATCGGCCATGTGGTGCGGGGCGAGCTGCGCGTCGGCGACGACGTCCAACTCGTGCTCGACGGTGGACGACGCGCGGCCATCAAGTCCAACCACACGGCCACGCACCTGCTCAACCTCGCGCTGCGCGACACGCTCGGCGAGGGGGTGGACCAGAAAGGCTCCCTGGTCGCCGCCGATCGCCTGCGCTTCGACTTCTCCCACACCAAGCCGGTGACGCCGGAGGAGCTGCGCGCGATCGAGAAATCGGTGCGTCAGCACGTCGAGGCCGACCTCTCGGTGTACACCGATTCCGCGCCCCTCCACCTGGCCCGCAACATCAACGGGCTTCGCGCCGTGTTCGGGGAGCAGTACCCCGACCCCGTGCGCATCGTGAGCATCGGTTCTCCCATCGAGGATCTGCTCGACGACACCGAGAGCTCGCTCTGGCAGGATCTCTCCATCGAGTTCTGCGGCGGCACGCACGTCGAGCGCACCAGCGAGATCGGTCCGTTCGTGCTCGCCAGCGAGGAGGCCGTGGCGAAGGGCGTTCGGCGCCTGGTGGCGCTCACCGGTGTCCCTGCGCGGGCCGCGATACAAACGGCCGACAACATCGCCATCCGCGTGCAGGCCGCGGAGCGGCTTGATGACGAAGCGCTGGCACGCGAGGTGATCGAGCTCGGCAACGAGATCGACCAGATGACGCTCCCCGCCACGCGCCGCCACACCCTGAGGCAATCGCTGGCGCAGTTGCAAGAGCGCGTGAAGGCCGCGGCCAAGGCGGGCGTTTCGCTCAAGGCTCAGGAAGCAAGCAGGCTGGCCCGACAGATCGGCGAGTCGGCGTGCGCAGGGCTCAACGAGATCGTCGTGAACTCGCTCGAGCTCGGCAGCGACCGCTCCAGCCTGCAGGCCGCGATCGATACGATCAAGAGCATGTGCCCCAAGAGCGCGATCATGCTCTTCAGCCCGGACCCCGAAGCAGGCAAGGCGACGGTGATGGCCGTGGTGCCGCCAGCCCTTGTGAAGCGCGGCCTTTCCGCCGGCGACTGGGTGCGCCACACCGCGGAGATCATGGGCGGAAAGGGGGGCGGCAAGCCCGACGCGGCCCAGGGCGGCGGCGCCAACCTGGCCAAGATGAAGGAAGCAATGAAAGCCGCGGAGGTCTTCGCAGCCGGTAAGCTGGTCGGCTAGAGGCAATCGCGAGCTTCCCGCTCTATGTCGCTCCCGGAAGCCTCCTTGTCGAACTTTACAGGAGCGCGAACCAACGTGTCCGACCAGCCCAGTCCAACCCGCGACCCCCGCCTTGAGATTCCCGAGGTTCTCCGGACCCCGGTCGCCCAATCCGAGTACGACCCCGTATACGGAACCCGCGCCAACCAGCCGCGCCTCCCCGACCTCTCGAGCGTCGGCCGCGCCTGGGGCACGGCTATGAACTTTGTCTTCACCATCCTGGCCGGCGCCGGCGCCGGCTGGCTCTTCGATCGTTGGCGGACAACGCTCCCCTGGGGCACCCTCATCGGCCTGGCCCTCGGCTTTGTACTCGCGTTTGTCCAGATCGTCCGACAGACACAGCGCGAGGAGCGTGCCAAGCGCTCCCGATAGCCCGCACCCCAAAGCACCCCCTAAAACACTCGCCGATCCACCCTCGAGCGGCTATCCTTCGGCCCCTTTCCCTGTCCCGTATTTTCCCGCGCCAATGCGCGCCCCGGACCCCGGATCGCCCCGTGCCCGACACCGTCATCTCCACCGCTGCCCCCTTCCCCTTCCGGGGTTCGTACACGCGCGCTATGGCAGCGATCTGCGTCGTGGCGATCGGTGCAGCGGCTCTGATCCCCCTGGCCTTGGGCGGGGGCTCAAACGCCGCCATGCTCGCCGCTGCAACGATCACTGTCGGCGGCGCGGCCACCTTCCTCCCGGTCGTCCTCTTGCCCGTCTCGGGCAACTTCGGCGTGCTGGTGGTCTTCACCTCCGGCCTGCGAATGCTCCTGGTCCTCGGTTTGGCCCTTGCATTCGATCAGACTCGCACACTCGCCCGCACGCCGTTCTGGCTCGGGGTACTCTCCGGCGCCGGGCTTATCCTGATCGCTGAATCCCTCGTGGCCGTGTCGATGCTCTCCAGAACCGGCCGCCAGCTACCCCCGAACCACAGGTTGTCTGCCCCCGCCGCCCCCACCGTCGCTCCTCCTCCCACCGCCGGCTGAAACTATCCCGCCGAGCTTCTGCCTCTTGCCAAGGTTCCGCACTCATGCCCGAGCACCTGCTCATTCTCGCCTCCTCCGCCCCTGACCAGCATGTTTATAATCACCCCTTCCTGAAAGTGGGCGACCTCTGGGTCTGGTCCGGCAACATGGGCAATCTTGTCCTCAGCGCCCTGGTGCTGATCCTCGGCGGCCTGTGGGCGGCCTCCAAGATTCGCACTGGCCCGGCCTCGCAAGGCACAGCCCGATTCGTCACCACCAACCGCTTCGCACACCTGGTCGAGGTCATCTGCGTCTACCTGCGCGAGGAGGTCGTCCGGCCGCTCCTGGGCGACCGCACCAATCGGCTGATGCCGATCCTTTGGACCATCTTCTTCTTTGTCCTGGTGAACAACCTCCTGGGGTTGATCCCGATCATGGATCTGCTCCACCTGGTCAACAGCGATTGGCGGCATGAGGGCCGCACCCCGATCGGCGGCACCGCCACCCAGAACCTCTGGGTCACCGGTGCTCTGGCGATCATCGCCGGCATCCTCTTCAACGTCGCCGCCCTCGTTCGCCTCGGCCCCGTCGGCTACACCAAGCACCTCACCGCCGACGCCCCCTGGTTCGTCTGGCCGATCATTGTCCCCATCGAGTTGGCGGGTCAGGTTCTCATCAAGCCGGTCGCGCTGGCCATCCGACTCTTCGCCAATATGACCGCCGGCCACATCCTCCTGGCCACACTCTTCCTGTTCGTTGCCCAGGTCTGGGGCCGCCCGCTGGCGCTCCAAGGCCCGGTCACGATCATTTCTGTACTTGGCGCCATCGCCATCACGTTTCTTGAGCTTTTCGTCTCATTCCTCCAGGCCTTCATCTTTATGTTCCTTACGACCGTCTTTATCTCCCTCATGGATCATCACGACGAGCACGGCCACGAGCACGAGCATGGCCATGCCGACGGCCACGAGCACGCGCCGGCCCCTACGCCGCGACACGCGTGAATAACGGGCCACCGCACGCCACGTTTACCCTCCCGCCGCGCGTGCCGGCACTTGTGCAGAGCCACTAAAGGAATCGGTCCCATGAACAGCAAGCGTCTCCTGAAAATGTCCCTTCTCGCCGCCGGTGCGCTCGCCGCACTCCCCGCGATGGCGCACGCCGCCCAGCTCCCCGCCGGAACGGTGGTCGTCCCCAACCTCGTCAAGGGCTTGGGCGCCATCGGCGCTGGCCTCGCTGTCGTCGGCGGTGGGCTTGGCATCGGCTTGGTCGGCAAGGGTGCCGTCGAGTCCATCGCCCGTCAGCCCGAGGCGGCCGGCAAGATCCAGATCAACATGATCCTCGCGGCGGCCCTCATCGAGGGTGCCACGCTCTTCGCCGTCGTGGTCGGCTTCCTCGCCGCCTGAAACGAGCATCCGATTGTCCCTGCCGCACCGGCCGAAGGGCCGGCCGGCGGATTGCCCTGGAGACCCCTCATGCGAACCCCGTCACTTTACCTCTTTATCCTGGCAACCGGCGCGTTCGCGCTGCTCGGCGCCCCGGCACTGGCACAGCATGATGGTGCCGCCCACGGCACCGCTGTCGGCGGCCATGCCGCCCACGAGACCCTCAGCCCGATCCCCGGGATCGAAGAGGGCGTCATCACCGGTGTCACCGCCATCGTCGTCTTCATCCTGGTCTTTGCGGTCCTCGCGCTCAAGGTCTGGCCGACAATCTCAAAGGCTCTCGACGAGCGCGCCCAGAAAATCCACTCCGAGATCGAGTCCGCCGAGATGGCCCAGCAGCAGGCCCGCGCCGCGCTCGCCCAGTACGAGAAGAACCTCGCCGATGCCCGGGCCGAGGCCCAGCGCATGCTCGAGCAGGCCAAGGTCCAGCAGCAGGCGCTCGCGACCGATCTGAAAGGCAAGGCCGAGATTGAGCTTGCGGCGCTCCGCGATCGCGCCCGGCGCGACATCGAAGCCGCCAAGCGTGCGGCCCTCGCCGAGATCTACAACGAGGCCGCCAATCTGGCGACGAGCGTGGCGGGGAAGATCCTCCGGCGCGAGATCGGCCCTGGCGATCAGCAGCGTCTGGTGCAGGAGTCTCTCCAGGAGCTGCAGGGCGTAGGCCGCGCCTGAATCGTTCCTGATCCAACGATTTGCTTCCTGCTTTCCTGTCTGATCTTCGCTGCCGACTCGAGGTTTCCCCATGCCCCTGACCGAAGCCGCTCCCGATGCCCTCGCCCGCGTGTACGCCCAGAGCCTCTTTGAGCTCGCTAGCTCCGAGGGCGGCCAGCCCATGATCGAGGAGATCGGCGGCGAACTCGAGGAAATCGTGGAGCTCGCCCGTGGCGACGCCCGCTTTGCCGAGTTTCTCTCGTCGCGTATTCTCGCGGCCCGTCATCGCGAGCAATCCCTCAAGCGCATCTTCGAGAATCGTATCTCCTCGCTCACGCTCCGATTCCTCCTCGTACTCAATGAGAAGGACCGCCTCGGGCACCTCCTACCCGTCGCCGCCGCCTTCGACCAGCTACTCCAAGCCGCCTTCGGCCGCGCCGAGGTCGATGTCTACACCGCCGCTCCTGTGAGCGAGCAGGAGCTCAACCAGATCCGCGACCGCCTTCGGACCGCCATCGGGCGCGAGCCGGTGATCCATGCGTACACAGACCCCTCGATGATCGGCGGCCTCAAGGTGCAGATCGGCGATCAGCTTATCGACGCCTCAATCGCCACCCGCCTCCGCAAGGTGCGCGACACGCTCGCCACCAGCGGGGCCGCGGCCGCCCGTGCCCGCTTTGACCGCATGATCGACGAGGGCGGGAACGGTCAACTCTGATCGGAATCCACGACGGCCCCGATCAATCACCCCCCCCCAGAACGACCGCCAACAACCAAGCCGAGAGCACCATGGCCAAGAAGACGATCGAGCAGGTCGATGTCGCGGGCAAGCGCGTCCTCATCCGCGTCGACTTCAACGTGCCGGTTGAGGCGGGCGCCATCGGCGACGACCGTCGCATCCGCGAGGCGATCCCCACCATCAAGGCCGTGCTCTCTCGCGGCGGGTCCGTCGTGCTGATGTCGCATATGGGGCGGCCGGAGGGGCATGGCTTCGAGGGCGCGTACTCGCTCTCGCCCGTCGCCAAGCGGCTGTCCGATCTGCTCGGAACCCAGGTTCAGTTCCCCGGCACATCGTGCTGCGACGAGGCCTCCGGCCGCGCGGTTGCGCAGCTCAAGCCTGGGCAGGTGCTCCTGCTCGAGAACCTCCGCTTCGAGGAGGGGGAGAAAAAGGGCGACGGCGAGCTGGCGAAGAAGCTGGCCGCGTACGGCGATGTGTATGTGAACGACGCATTCGGCACCGCCCACCGTGACGACGCGTCGATGGTCGCGGTTCCCAAGTCGATGGCCGGCAAGCCGCGCATCGCGGGCTCGCTGCTGCAGAAAGAACTCAAATACCTCGGCGAGACGCTGGCCAAGCCCGCCTCGCCCTTCGTCGTGATCCTCGGCGGCGCCAAGGTGAGCGACAAGATCGAGCTCATCGAGAACGTGCTCCCCAAGGCCGATACCGTGCTCATCGGCGGCGCGATGGCGTACACGTTCCTGGCCGCGATCGGGCGCGCCGTCGGCGCCAGCCGCGTCGAGACCGACAAGCTCGGCGAGGCCAAGCGTCTGATCGATCACGCGGCGAGGGCCAAATGCGACCTGCACCTCCCCAAGGACCACGTCTGCTCGTCGGCCTTTGCGGAAACCGGCGGTCAGATCAGCGTCCACGGGGAGAGCATCCCCGACGGGCTGATCGGCCTCGATATCGGCCCCAAGACCGTCACGGAGTACGCGCTGCTCATCCGCAAGGCCAAGACGGTCGTGTGGAATGGGCCGATGGGCGTGTTCGAGTGGAAGAACTTCAGCGTCGGCACCCAGCAGATCGCGCAGGCGGTTGCGCACGCGACCTCGCTTGGCGCGACGACCATCGTCGGCGGCGGCGACACGGCATCGGCCGCCGAGGCCTTCGGCGTGGCCGACAAGGTCTCGCACGTTTCAACCGGCGGCGGGGCCAGCCTCGAGATGCTGGCGGGCAAGCCCTTCAACAGCGTGAACCTGCTGGACTGAAGCGAGAGGCACTGGGCATCGGGCGCTAGGCGCTGGGAGCCAGAGACCGGGCGGCATCCACGGTGCGCTGCCGCGTCGTCGCACCCAGCACCTCGTGGTAGATGCCCTCGACCTCCCGCACGTGCGATGGATAACTCCGCAGTACCGTGGCCTCGTGTACCTGCCGCGGAGTTGGCAACGCCACCTCGCCGCGCACGAGTTTCGTCAGGCAGTCCGCGAGCTGCGCGGCATCACCCGCGGCAAAGAGCATCCCGTTGCGGGGCGGCACGATCCAGTCCGGCGGCCCGCCGAGGCGGGAAGCGACCACGAACTTACCCGCGTGCAGGTGCTCGAGCATGACCAGCGGCGAGTTCTCCAGCCAGATGTGCGGGAGCAGCCCCACGTCGTACTCCCCCGCGCCCGCGATGAGCTGGTACAGGTCGTACGCGCCGTAGACGCTCACCTGCGGGTACAGGCTGAGCCGCTTGCGGAAGGGCCATTCGTACCCGCCCGCCCGGATGATGATCTGGCACCGCTCACGCACGCCGCGCTCAAGGAGCGGGATCGCGCGGGCCAGCACCTCGAGCCCCTTGTTCGCCCGCACCGTTCCATAGAACGCGAACCGCAGCGGGCGGCGCGCCGATGCCGGGTTCCACGGCGGGGTGTCGTAAAACGGCGAGCGGCGCGCGCGGCGGTTGATCTGATCGAAGTGCGGCTGCCCCAGCCGCACCAGGCGAGTGCGCGACTCGTCGACGCCCATCGTCACATGCAGCCGGCGCAGGAAATCGCTCGGCGGGATCACCAGCGAGGCCTCGTTGAGCGCCGCCACCCCCGCCGCGCGGCGCTTACCGTAGTTGTTCAGCACGGTGAGGTGACGGTCACGGGTCGCCAGCATCCGCTCGTTCTGCTCCAGCGGCGCCGAGTCGTATTCCTTGGGTTTCTCGTGCGGCTGCAGCGGCAGGTCGTGATGCACCAGGCCATCCTCTGCACCGGTCTGCTCACCGCGCACCGAGACCCGCTCGAACCCAAGGGACAACTCCGGGTCCAGCAGGCGATCCGGGTTGAGCACCGGTGCCTTCCACCCCTTGTGGAACTCGCCCCGGAACGCCCGTCTCACCGTCGCCGGAACGCCGTACACCGCCTTCCGCACGACGTCCGCCGCGTATGGCCCGAGCGTCCGCTCGAACGTCTGGCCGATGGCCCGCTTCCGCCGGGCCGGTCCCGGCAGCGGCGCCTCCGGCAGGCAGTTCTCGCACCGTCGGCCCCCGTCGTAGTCCTCGCAGACTCGAGCCTCCTGGTGCAGCAAGTCAACCTGCGGGCACACGAAGTGATAGTTGTGGGGCGTGACGACCACGGGCCGCCCGCTCCCGCGAATCGCCGCGATCATGTCGAGACTGTACCCCTCCATCGAGTGAACATGCACGAGCTGCGCGCCGATCTCGTCGAGCCATCGGATCACCAGCGCCGATTCTTCGGGGCACCGGATCTCGGTTTCAACATTGCGAAAGTTCATGAAACTCGTCGAGAGGTTGGGCGAGTTCATCAGCTCGTAGCAGCGCACCCCGCCCCAGGTCTCGCGATGCCTCACACGCGGGCCACCGACCAGCCCGTACGACATCCCCGACTGCAAGTAGCTCACCTCGTGCCCGCTGAGCACGAGCCCGCGCGCCAGCTCCGACGCCGAGAGGTTGTACCCCGACCCCTCCCACGCCTGGGACGACAGGCGCGCCCAGCCGATCAGCGCCACCTTCAGTGGGCGATCGGTTCGTGGCCAACCCGCTGATTCCGCCGCCTTTCCCATCGTCGGCGCGCCGCTCAGAGTCCCGTTCTGCTGTGTTGCCATGCGCTCAGCCATACCTTGTGGCCGAAACGTAGGGCTCGACACGGCGCGCGTACCGCCGCGCCCGCAGCGCTGTCCCGATCCACCGCCGCAGGAAGGCCAGCCGCAGAGCCAGGCCGTCTCGCTCCAGCTGAACCACGCTCGGCTTCTTCTGGTCGATGTGGATGTTCCACTTCCCCCGGATCAATGGAAAGTCGCTGCTCTGCTCGAACACCACCGCGGCCGTCGGGGGCCGGAGTAGGAACCGCGCCTGCTGTTTGAGGCGCGAACGCAGCCGCCGCCCGTAGACGACCTTTGTCGCGGGTTCACCGGGAGCCCTTAGCGCCACCGGCGCTTCCTCAACATCGTTCCGCTGCACGTAGGTCCATTGCGGCTCTCCCTCGCCCGGTTGCCCCTTCCCTTGCGCCAGTTCCTCCCTCACCTGCTTCCGCAGCGCCTCGGCCCACTGCTGCGCCCACGGAAGGCACATGATGACCGCAACGCTCGCTCCCGCGCGCAGAGCGCCCGCCTCGCGCAGCGCCTCGATCACTGGCACAGCGGAGGGTCCATCGCTCCCGGTCTTCCCCGCACGCCCGATCGTCACGTCATGCACCGTTGTGCGGATCACCTCGGCGTGGAAGAGCCTGCGGTGGGCCGCGGCGTAGATCGAATCGATCAGGATCGACCGCATCTGCTGCCAAGTCACGCGCCGAAGGTCATCGCGAGGGAGCACCTTCTGCATCATCCAGAGCGCGTTGCGCTGCGCATAGTAAAGCCTCGCCGGCGTGAGCTTCAGGTTCCAGGGCGTGTGGTACACGACGGCATCAAGGTTCAGGGTCACCTTGTATCCCGCCTTGGCGAAACGCAGGCACCAGTCTGCATCGTCGCAGTAGATGAAGTACCGCCAGTCCCAGAACCCGACCTTTTCGACGGCGCTCCACCGCGCGAGCAGGCTGCATGCGGAGACCACATCGACCGGCCGTATCCCGCTGAACGGACCCGGCCCCTTCGGCCCCCCGGTAGTCGCCGCCCACGACTCGTGCGAGGCGTGCAGCGGATGATGCGGCGGCGCATGGTCCGCCATGCGCCCCGTCTGGCGGTCGTAGTAAATCGTCGTCTCGATCGTCCCTGTGCGGTCGGCGATGTTCACCGTGCGTGAGCCGACAATCCCCACCTGCGGGTCGGCCGCCGCGGCGTTCGCCAACTGCTCGAGCGCATCGACCGGCAGGTCGATGTCGTCGTCCACGAGCCATACGAAGTCCGGCGCGCCGCCGGGTCCACTCGCTCGGGCCCTCGGCGCCGCCGCCCGTGCCATCGCGTGCTCAACGTACGCCAGCCCGGTATTGAACCCGCCGCATCCACCCATGTTGTGATGATTGCGGATCAGCGTGAGCGAACCGAACCCACCCGCGTTCGTCGTACTCCAACGCACCAGATCCCCGAACGCGGGCTCGTGCGCCTTGTCGGTCGGGTTCTGCACGATCGCGTCGGCCCGCCATCGCTCCGCGAGAAACTCGAGCGTGCCGTCCGTCGAAGCGTTATCCGTAATAACCAGGTGCATCCGCTCGCGTGGGAATGTCTGGCGCGAGAGCGCCTCGACCACCGCGCTGACGAGCTGCTTGCGATTCCAGGTCACCATCAGCACGGCGACCACGGGCGCCTGCCCGCCATCGGCGGTTGATCGTTCGCCGCCCTGTTCCAGCCCCGTCTGCGCCGCCTGCGACCCCGGAGACGGAGCACCATTGGCGCCATACGCGGTGCCCGGATGGTGCGTCCCATTGAGCGAAATGGACTGGCTGGTGTGCGGTTGATTCGTCACGTGCGGGCGGTTTCCGAGAAGGGAACGCAGTGTAGCGCCGCGCCCCCAAGACCCCCACCCCCCACCCCCCACCCCTCACATCCCTCCGCTGCCAAGCCCCACCCGCAGGGCGTCCTCGGGGGGAGTCGCGGGCTCGGCATTCCCCGGATCGACCCCCTGATACACGGCCTCGATCTCGGCGGCATGGTCCGTCATGCCCTTGGGAGGCCTGACATTCGAACGCAACCGCTCGAGTAGCCATGGCTCGTACACGATCTCTCGCAGCCGCGCCGCCAAATGGTCACGGTCATTGCCCCGGAAGAGCAGGCCGTCGTGCCCATCCCGGATGAAATCCGGGATGCCCCCCACCGCGGCGCCGAGCACCGGCACCCCGCACCCCATGAACTCGAACACGGTCTGCGGCCCATTGTCCCACCACACCGAGCACACGATCCCCAGGTCTTTCCCTCCGAGCATCCAAGGGATGTCGTGGAATGTATACCCCGGAACGAACACGAGCTTCGCGAGGCGCGGCTCCATCCGTCGAAAGACGTGCTCGATGGCCTGTCCATCAAGCGCATGGATGGAAAGCTCGATCCGCGAGAGCTCGTCGGGCGTCAGCAGCCCGAGCGCGTCGGCAAGCACCTGCAGCCCCTTGTAGTAGTGGTTGTACCCCATGAACACGATCCGCACCGGGCGCGGCCGCTCACGATCGAACACGGGAGGATCGAACACCAACTCGCGCGACAACTCAACCACGCGCGTGATGCGCGAGCCGATCGGCTGCGTACGGACAACCCGCGCGTCCACACCCATCGCCTCGAACTTGCGCCGCACGAAGTCGGAGACCGCGAGCGCCCGATCGCACCGGTTCAGCATCTCGACCATCGCCAGCCGCCGCTTCCCGTACTCGTTGAGCGGCTTGTCGCTCGGCGGTTCGACCGTGACAAGGTTGAGCAGCGGCCGGTATTCTGGCCCGATCCGATCCGGCGTTGGTCTACCGCCCACTTCGCCGAGCACCTGCCGCGTTGTCCCGCGCGTATCCGCCGAAGCATCTGAGCTCAGCGAACCGGCCGTTGCCCTCGAACCCACGACGGTCCCCACGACACTCAACGTGGCGGGCACGAGGGCGGGCGCAATAACGTCCTGGGCCGAACTCACTGAATGGCCGGGCAATGGAACCGGGCACGGCTCCGGCTGCGAATCGGGGCGAGGCCCCAAGAGTTCGCGGGCGTGCAACATCGCTCCTGTGATGGCTTGTGGCACCCAACCGATCGCATCGCGCCACCGAAGATACGCCTCGCGCCTTCGATGCGCTGCCGTCGTCGGCGCCGCCGGCGGCTTCCAGCCAACCTCCTTCAAGTAGCTTTCGATCCGCTCCTGCCGCTGCTGCTCCCTCGTGGGCACGTCGATGCAGGTCTCGCAGTTGTGCCCGTTGTCGTAGTCAAAGCACACCTCGCGATGGCGCTGCATCAGGTACACCTGCGGGCAGATCGTGTGGTAGTTGTGCAGGCTGAATACGACGCGGCAGCCCCGCTCGCGCGCCCGGTCCACGCACCCGATCGAGAATCCCTCGATGTTGTTGAAATGCACCACGTCGGGCCGGAGCATCTCCAGCAACCGATCAAACTCCCGCTCGAGTTCCGGCGCACTCACCTCGCCCATGGGCTCCGAGAACTGCTGGATCGACGGCGCCAGCACCGACGAGTTGATGAACTCGAAGACGCGCACACCAAGCCAGTCGTCGTGGCGGCGCACGAAACAGCCGGCCGGCTCTGTCACATGCGTGGTGCCTCCCATCACAGAGACGACGTCGTGGCCGCGCTCGCGCAGCGCCAGCGCCAGCGACTGGCAATACCCGTTGACGCCGCCCCCGACCGAGGCTCCATCCCAGATCCTGGCCCAGTTGACAAGTACGACTCGCATCAAGTATTCGCGTGTGAGCGGCGCAAGCGTACGTCGCGACCGGCCATCAGGCAGTGGCCTCCGCGAACAGCGCGGTTGAAAGATACCGCTCGCCAAACGAGCACGCGATCGTCACGATCCGCTTGCCCTTGAACTCGGGCCGGGCCGCGACACGCGCCGCGATGCACACGTTCGCGCCAGTGCTGATGCCCGCGAGGATGCCCTCTTCCTTGGCGAGCCGCTTCGCCCACGCGAACGCATCGTCATTGCTGACGAGCTCAACGCCGCTGAGCAGCGAGGTATCAAGGTTCTTGGGCACGAACCCCGCACCCATCCCCTGGATCTTGTGCAGGCCGGGCTGCCCGCCGCTGATCACCGGGCTCGCCGCGGGCTCGCCCGCGATCGCCTTGAAGTCCGGGTTGAAACGGCGGATGTACCGTGTCACGCCGGTGATCGTGCCGCCGGTGCCCACCCCCGAGACAATGCAGTCCACCTTGCCGCCGGTGTCGGCCCAGATCTCGGGGCCCGTGGTCGCCTCGTGGATGGCGGGGTTGGATGGATTATCAAACTGCTGGGGCATGTACGAGCCCGGGTTCTGCTCGACCAGTTCCTGCGCCTTTGCGATGGCGCCCTTCATGCCCTTGTCGGCGGGCGTCAGCACGAGCTGCGCGCCCAGGTGCTTCAGCAGCGCCCGGCGCTCCAGGCTCATGGACTCGGGCATCGTCAGCGTCAGCCGGTAGCCCTTCGCGGCGCACACGAACGCGAGCGCAATCCCCGTGTTCCCGCTCGTCGGCTCGATGATCAGCGTCCCCGGCTCGCTCCCGTCCGCCGAACGAGGGCGGATCTTCCCGGTATTCTGCGCGGCCTCGATCATCGCGAACCCGATCCGGTCCTTCACGCTCGCCAGCGGGTTGTCAAACTCGAGTTTCAGCAACACCTCGGCGCCGCCCGCGGGGATCACGCGGTTGAGCCTGACCAGGCGCGTGTTCCCCACGCACTCGATGATGTTGCGGTAGGTCCGCTTATGCACCGGCCCTGGAACGTTGGTCGAGGAGACTTCGGTGCTCTGCCTCGCTGCGCTCATCGTTGTCATTGTGTCTCTCCTCTTGAACAAAGGGTTCACCCGCGCAACGGGGCGCGCACCATGTACACATTTGAGTTGCGCCGCTCTCAGAGCGCTCGCGAACACTCCCTACGGCCTGGCCGCACCTTCCGCCGGCGCCTTGCCTTCCGTGGGCTCCGCGCCCGGAGCACCCGGATCGCGCTCCACCGGAAGCCCCGCGCGCTCCCACTCAAGCATCCCTCCGCTGAAGAGTAACACCGGGTCATACCCGGTCGTCATCAGACGCTTAGCCATGCCCCGGGCCGAGCCGCTGCCGGGGTCGTCGCCGTAGACCACGAGCGTCTTGAACTTGTCGATCTCGGGTTCGGTCTCCCCTTTCACACTCTTGAATCGCGATAACTGATAGTTCCGGGCCCCGGGAATGTGCCCGCGCCCAAACGCCGCCGGCGGCCGCGGGTCGATGAACAGCACCGCTTTCGGGTCGTCGCTGCCCGCCAGCGCCCTCACTTCGCCCAGCCCGACAAACTCGATCTCGGCATCGCTGACCGATGATTCACACCCGAGTATTCCGCACCCTGCCGCCACGACCACGCCCGCCACAAGCAGCCTGACGGCAATGTCGCGCCATCCTGACCGTTCTGCCTGAATCAAATTCATCCGGTGAGCATACCACGACCGGGCGAACCCCCGCCACGCCCACCCCGTAGCAATCCCGTTCGCGATCACCCCAAGAGGAGAGTCCAGAGTTGTACATCCCTGTCGTGGCAGTGGTACTGGCCGCTGGTGTGGTTTCTCCCATGTCCTCTTGGATGGGTGGGTGGGACGCTGCACACCTATGTTGGAAGATGCCGGCCGGTTCCCCCCCCACTCAAACGAGCACAACGGGGCCCAGCACAACGGGGCCCAGGAAGCACGATCAACCACACGCGCGGGCGCGTCTGATCAGCGAACACTCCGCAATCATTGCCGGGCAAGCCACCACTCTTGGTGTCACGTTCGAGATCGACGAGCATTGGCACCTGTATTGGGATGGCCAGAGCGATTCCGGCCTCCCTCCACGGATCAAACTCAAGCTGCCGGAAGGCTTTACCGCCGGACCGGTACAGTGGCCCGCACCCAAGCGACTGGTCGTGCCCGGGCCGATGTTGGATTACGTGTATGAGGATCGGGTCACACTGTTGATCCCCCTCCAGGCCTCGACGATGGTCGCCACCGGCTCCACAGCCGAGATCAAGGCCGACCTCGAGTGGCTCGTGTGTAAGGACGTGTGCGTCGGCGGCGAGGCAACTCTGTCGTTAGCACTACCCATCCTGTCGGCAGGGCAGGACGTTGTCCTGTCGAGCGATGTCAAGACGCTTTTCGCCCAGGCCCGTAACCGCCTGCCGCGCCAATGGCCAATGGATGCCAGCGCCCCGAAGCTCGAATGGAGCGAGGATCGGCTGATCATCCGCGCCGCAGACGCCAAGAAACTCGCTTTCTACGCCGGGAACGACGGCGTCCCCCTGGCCGATGCGGTGACGCAGGGAGAGGCGATGGGCGACACACTCGCCCTCAATCTTGATTGGCCAAGCGGCGCGGGCTCATCGCCCCGCGTTCGCGGCGTCCTTGAACTTTGGCCTCGCGACGCCGCATCTCCTTCCACGACAATGCTTTACGCGGTTGATCTTCCCGTTCCTCGCGATAATTCCACAACGACACCGCCCCCCAGCGGTAGTAGATAGGATCAGGTTCCTGCTCTCTTGTATCCCCTCACCCACTCGCGACAGGGTGGCCCCGCTCCTGCAAGTGCCAGCGAAAGCACCGGCGTGTCGCCGGTAAGCAGGGCATTTCCCCTCGCCGATTCTGGAGACCTCGAATGACTAAGTCCGGCAAATCGCTTCTCGCTCTCATGGCTATTGGCGGTCTCGCCCTCGGCGCGGCGGCTTATGAGCCACCCAAGGATGCGCCCAAGGATTCGGCCGCGCACAAAGACCATGCCAAGGTCACCGCCAAGGTCGGCGAGAAGGCTCCGGATTTCACGCTGACCGACGTTGACGGTAAGTCCTGGAAGCTCTCCGACGCGACCAAGGCCGGCAAAATCGTCGTGCTCGAGTGGTACAACCCCGATTGTCCGGTGATCGTTGCGCATCACAAGGACGCAAAAACCTTCAACGAGCTCCACACCAACTACAGCAGCAAGGGCGTGATGGTCGTCGCCATCAACTCGAGCGCCGAGGGCAAGCAGGGCTTCGGCAAGGAGCGCAACGCCGAGTCCCGCAAGGAGTACGGGATCGAGTATCCGATCCTGCTCGACGCTGAGGGCGCGGTCGGCCACATGTACGGCGCCAAGACCACCCCGCACGTCTACATCGTCAACAAGGATGGCGTGCTCGCCTACGCCGGCGCGATCGACAACCAGAAAAAGGACGGCAAGGTGAACTACGCCAAGGCCGCGCTCGACGAGCTGCTGGCCGGTAAGGCCGTCACCACCGCCGAGACCAAGCCCTACGGCTGCGGCGTGAAGTACTCCAGCAAGTAATCGCTGACTGACCCACAACCCCGACAGGCCCGCCCGCGCGGGCCTTTTTCGTTCCGGTCGAGCACGGGCCGACTCCGGGCCGCGCCGTTCACATACGATCCACCGACATGCCCCTCTCACTTTCCAGTATTCAACCATTGATCGGCGCCGTGGCCGTCTTCGACGTGCTCCTCGTCTTCATCGGTTTCAGTCTCATCATCATCGCGCACGAACTCGGGCACTTCCTCGCCGCCCGGTGGGCCGGCATCCGTGTCCTCGCGTTCGCCGTTGGATTCGGCCCCGCCCTCGTCTCTTACCGGCGCGGGTTGGGGTGGCGCCAGGGCTCGAGCGAGCGGGAGTACGAGCAGCGCACGAAGGCTCTCGCAGCGACCGACGATTCCTTCGCCCCGGACGCCGGTCCTCACGCCCCCATTGCTCGCCCTGCTCTGCCGGGGTCAATCAGCCCCACCGAATACCGCTTCAACTCCCTGCCGTTCGGCGGCTACGTCAAGATGCTCGGCCAGGAGGATGTGAACCCCACCGCCACCAGCAGCGCCCCCGACTCGTTCTCCAGCGCCCCCATCTGGAAGCGGATGGTTGTCATCTCCGCGGGCGTGCTGATGAACATCCTTCTCGCCGCTCTGCTCTTCATCATCGTGTACGCCGTGGGGCTGCGCATCGAGCCCGCACGCGTCGGCTTTACCGCGCCCGGCACCCCCGGCGCAACGGCCGTCGCGCTCAACGCAGCGCAGGCCGGCATCACCGATCCCGGCCTGAAGCCCGGCGACCTCATCACCAGCATCGGTGGCCGACCGGCCCAATCGTTCAAGGATGTCTCGCTCGCATCGCTCATGGCGCGCCCCGGGCGTGCCCTCGCCATGACCGTCGAACGCCCGCACGTCGCGACGCCGCTCGAGTTCTCGATCACGCCGCGCCTCGACCCCCTTTCAAAGACCCTGCAGCTCGGCGTCGGCCCCGGTTACTCGAACACGCTCGTCTCGATCGTCGGTTCGACCAAGGTCTTTGACGCCACCATGGAGCGTCTCGGTCTTGTCGGTGTCCGCCCCGGCATGACCCTCACGCACGTCAACCGCGAGCCCGCGCACCGCTACGCCGACCTTGCCATCGCCGCCGCCGCGTCCGGCGGCAACCCGTTCACCGTCACGTTCTCGGGCGGCGCCGACTCGCTCCAGCTCACCCTCCTGCCCCGCCCAGCGATGCAGGCCATCGCGTTCCGGCTTGACGATGCGGGCACTCTCGCCGCGATCGACCACGTACTGGGCATCGTTCCAGTCATGATGGTCGGCGATGTCCGGGACAACGCCACAACAAACAAGCTCATGTCCGGCGATGTGTTCGCATCGATCGGCGACGCACAGTGGCCGAGCATCGTCGAGGGAATGGCCCAGATCCGGTCGCAGTCGGGCGGCACGGTTTCAATCACCGTGCTCCGCCGAGGTGGTGATGCACGCGCCGGAAGCGAGCCGCAACTCGTTCCGCTCGGCCCGGTGCGCGTCAACGCGGACGGCACCATCGGGTTCACACCGCGCGATGACAGCCCCGGTCGGCTGCTCGTCGCAGGCTGGCCACCACTCGTTCCGTACGATGCCGAAGTCCCCCCCTCGGGCGCGTCGCTCGGCATCCCGCCCGGCAGCACGATCACGGCCGTGAGCGGTTCGCCCGTGTCCACGCTCTTCGAGCTCCGCGAGGCGATCAAAGCACGAGCTGTCACCACCACAGGCGGTGCGCCCGTATCGGTGCCACTGACGTATGTGGACCCGGCGGGACAATCTCACACGATCGAATGGCTGATCCCCGCCGCCGAGTTCGCTTTGCTTCGCGGCCTTTCGTGGGACAGCCCCATCCCCGGCGAGGTCTTCGAGCCAGAGGAGATCGTGCTGCAGGAGAAGAACCCCCTCGCGGCCATGGGCGTTGGCCTTCACGAGACGCGCCGCATCATCCTCACCACCTATCTCACGTTTGTCCGGCTCGCCCAGGGCTCCGTCAAAGTCGAGCACCTCAAGGGCCCTGTCGGCATCGCCCATATGGGCGCCATCGTCGCGCAGCGCGGGTATATCTGGTTGCTCTTCTTCCTCGCGATGGTCAGCGTCAACCTCGCCGTCGTGAACTTCCTGCCGATCCCCATCGCCGATGGTGGTCACTTCCTCATGCTGCTCTACGAGCGAATCGTCGGCAAACCGGTCTCGGTCGTGGTGCAGAACTCCCTCACTATGGCGGGACTGGGCTTCATCGTCGTGATGTTTCTCATCGTCACCTTCAACGACGTCACCAACCTCTTCCGCTAACGAGTGATCGGCC
>JACMLW010000004.1 GCA_014379385.1 Phycisphaerales bacterium
CCGCCACGGCCGCCGCGGCCACCGCCGCCGCCTCCGAAGCCACCGCGACCGCCACCACCGCCGCCACTTCCACCACCGCCGAAGCCGCGATCCTCACGGGGGCGCGCCTCATTGACGACCAGGGCACGACCGCCCATGCTCTGGCCGTTCATGGCCTCGATCGCCGCGCGGGCTTCCTGGTCGTTAGTCATCTCGACGAAACCAAAGCCGCGGGAGCGGCCGGTCTCGCGGTCCATGACCACCGAGGCGGAATCAACGTTCCCGTGGGCGCCGAACGCCTCACGAAGCTCGTTATCCGTCATGCTGAAAGGGAGATTGCCAACGTAAAGCTTCATAACCTGCACCAGTCCTTGCCCGAGCAATCGTTCCTGAAATCACCGAACCAGAGCCGACACTCGGGCGAGATCTGCACAGGTCCTGAACACGCGGGCAGTGCCCCGAGCCTTCTGGCTCGGGGCCCGCTTGATCAAAACTATACCCGGCCCCCCAAGTCAAGTCGCGGGGAAGCGAATCAAAAAATGGACAGCTTGGGGGGTCGCGCGGCGGCAACGGGAGAGCAGCAATGCCGACCGCGTACGGCTAATACCGGATGCGGAACTGCAGGAGGAGCGCATCGCGCTCGACCGAGGCGTCCATCGGGCCGCGGGCCGATGCCGCGCGAAGGTGCTGATACCCCACTGAAAGCTGGGTCAAACGAGTAATATCGATCCCGGTTTCGAGGGAGAGATCGAGGAATGAACCATCCTCGTCGTTGGCATGCCCCACGCCGCGGCCCCGGATGAACACATGACTCCCGACGTCCCACCGAATACCGCCACCGGCAACTGGTATTGGTGTAAAATCACTCTGCCGTGACCGGGAGCCATCGCCCTCGGGGTTCGTGAGCACGTCGTAGCCGAGTGCTCGGACCCCGCCAAGCACAGAGAAGGAGAGCGGACCGGTACGGAGCGCTCGCCAATCGAGCGAGAGGTCGTAGACATCCACCGAGCCCGCAGCCACGCCGCGTTCGCTCAGTCCGCTCAACGATGCCGAACCAAGACCTCCTTGGATCAGCGGGTCAAAACCGGCAACGCCAAGCTCGATCCCGACGCTCTGAGCGAGCGAGATCGATCCGCCCTTTCGGAACGAGAGGGTGGCGAGCCGAGCACTTGGATCCAATGAGCCGGTCGATGGCGGCGAGGTGTCCGCGACCGACGCGGGGTCGCTCGCAGAGGAGGGCGGAGGCTCGAAGCTCAAAACATGCGGCTCGGGGATCGGCGCAACTGTTGGCGCGGGCAGCACCGGCGGACTTGCCATGGGCTGAGGGTTCCAAACGAGCGCCAGGGTGAGAAACGGCCACATTAACACATGGAACGATATCGGTGCGGCGGGGGTTCGGTCGCGATGGAAGTTCGGGCGGACGAGACCGACCTGGACCAACGAGGTCCATATTTTTATTGGACCTCCCCCAGTTCCAGAGTAGAGTGGGTACAGGTGTCCCCCGAGCGGCCAAGATTGCTGGCCGACTGTTCCGGTCGGGGAGCGATTTCCATTTGTTTGAGAAGGAGTAAGGCTCATGAAGACCGCAAATGCGTTCGCCGCGGCTGGCGCCATACTGGTGCTCACCACCGTGGCCAGCGCGGATATTTTACACTTTCGTGCGCTGCTCAATGGCGCGAACGAGGCGCCTAACCCGGGCGATCCAGACGGCTCCGGCATCGCCGACGTCTTCATTGACACGGGTACCCCGATCCCGACGGTGAGTTGGGATATTGTCGTCGCCAACATCCTGCTCCCGATTTCGGCCGACCACATCCATCAAGCCCCCGCCGGTGTTGCCGGGCCGGTCGTGGTTGACTTCAGCGCCCAGCTTTCCGGCTCCGGCGTGTCCGACCCGGATCTGACCAATGTCGTCGCCAATCCTGCGGGCTTCTATGTGAATGTGCATAACTCGCAGTTCCCGGGCGGCGCGGTTCGAGGCCAGTTGTTCCTGGTCCCGGCGCCCGGAGCCGCTGCCCTGATGGCGCTCGCCGCGGGCCTTGGCCTGCGTCGTCGTCGCTAAGAAACTGTTGGCCCAACTCGGACTCTTCAAGGCGCCCCGGTCGATCTGGCCGGGGCGCTTTTTTTGAGCATTCTGGCGGTGCAGGCTTGCGGACCAGGCCCTAGGGGCCGGGAGGAAAGGGGCATGTAGTAGTTGAGGGTTGAAGGACGGGGGCGGGGGTCAATCCCGGAGAAACTCGACATGGGCGATACCAAGGGTTCACGACAGATGAACATGAACGCCGCGAACGTGGCGCGTCGTACCACCAGCGCCAAGCGCAACCAGCCGTCGGATTCCCCTGGCGCTTCATCATCGCATTCGCGCTCGACGAAGTCGGGTGCCGAGCACTCGGGTTCGAGCAGCAGCGGGCAGGGCGGGGCGGGCGCTCCCAGCGGGTCGGGCACCAGCAACCCACCGGACAAGGTGCCCGGCGGCTCGAGAAGAAGAAGTAACGACTCGTGAATCGTCGCTACGCTGAGCGCGTGACGATGCTCTGGGTCATTCAGCGGTCAGCCGGCCGTGAAAGTGGCGCTCGCGATAATTGCGATGGCGATGCGGCCGTGCTGGTCACGATCTTCCTCGTCTTTGATTTCTGGACAGCGTGGGTGATGACCGCCGCGACGGTGATTGTCTGTTTCTTCGGCGGTGTGCCGGTGCTGCTGAGCGTGCTGACGCGGGGTCGCTCGAATGTCGCGCGCAGGGGCGAGGTTGACGTGATCGCGATGATCGTCCGGCAGAGCGGCCGGACGAACGCGCGCCAACCGAACCGGCCTGACGTGCTTGCGCGGCGCATCGCGTGCAATGGTGGTCAACGGGGCAGGGTTCTACTGTGCGCGGCGGAAGGCCGTGGCAGACTTGCGGGGGTGGCTCTGTAGCCCGCTGGGGAGGTTTGGTTTTGGGGCCGAGTTCGAATCATCGGGCGTGGACGCGGGGACGAATACAGGCGGGCTACGCGGTAGTCATTACCGAAAGGACAAACACATGCTGGAAGCCACGCACGAGGCGTACGATACGGCCCATCACACCGAGGGACGCGTCGCAAGGATGATCGAGGACCAGACGGCCAAGCTGCCGTCGGATATTTTCTTGTGGGCCGCGGGCGCTTCGATCATCGGGTCGCTGGCGCTGCACGTGGCGGGCCAGAAGGAGCGATCGAACTTCGTGGGCCAGTGGGCTCCGACGTTCCTGATCCTGGGTCTGTACAACAAACTCGTCAAGGTCGCCGGGCACGACCGCGAGTCGTAAGTTCGTCAGGACAGCGACACGCTGGATGAAAGAGGGGTTCTTGAGAACCCCTCTTCTACGCGCGGGTCGAGTGTGCGATGTAGCGCCACTTACCTGCCGCGAGTGACGAGCGATGCGCCCGCGAGCACGAGGAGCACACCGAGGAGGTGGGAGGGGGCGACGGGCCGGCGCTCCGAACCGAGAAGGCCGAAGTGGTCGAGCGCGAGCGACGCGGCGATCTGGCCGGCGATTACCAGGATGATCAGCTCGCTCATGGCGAGGTGTGAACGAAGCGCGGTGATGGCGGCGACGAATGTCGCCCCGAGCACGCCGCCGAGCCATGCCCACCACGGGATCGCGGCGACCTTCGCGGCCCCGGGCCAGCGGGTGGTGAACGGCAGCACGATGAGCAGGGCGGTTGTGCCCACAATGAAGCTGATGGCCGCGGCTTGGAGGTAGGAGCCCAGGCCGCGCCCCAAGCGGTTGTTGAAAGCGGTCTGGAAGGGGATCATGGCGCCGATGAGGAACGGGAGCAGGAGCAGGCCGACGCGCATGGGGGTCTCCGTGATCAAGGAACGGAAACGAGGGAAGCTCTATCAGGTGTTCCGCTGCGCCGGCTTCGGCGCGCTCCGGTCCACCGCGTAGCCACGCCACTTCGCTCAGCGAGCGGCAAGCGACAACTCACCGGCACCTGCCGCGATTCCACTACACCATTGGCTCGATGGCCTCGGCCACCTCGCCGCTGCGCATCGAGGCGAGCGCCCGGCGGAGCAGGGTGCTGGGCTTCTCGGTCGCGGCGATAGCGGCCGGTGCGATGACTGCGACGTCCGCAGGCGCACCGACAACTGACTCCGCGGCGTGCCCGTTCGTGTGGCCGCGGGTACCACTGTTTGTGGGGCCGTTGGTGTGACCGTTCGATGCGTCGCTCGCGCGCCCGTTGGAATGGCCATTGGCGCCGTGCGATGCGTGCCCGTTGGTATGCCCATTCGGATGGCCGTTGCCCGCTGACGCGTCAACTACCACCGGTTCCTTTCGGCGCGGGGCGCGCCGGGTCGTCGTCAGGCCGTCGCCGATGGTGCCTTCGACCTTGATCTTGCCTTCGAGGAGCTCTCGCGCCGCGGCCGCGCGCGACTTCGTTTGCGGCTCGCGCTCGTCCTCGGGTTCTATCGGTGGGAGTGAGTTCGCTATGACCTTCGGTGGAGTCGTCGCGGACGCCTGCTGCTTGCTCTCGACGATGTGGCCGTCGCTGCCGACCTGGTCGAGCTTGACGGAGACCCGCTTGGAGACGCCGCGCTCCTGCATGGTGACGCCGTAGAGCTGGTCGGCGGCCTGCATGGTGCGCTTATGGTGGGTGATGACGATGAAGTGGCTCTGGTCGAGGAAGCGGCGGATGACGTTGCAGAAGCGATCAACGTTCGAGTCGTCCAGCGCGGCGTCAACCTCGTCGAGCACGCAGAAGCAGCTCGGCTTGGAGCGGAAGATCGAGAGGAGCAGCGCCACCGCCGTCATCGTCTTCTCACCGCCGGAGAGCTGGTTGATGCTGCGCGGCTCCTTGCCCGGTGGCTTGGCGATCACCTCGACGCCGCTCTCGAGCCAGTCGGTCTCGTCGGTGTGGACCTTCTCGCCGTTGATCTCTTTGACGAGGCCCATCAGCTTCACCTCGGCGCGACCGCCGCCGAAGAGTTGGCGGAACATGCCCTCGGGGCCGGCGAAGTTCTTCTGGATGGTCTCGAAAACCTCCTTGAAGCGGGTGAGGCTGGCGGCGTTGAGCCGCGTGATGAGCTCGGAGAGCTTGCCCACCGCCTCGTCGATATCGGCGACCTGCTTGGCAAGGTCCTCGTTGCGGGCCTCGAGCTGGGTCTCTTCCTCGATCGAGTCGAGGTTGACGTTGCCGAGCTTCTTAGTCTGCTCACGCAGGGAGAGGGCCTCGCTCTCGGCGGCCGCGGCGTTGAAGGGGACAAGGCCGCCATCGGCGAGCATCTGGCGGTACTCGGCATAGTCCCACGCGAGATCGAGATTGAGTTCCTCGGTGGTGCGCTGCTCGAGATTCTCGCGCTTCACTTCCACCTCGCGCCGTGCGACTTCGAGGCTGTGCCAGTCGCGCTCGATGTGGCCGGAATGCTGGCGAGCGGCATTGAGTTGTTCGCCGAGCTGGTGGGCGGCGGTGGTGAGTTCGGCCAGGTGGGTGGCGCAGCGGGATTGCCCTTCGCGGGCGGCCGCGCCGGCGAGCTTGGCCGCGGCGATCTCGGAGGCGGCCTCGTCGATGATGCGGTGATGCTCGGCGATCGTGGCCTGGCGCTGCTGCACCTGCTGGGCGAGGTGGCCCATGCGGCGGCGGGCCTCGTCGGCCCCGGCTTCGAGGCGCGACCGTTCGCGCCGGGCTGTGCCGAGCTGCTCGCCGATCTTGCCGGCCTCGACCTTGTCCGAGGTGAGCCTGTCGCTGATCGCGGCCTCTTCGGACTGCGCGGCCTTGATCTGCGCATCCATCTCGTTGGCGGCCTGCGCGAGCTCGGCGTGCAGGCGGCCGAGCTTCTCGGAGCGCTCCTTGAGCTGCGTCTGCTCGGCATCGAGCGTGTCGCAGCGCCGAGTGAGTTGGGCGAGCTCATCGTTGACGGTGCGCTGCTCGCGCTCGATGCGTGCGATGTCGGCCGCGGCGCGCTCGAGCGCGGCCTCGTGGCCGACGAGGGCTCGCTGCTCGGCGGCGAGGGAGGTGCGGAGGGTGCGGGCCTGCTCGGCGTGGGCGGAGGCCTCGGCGTCAACGGCCTTGAGGGTGGCCCGCTCGGTTTCAAGGACGACGCGAAGGTCGGTGAGCTCGGCTTCAAGGGTCGTGAGCTCGCTGCGGCGCGCCAGCACGCCCGCGCCCTCGCTGGCAGCCGACATCGGGCCGGCGATGATGCGGCCGGTGCCGTCGAGCACGTGGCCGTCGCGCGTGACCAATCTCGCG
>JACMLW010000036.1 GCA_014379385.1 Phycisphaerales bacterium
GCGTGCTCGACTTCGCCGAGTTCATCCCCGTCGACATGGGGGCGTCCGAGTTTGCAAAGGGGAACTCACGCGGGATGTCCGACCAGGCCATCCGCACCGTCGAGGACTGCGGTGTGCTCTTCAAGGGGCCGTTCGAGACGCCCAAGGGCGGCGGCGGCAAGTCCGTCAACGTCACGGCGCGCAAGCTGTGGAATACGTACGCCAACCTGCGGCACTTTGTCACGCTCCCCGGCGTCGAGACGGTCTTCTCACGCGCCGGCACCCCGCTGAACTTCTATATCGTCCGCGAGAATATCGAGGACACGTACGGCGGCGTCGAGCACCGGCTCACCGCCGACAGCGTGCAGTGCAAACGCATCATCACCGCTCCCGGCAGCGACCAGGTCTGCCGCTTCGCCTTCGCCACGGCGCGCAACCTCGGCATCAAGAAGGTGTACTGCGGCCACAAGGCCAACATCATGAAGATGACCGACGGTCTCTTCCTGGAGCGGTTCAAGGCCGCCGCGGCGGAGCACCCGCAGATCGAGCACGGCGACGTGATCGTCGATGCGCTCTGCATGAATCTTGTCCTCAAGCCGCAGCAGTACCAGATGATCGTCCTGCCGAACCTGCAGGGCGACATCGTGTCGGACCTGGCGGCGGGCCTCGTGGGCGGGCTTGGCTTCGCACCCAGCGCCAACATCGGCCGCCACATCTCGATCTTCGAGGCCGTGCATGGGACGGCCCCCGACATCGCGGGCAGAGGGATCGCCAATCCCACGGCCCTGGTGCTCTCCGGCCTGATGATGCTGCGCCACCTGGGACTGTACCGGCACGCCGCGATCATCGAGAACGCGCTGCTCACGGCGCTCGAGCAGGGTGTTCACACGGGCGACTTTGGTCACGGCGGGGTTGCCGGCCGGCCGCCGCAGCCGTCGCTTGGCTCGCGGCAGTACATCAGCGCGATCATCGACCGGCTCGGCGCTTCTCCCACCATGACACCCGCGACGCTCGTGCCCGACGCCACGGCACCCAGCCGCCGCACGCCCGCCCGCCCGCCGTTTCCGCAGTTGATCCGCACCACCCCCACCCTACCCGCCGGCACGACGCAGGTCAGCGGCGCTGATATCTACATCGAGGTTCAGGCGCCGACACCACCCGCCGAGTTCGCCGCGGCGGTCTCACTGAGCGCCGACGGCTCGCCCTTCATGTTGACATTCGTCTCCAATCGCGGCACCCAGGTGTGGCCATCCGGCAGCGTCTACACGGAGGTCACCGACTATTATCGCGCCCGCTTTGAGCTGCGTCCCGGCATGGCCGCGGGCCAGCACGACGCGATCTCGCTCGTCTCGCGCCTCGCCGAGCGTTACCTCATCAGCACCTACGAACTGCTGCGCACCTTCGACGGCGCCGTGGGGTATTCCAAGGCGCAGGGGCAGTAAGAATCAGGGCACGGGGCCAGGCGCGAGGCCCGCGCGATCGAGCACCCCACGCACTCTCTCGACGAGTTCCACGCCCTCGGCCGCGCCGGATCGCTTTGAGCCCCGCAGCGCCGCCCACACGCCCCACGCGCCCGTCACGACGGCCAAGGGAATGTACCACCAGCCCGACCACATCCAGTCGGCGGATCCGGGGAAGAGCCCGAGGAACGACTCAAAGAAGTACACCCCCGGCCACACCGTCAACACCGAGAGCACAATGAAGATCCAGGGCGCCATCGGCCGAAGGGCAACGTTGAGTTCGATCTGATGACCGCTTGCTCGGCGCGCCCGCAGTTCGCTCTCGAAAGGCCGGCCAAAGTCTCGGACGACGAACAGTGAACCGCCGGCGCCACCCGCGTGAAAGCCGGGGAGTTTGCCGCGCTTCGCGGCCGTTTCAAGCCGAGCCAGAATCTCCGCATCACCCAGCACGGTCGGGATGGAAACCGGGAAACTTGCGCCCCCCCACGCCCCGCCCCGTCCTTCAACAGGCTTGGCGATCGGTTTAATTGAATCGGTCACGCCAAGCCTCCGCGCGTCGCCGTGCTGTTATCGGTCCTTCGATGATTCATGCAGTCTACTACTTCTGTGGAAGCTCGATCGCGGGCAACCTGTCGGCATGATCATCGGCACGCGACGTGCGTATACCGTGGGTAAACCCATGCAAGCGGCTGAACCAAGAGGGGTGTTGCGTCTGGTCGGCGCGGGTGCTGTGCCCGTGCTGAGGTTGTCGCGCCAGAGCGACACGCCCGACGCCACGCGCGCGGAGGCGGCGCGGCGGGCGGTGGAGCGAGAGAACAGCGCATCGGCGGGGTTATCGGTCCATGACCTGAGGTCGATCTTCGCCGCCAGGGTGGGCGAGCAGCTTCAGGGGGGCCGCGCCGCCATTCTCACACCGGACCGGCGCGAGACGCTGCGTGCGATCGCCACCCGGCTGGGGATCCGACCCTTCGATGCCTCGCTCGTCATTGCGATCGTGCAGGATGGCGCTCGCTCGGGTGAAGGGGTGCTGACCCCCGCGGTACAGGGACGGGTGCGTATGGTCGGGTCGGGCCGCCCGGCGGGCAACGGGTTGAGCACGCTAGGGCATGTCGTCCGCTCGATCGTGACAGCGGCGGCGCTGGCGGCCCTGATGTTGTGGGCGATGACGGCGTGGATCACCCGCTGATCGCGGGGGGCGAGCGGCGCGTACCCTTTCGGCATGTCGCAATCGGACAGGTCGCAATCGGGGCCGGTCTCACCCGGCGCCGCTACGAATCCGGTGACGCTGCGGACCCTCCAGGAGATGGCCGCGGCGGGGATGCCCTTTGCCTGCCTGACGTGCTATGACGCAACGATGGCGCGGTGGCTGTCGCGGGGCGGGGTGCATGTGCTGCTTGTGGGCGACACGGCGGCCGAGATGGTGCTGGGGTTCTCGCGCACGATCGACATGCCGCTGGAGGTGCTGATCGCGCTGACGGCGGGCGTGAAGCGCGGGGCACCGGACCGGGTGGTGATGGCGGACATGCCGTTCATGAGCTATCAGGCTGATGAGGGGACTGCGATCCGCAACGCCGGCCGGTTTTTGACGGAGGGGATGGCGGATATCGTGAAGGTCGAGGCGGACGCATCCTTTGCGCCGGTGATTGGCAGGATGTCGCGCGCGGGGGTGCCGATCTGCGGGCACATCGGGAGCCGGCCGCAGCTTGCGACGCTGGAGGGCGGCTACAAGGCGGCGGGGCGCACGGCGACGGAGGCGAACCAGATCGTGGCCGACGCGATGGCGCTCGAGGACGCGGGGTGCCGGCAGCTGTTAATCGAGGCGGTTCCGCCGGAGGTGACCGAGCTCGTGCTGAATCGGACGCGGGTGCCGGTGATCGGGATCGGGGCCGGTCCACGGTGTCATGGGCAGGTGCTGGTGGTCCAGGATCTCTTGGGGATGACTGAGCATCCTCCCCGGTTTGCGGATCCGGTGGCGCAGCTGGGAGATGAGATTACAGGCGCGGCGGCTGAGTGGGTCAGGCGGGTGGGCGAACGGGCGACGGGGGGTCAGGCGTACAAGATGAGGCCGGGAGAGGCGGCGCAGCTGGAGGGCACCCAGCCCCTCGCTGACGGAAAGGGGCCCGCCGGCGCGTCTGTACATACGTATCCATCTGGAAACGGTGGCGGTGTGCGCCGGCCGCAGGCTGAACGCACACGGACACCGGGGGTATAAGAGATATGCGAAAGATTGTCTCCTACGGGCCGGCCATTGTCGTGAGCGCGACCATGCTGATGGCGCTGTTCGCGGCGCCCGCGGCGGTGCGCCGGATCGGGTTTGCGAACACCGAGGCCAGCGTACATGTGGCGCAGGTGGGCCTTGACGAGGAGAACATTCTCGAACGGCTGAACACCGCGGTGCGGAGCATCGCGCGGGCGGTGGAGCCGACGGTGGTGCATATCGCGGTGGACTTCCGAACGCAGCGCGGCTGGAGCCGTCGGAGCCAAGGGAGCGGGTGGGTGTACGACGAGGCGGGGCACATCGTGACCAACGCGCACGTGGTGCGGGATGCGCCGCGGGTGGTGGTGCAGTTCTTTGACGGCCGGAGCGTGGAGGCGGACATCGTGGGCCTCGACCGCAGCACCGATATCGCGGTGCTTAAGGCGCGGACGGACGAGGGGATCTTTCCATCGCGGCGCGCGACCAGCCAGCAGGTCGAACAGGGGGACCGGGTGTTCGCGTTCGGATCGCCGTTCGGCTTCAAGTTCTCGATGAGCGAGGGGATCATCTCGGGGCTGGGGCGCGACCCCAATGTTGATGGTGGCGGTTATACGAACTTCCTGCAGAGCGACGCCGCGGTGAACCCGGGGAACTCGGGTGGGCCGCTGGTGGATATCCGAGGGCGGGTGGTGGGAATGAACGTGGCGATCGCGACGGGGATGAACCCGGGGGGCAACGCGAGCGCTGGGCAATCGTCGGGCATCAGCTTCGCGATCCCGCTGGACACGATCGAGTCAGTGGCGGAACAGCTGATCACGGTGGGGACGGTGGCGAAGGGGTACCTGGGGGTGGAGCTGCCGACGATGGAGGAAGAGAACATGGGGCGGCTGCGCGCCATGGGGCTGACCAGGGGTGCGGTGGTGACGCGCGTCGAGCCCGACCAGCCGGCCGAGAAGGGCGGGCTGCTCGCGGACGACGTGGTGATCGAGTTCAACGGTCGAGACATCACGTCGACGGCGGGGCTGCGGCAGACCATCACGGTGCATCGCCCCGGGGAGACGGTGCAGATGCGCGTGCTCCGCAATGGGAAGCCCGTGGATCTGAATGTTGTGCTCGGATCGCAGGCGGAGAGCCAGGTCGGTGCGCAGGCGGCGCAGGTGGCTCTCGCGGAGTTCGGGTTTGTCAGCACGGAGCAGACGGATGGGGGACTGGCGATCGGTCAGATGCTCTCGGGGTCGGATGCGTACCGGGCGGGATTCCGCCCGGGGCAGGTCATCTCCAAGGTTGATGAGACCCCGGTGAACGACTATCGGGAGCTGCTGCAGGCCCTGGCCGAGAAGGGCTTCACCAACGGGCGGCGCCTTGACGTGACGGTGGTGGAGCAGGGACGTGAGCGCGTCTTGAACATGCTCTACCGATGAGGTCGCGTGGTCCGCGCTGCGGGCTATCTCTGCGCCGGCTCGATACGCACAGTAACGGCGGTTCCGACGGGCGGAACGGTGGCGGCCCGCGCGATCCACACCGGCTCTTCGACATCCGCATCGGGGCTGAAGGCACGATGCCAGGCGAGCGTCTCGGAGGCAAACGTGGCCAGCCCGATGAGCGAGCCACTCATCTGCGCCGCGTACCCCTTGTATTCAGGACGGTCATCGATGACCGAACCCGCGAAGACCCAGAATCCGGGCCCGCGGGCGCCGCCGTCAAGGAGCTCGCCGGTAGCGACGTTCTCGATCCACTCGCGCGGATCGGCGGTGACGCTCTCCCCCGCGGCGTTGGTATAGGAGAGCGTGATCCTGACGCGCGGGCCGATCGGATCGACGATCTTGAGCTTGTCGCCCTCGAAGAAGAGCCAGCCCGGATTGCCCGGCTCGAGACCGATGAGCAGGAGCGCGGCGTGGATGTGCGCGGCCTGGGCCTGCGTCATCACCAGCGTTTCGTGCTCGCGCGTGTCGGGCGTGCAGGCGATGAGTTCGAGGTAGACATGCGGCGCGAGCGGATCGTGCGCATGGATCGACACGATACCGTCAAACTCGACGATGCGGGCGCGGCGGTCAACACGGATGCCGGCGAACGCCTCGACCATCGCTTGCGATGCGGATTCGACGGAGGGCATCGGATCGGCAGCTCGCACCGGATCGATCGGTAGATTCTCAGCCGCGGCGGCGGGCTCGTCAGGCGCGGCCGGCGCCATGGCGGGCTGCGGATTGGGCGGGGCAACCGCTTCTCTTTTATTACAACCCCCGTGCACCAGCAACGATCCGGCAATGAGGCCCGTGAGGCCGATGACAGTTCGCGGCACGGAACGAATGGATGACCTCGCTCGCATCAGAGCTGCTCCCGCGTTGCCGCCGCGGCACCGATTGATCTTGATACGAGCGGCGCGGTTGCCTGGGCCCGCACGAGCGAAGCAAACAGCTCGCCGCGCTGCTCGAAGTTGATGAACTGATCCCACGAGGCGCACCCCGGGCTGAGCAGGAGGGCATCACCGGGCGCAAGCCGGCCCATCGCGGCGGAGACGGCGTGA